>LSZA01000083.1 GCA_001637315.1 Phormidium willei BDU 130791 | reverse complement strand
AAGAGGGGAGTGTGGGGGGATGGCTATTTTGGCGTTTCACGCCAAGGCGGTAAGCTGCTCGGACGTGGCGCTGCGGAAATCGGACAATTGTTAGTTTGAAGTTTAAAATTTGAAATGTGAATTATGCCTAACGTACGTGTAATTGGTGGTGGATTAGCGGGAACCGAAGCCGCTTGGCAAGTAGCTCAATGGGGCGTTCCGGTGACGCTTCAGGAAATGCGCCCCTTGCGACAGTCTCCGGCCCACCATTCCCAAGAACTGGCCGAACTCGTCTGTAGTAATTCCTTTGGGGCCAAAGCCAGCGATCGCGCCTCGGGATTACTCCATGAAGAACTGCGCCGCCTGGGGTCGATTGTCATTGACAAAGCCGATCACCATCATGTCCCCGCTGGTGGCGCCTTAGCCGTCGATCGCGGGGTGTTTAGCCGCGATCTCACCGAAACTCTGGCCCAGCATCCTCTCATTAACTTGCAACGGCAGGAAGTACAGCAAATTCCCGACGATGAGATTGTCGTCTTGGCCACCGGTCCGCTCACCAGCGAAGCCCTGGCCGATGACCTACAACGGCTCACCGGCCGCCAATATATGAGCTTCTTCGACGCGGCCAGTCCCATTGTGGTGGGGGAATCGATTAACACCGATATCGCCTTTCGGGCCTCGCGCTATGACAAGGGGGATGCGGACTATTTCAACTGTCCCATGACCCAAGAGCAGTATCTGACCTTTTGGCAGGCTTTGTGTGAGGCACAACAGGCGGAGGTGAAAGATTTTGAGCGGGAGACGGCTAAATTTTTTGAAGGCTGTCTACCCATTGAAGAAATGGCTAAACGGGGCGAGGATACCATGCGCTATGGTCCCCTGAAGCCTGTGGGGATTCGTGATCCGCGATCGCCTGAACGCTTCTATGCCATTGTGCAACTGCGCCAAGAAGACAAAGCCGGACAACTCTGGAATATGGTGGGTTTCCAAACTAACCTCCGCTGGGGAGAACAGAAACGGGTGTTTCGCCTCATTCCCGGCTTAGAAAACGCCGAATTTGTCCGCATGGGGGTCATGCACCGCAATACCTTTATCAACTCCCCTGAGTTGCTGCATCCCACCCTGCAATTCCAACAACGCCCCACCTTGCTGGCCGCCGGACAACTGATTGGTACTGAAGGCTATACCGCTGCCGCTGCTGGGGGCTGGTTAGCGGGAACCAATGCTGCCCGAGTGGCTTTGGGGTTAGATCCCGTCTCCATGCCCGCAGAAACGATGATGGGGTCTCTATTCGGATTTGTCACCTCAGCCAGCCCCAAACACTTCCAACCCATGCCCCCGAACTTTGGCATTATCCCCAGTTTGGAGATGAGAATTCGTAATAAGCGCGATCGCTATGGCAAATATCGCGATCGCTCCCTAGAGACCTTGACCACCTGGCAACAGATGCTTCAACCTGCCACGGTATAAGGGATAACCGTAATCTTTGGACATCATTCCCTGGGCTTAAACCGCCCAGGTTTTTTTGTCAAGAGGGGATTCACTTAAATTTGTCAATGATCACGATCTCTAAAGTTTTGCTTTAGGATCATACCCAAGGTAGATTATTTACGAAACATTAAGAATGTAGGATCTCCACATACAAGTGATTGACAAATTCCCTGTTATGTCTACTCAACGCTGCCTTGTCCCCCCTGTTGCCGATCTCTTTTTCCAAGCCTGGTGCGCCGGAACCCTGGCTCCCGGCGATCGCTCTCAAGTGCGAGATGCCCTGCTCAATGACCGAATCAGCGACGAAGATCGGCAAGCCATCGACCGTCTCATCCACTGTGTCCGGCGGGGTTGGCTGGTGATGGACTCACAGCCGAGTACCTAGGGAGTCCCCCGGAGGAAGCGCTCCGGGCCAGTCTGATCTCGGGTTTCAGAGAAAGAGACCCTCAGAAACCACTCAAGAGATCACAGCGTTTGATATGGTGTTGTCAAATATCTCCCTTGCAGTTTGCCCATCGTATGAACGTACACACGGTATCGACTCAACCCTTTTCCGACCAGAAGCCCGGCACATCAGGACTGCGTAAGCAAGTTCCGGTGTTTCAGCAACGGCATTATCTTGAAAATTTTATCCAGTCCATCTTTAACAGCGTTGAAGGACACCAAGGCAAAACCCTCGTTCTCGGGGGAGACGGACGATATTACAACCGCACCGCCATCCAAACCATCCTCAAAATGGCCGTGGCTAACGGAGTTGGGCGGGTTCTCGTCGGTCGGGGTGGCATTCTCTCAACCCCAGCGGCTTCCTGTATCATCCGCAAAACTGGAGCCTTTGGTGGCATTATTCTCTCAGCCAGCCACAATCCAGGCGGTCCAGAGGGAGACTTTGGCGTTAAATTTAATACTAGCAACGGCGGTCCCGCCCCAGAAAAAGTTACATCAGCTATCTTTGAAGCCAGTAAGACCCTTGAGGGTTATAACATCCTAGAAGCGCCCGATGTTGACCTCGATACCCTACTCATTAGCCAACTCAACGAAACTACCGTCGAAGTCATCGATCCGGTTGCCGATTACGCCGATTTGATGCAGTCTCTGTTTGACTTCGATCGCATTCGCGATTTTCTCACCTCTGGCCAGTTTCGGCTGTGTATGGACCCACTTCACGCCGTCACCGGTCCCTACGCCCATCTGCTTCTCGAAGAACGCTTAGGCGCGGCTCCCGGTAGCGTTCAGAACGGAACCCCTCTCGAAGACTTTGGCGGCGGACATCCAGACCCCAACCTGGTCTATGCTCATGACCTGGTGGAGTTGATGTTCGGTGACGACGCTCCAGACTTTGGGGCCGCCTCCGATGGCGATGGCGATCGCAACATGATTTTAGGCCGTCAGTTCTTCGTGACCCCCAGTGACAGCCTGGCCGTGTTAGCCGCCAACGCCCACCTGGTTCCTGGCTACAAGGATGGCCTCGCCGGGGTAGCCCGTTCCATGCCCACCAGTGCCGCCGTTGACCGTGTCGCCGAGAAACTGGGCATCAACTGCTATGAAACCCCCACCGGTTGGAAATTCTTTGGTAACCTCCTCGATGCCGGACAGGCCACTCTCTGTGGCGAAGAAAGCTTCGGGACTGGATCCAACCATGTTCGGGAAAAAGACGGTCTCTGGGCCGTACTCTTCTGGCTCAACATCTTGGCCGTGCGTCAGCAATCCGTCGAAGAGATTGTGCGCGACCACTGGCAAACCTATGGACGTAACTACTACTCCCGTCACGACTACGAAGGCATCGACTCAGGGAACGCCAACCAACTGATGGAGGGACTGCGATCGCAACTGCAAAGCCTCCCTGGCCAAACCTTAGGCAAATATGAAGTCGACTATGCCGACGACTTCAGCTATACCGATCCCGTCGATGGCAGTGTTAGTAAAAATCAAGGCATTCGCATTGGCTTTACCGATGGTTCCCGCATCGTCTTCCGTCTCTCAGGAACCGGAACCCAAGGAGCCACCCTGCGCCTCTACCTCGAAAGCTACGAACCCGACTCGAGTCAACATGGCGCCGATCCCCAAACGGCCCTAGCCGACTTTATCGCCATCGCCGAAGACCTGGCCCAGATTCGCCAGTACACTGGCATGAATGCACCCACAGTCATTACCTAAGCCCCTAAGTCCGTAATCATCAGAATCGAACCATTATGCTGCAACCCGCTAGAACCGTTGAAATTTTTCAGAAGCAAACCGAACCTCAACATTACAAAACTGGGGATGTGATTTTCCGAGAAGGGGAACCCGGAGAAACCATGTTTGGGATTATCGAGGGGGCCGTTGACCTCGTCGTCGAGAATCAAGTGGTCGAAACCATTCACGCCGGTGATGTCTTTGGAGAAGGGTCTCTCGTGCGAGTTCACGGAACCCGGGCCTCGACAGCCGTCGCTCAAACCGACTGTACCCTAGCGGTGATGGACCTAAAGAAATTCCTCTTTGCCGTTCAAGAGACACCCATGTTTGCCCTAGAGATTATGTATAGTCTGTCCGAACGGTTGCGGCATTTCAAACATCCCAACACCTAATCATGACGGGTTAACCCTAGCTGGCCCCCGTCATGATCATCAAAATAGGGGCAGAGATCCCGGACTTCGAGTAGGACTGCGCGAAGTTCGGGATTTTTATCGCCGAGAGGGAGGCTCCTGAGCGCTCACCCCCATTCAGCCCAGAAATAGCCCAGGAGCGGAACAACTGACCCAGCCCTCCCGTCAGCGCAACCAGGGTGTAACCATCCTGACCTCCTGCCAAGGGTCAGGTATTAGCGTGGAAGACACGAGATCGATTAGTATTGCCTTACCAGAGGCAACCAACCCCTGGTAACATCGGCCCGGCCATGAGCCACCCCGGTTCAGGTCTTAATCGGTGTTTATAGATGACTTGATTAGATTGAATTGACAGGAGCGATGACTGAAGTCTTCCGCGTCGGCGAGCAAGGAATTACAGCAGAAGAAATCCCTCAACTGCTCAAACGTTATCAGCTACTGCCACAATTTTTGCAGGGGCTAGTCATCGATCAGGCGATCGCCGAGTTCACCTGTCCCGACGACGAACAACAAGCCGCCGTCCAAAAATTTTGTCAGCAAAACCAATTGACCTCTCCGGAGATCCAACAGGCTTGGTTGAAAGCCAATGGTATGACCCTCGCAGAACTCGAAGCCCTGGCCATACGACCGATATTATTACAGAAGTTTAAGGAAAAAACCTGGGGGCCAAAAGTGCGATCGCACTTTATGACCCGTAAATCGAGTTTAGATCAAGTGGTCTACTCCCTTATCCGAACTCAAGATGAAGGATTAGCCCAAGAATTGTACTATCGCATTAACGAAGGGGAACAAAATTTTGAAGAGTGCGCCCGCGACTATTCCCAAGGTCCCGAAGCCCGCACCGGCGGGAAGCTTGGCCCTGTCTCCTTAAACCGACCTCACCCCGCCATCGGCAAACTCTTGTCGGTCAGTCAACCGGGACAACTTTGGCCCCCCCGCCCTCTGGCAGAATGGTTTATCATTGTTCGCCTCGACGAGTTTCATCCCGCGCAACTCGACTCAGCCATGCACCAGCGGATGTTAGATGAACTCTATGTCAACTGGCTCCAACAAGAAGTACAAACTATCGCCGCCGACTACTTTAAACGCTTGTCTTCATCCCCAGCGTCCGTATGACTCAGACCACCTCCCAACCCCAAATTTCTGATTTTCTGGCCCAAACGGCTCCCTTTGACCGATTGCACCCTGATCGGTTGCGTCAGTTAGCCGCCAAAGCGCAACTCTTGCGCTATCGCATGGGACAACCCCTGCTGGTGCGCGATAAAATGCCGGCCCAGATTTCCATCATCTACCAAGGACAAGTCCGAGTTCTCGGCTACGATCGCCGCAATGGCAATTCAACCAGTTTGCGCCTCGTGGGAGCCGGTGAAGTCCTCGGTTGGATTAGCGTCGTTCGGGGATTACCCTGTGAAACCGCCCTAGCCTCAAGCGAAACCATTTGCGTCAGCATCAATGTCAATGACTTTCGTGACTGTCTTCGCAACGAAGCCGACTTTAATCGGGCCGTACGAGAACACCCCAGTCTGACGGAAGTCTTTGAACTCAGCAGTGCCGAATTACAACGGCGAGCCGATGCAACCGCCGATATCAAAAGCCTCTGTTACGATCTCTGGTCCGACGCCCAAATCATCGATCTCGACGCAGGACAACACTTAGAGCCAGAGCGCCTTGATCCTCAATTGCTTTGGCTGATCAGTCGCGGCGAACTGGCCGAGGCCAAAGTCGGCGATCGCCTCTACCCGGCCCGCTACAATCGCACGCGACTCGAACAATCCCTACGCTTAGTGGGTGTTCCCTGGACCGCCCAAGTTAGCCAGTCCGCCGGCTCAACCCAACTCCCCGCCGCCCCAGACCGCGATCGCGACCCAACCGATGGACAGGAGCCACCAGACTCTAACAACGGCGACACCAGAGCTATTGTCCCCAGTAACACAGTCTCTAGCGCCAGCAACGCCCTGGCCAACATCCCCGAAGCGCCGCCACGACCGCCAGATCCCCCCCGAGATCCCCTCGCTCCCCCACCGCGCTATCCTCACATTCGCGGTAGTGGTCCGATTGGCTCTCCCCTAGCCTGCTTCCATATGCTCTGTAAGCATATGCGGATCAACTTCCGCAAGGATGCGATTCGCAAACTGCTCGAACAGCAGCTCAAAACCAAAGGGGCCGTCTCACTCTACGGCTGCGGCACGATTATGCCCACCCTGGGGGTTCAAGCTCAGCTGGCTCGCATCCCCAAAGGCTCCCTCGGGCGGCTACAAGCACCGGGAATGATGAAATGGCAAGATAGCTACGCCATTCTCTACAACATTACCGAGAAAGAAATTGTCCTCGCTGTCCCCGAAGTGGGGATTCTCCATCGCACCCCGGCCCAAGTCGCCGAAATGGTCGAAGGAGATGTGGCTGAAGTCGTCCTGGTTCAGCCGCCTTCAGGGGATCAGTCCGAGAAGTTCAGCATGTGGTGGTTCCTCCCCTCCATGCTGCGCTACAAAAAGGTCTTGATTGAGGTCTTCATCGCCTCCTTCTTTGTCCAACTGTTCGGACTGGCTAACCCGCTGCTGACCCAGGTCATCATCGATAAAGTTCTCGGTCAACGCAGCATTGAAACCCTGAATATCTTAGGGATTTTCATGATTGGGGTGGCTCTATTTGAGGCCCTGCTCACCAGTCTGCGAACGTACCTCTTTGTTGATACCACCAACCGCATTGACCTCAACCTCGGTTCCGAGGTCATTGACCACCTGTTCCGGCTCCCCTTGGGCTACTTCGATAAACGCCGGGTGGGAGATATCGCCGGACGGGTGAACGAGTTGGCGAACATTCGTCAGTTCGTCACGGGGACGGCTCTGACGGTGGTTCTCGATGCCGTCTTCTCGGTGATCTATATCGCCGTGATGCTGACCTACAGTTGGCTACTGACGGCGGTTTCTCTGGTCACCGTTCCTTTCTTTACAGCGTTAATTGTCTTTGTCTCGCCCATTGTGCGGCGATTGCTCCTGAAACGAGCCGAACGCTACGCTGATGCGCAATCCTATCTCGTGGAAACTCTCAATGGGATGCAGACCGTCAAGGCGCAAAACATTGAGTTGACCTCCCGCTGGAACTGGTACGAACGCTATGCGCGTTACATGAATGCGGGCTTCCGGACGATTCTCACCAACACCGCCGCCAGTTCCGTGGCTGGGTTCCTCAATAAACTCTCGTCCCTGTTGCTGTTGTGGGTGGGGGCCTATTTGGTGATTAACCAAGAGCTAACCTTGGGTCAGCTCATCGCCTTCCGGATTATTTCGGGAAATGTGACCGGCTCACTGTTGCGCTTTGTTCAGGTTTGGCAAAGCTTCCAGGAAGTGGGGATGTCCATTGAGCGTCTGCGGGATATTCTCAACTCCGAACCCGAGAGTAACGACAACGATCGCCTCAACATTCCTCTGCCGAATATCGAAGGACACGTTAGATTTGAAGATGTCTGCTTCCGCTTCGTTCCCACGGGTGCATTAAACGTCGCCAATGTCAATATCGATTTTCCGGCTGGGTCTTTTGTCGGGATTGTCGGACAAAGTGGATCGGGTAAAAGTACCCTGATGAAGCTACTACAACGGCTTTATCCCCCCGAAACGGGACGGATTCACATTGATGGTTATGACATTAACAAAGTCGAACTCTATTCCTTGCGCCGACAGGTCGGGGTGGTGCTGCAAGATACGCTCTTGTTTAACAACACCATTAAGGCCAACATTGCCCTAAACAACCCCGAAGCAACGGATGAAGAGATTATCAACGCCGCCAAAGTGGCGGTGGCTCATGACTTTATTATGACGCTACCTCAGGGCTATAACACCGTCGTTGGGGAACGCGGCTCAGCCCTCTCTGGGGGACAACGACAACGGATTGCGATCGCCCGAACGGTTCTCCAAAAACCGAACCTGTTGATTCTCGATGAAGCCACCAGCGCCCTAGACTACAACCTCGAAAGTTTGGTCTGTCAGAACCTCGTCGAAGAATTCCGGGGACGCACCGTGTTCTTCATCACCCACCGCTTACCGACGGTTCAAGGGGCCGACTGCATCCTGATGATGGATAATGCGGCATTAGTTGAACAGGGAACCCATGAAGAATTGATGGCACTAAAAGGGCGGTACTACTGTCTCTATGAACAACAGCAGTCTCAGTTGTAGGGGTCATGCTCATATCTATCACATTGAGGATGGGGCGCAGATGATCTGTCGAAGCCAAGGGAAAAGTCATGAATATCGAACGAATTGAGTCAATCCAAGAACAACCCGTAATCCTCGAACAGCCCGCCTTTTGGACTCGGGCGCTGATTTGGCTAATTGTGGCCATTACCACCTCAGGGGTGGTTTGGGCCTCATTGGCGAAAATGGATCAATCCATCCCCGCTCAAGGAAAACTCGAACCCGAAGGCTCCCTGCGAGAAGTGAAAGTCCCCGGTGGTGGGGTTGTGCGGGAGATTCACGTGGCGGGGGGTGACGAGGTGAATGAGGGAGATTTGCTCGTGACCCTGGATTCAACGGTATCTCAGGCCTCAGTCGAATCCCTGCGGGAAGCCCGCGATCAACGGCGCAGTGAAGCCCGGGCCTTTCAGGCTCAAGCCGAAGGCTCTAATCTGGGAATCCTCGATGCAGCCGGTGAGTTCGATCGCACCCAAATTCAACGGGTTCAGGCCCGCCGCGCTGAACTCGCTGCTCAGCAAGATGCGACCAATAGCCAAATTCGTCAGTTGGAAGCCCAGTTGACGCAAACTCAGGGACAAATTATTGCGCTCGATGCTCAGATTTCGAGTTTGCAAAATCGGCTGGCGATCGCGGAAGATGGACGCAATTCTGACCGCCAACAGTTAGCCACGGCCGAAGATCGCTTACAAGAGTCTCGACGTCGCCTCGAACGCTCCCGCGCCGTCTTGCAAGAAGATCGTAATATCCTGGCAGATTTGGAGCCACTCCTCGAAGATGGGGGGATTGCTCGCCTACAAGTCACCCGCCAACGTCAGCAGGTGATGAACCGAGAGCAGGAAGTCTCAGGGGCGCAAGATGATATTCTGGCTCGACAGGCTGAGATCACTCGCATTCGCGATACCCAACGACAACGGGAATCGGAGATTGAAGGCTTACAGTCGGAAATCCTGGCCCGACGTGCTGAACAGGATCGCCTGCGGGGTGAACTCGGACGACTCGAAGAGGGGATTCGCGAGGCTCAGGCTCGTTTGCGAACCATTCAGGCTAACGCCGAACGGGAAGCCTATCAGGTGATTTCCGAGAACCAGAAGCAGGATACTCAGTTAACCAGTCAGTTGGCGGCGGCGGAACAGGAGTTACGCTTTACGGAGTTGCGATCGCCCATTGATGGGGTCGTCTTTGAAGTTCTGCCCAACTTTGGTCAAAATGAAGAGGGCGGTGGCTCTGGGTTTGTGCTTAATACCACTGAACCCGTGGTCACGATTGTCCCTAATACCAACTTGGTGGCCAATGTCTTTGTCACTAACAACGATATTGGCTTTATTACCGAAGGGATGGAGGTGGAAATTGAAATTAACGCTTTCCCGGCGATGGAGTTTGGCACCATTCCCGGAACTCTAACCTCGATTGGCCAAGATGTCTTGGAACCCGAGCAAAATCGCCAGTTTTATGCCTTTCCGGTCACCATTGAGTTAGAACAGCAATATTTTGATTTACCGAAATCAGATATGCGCGTCCCGCTGCAATCGGGGATGGCGGTTCAAGCCAGCATCAAAGTCCGGGAACGGACAGTGATGAGTTTATTTCTCGATCGCTTCACCGGTGGCGCCCGCACCCTAGAACATCTACGGTAGGATGGGGCGACTCTCGCGGCCAGGCTGGGGGGTTGTGGCGTTGGCGATCGCTCTCGTTGTCTTTAAACTCGGGGCGATCGCTCATCTGCCCATTCACGCCTCCCTGGCCCGCCATGATAACTTCCGTTACATCATCCGCGCCACACAACTCCTCGACTCCCATGTTCCCTATGACGGTCTCGTTTTAGCCCGTCAACCGGGATATCCCGCCTTTATCGCCGCCAGTTCCCTCCTGGGCCTGCCGCTACGATTGACCCAGGAACTGGTCTATCTCGCCGCTGGCGTCTTTCTGGCCCTGAGCCTCCAGCGTTGGCTCCAATCTGCCCGAGCAACCGGTTTATTTCTCCTTCTCTACACCCTGGCTCCCTTTTCCTATCACTGGAACCGCCAAACCCTCCAGGAAGTCCTCTATCTTCCCCTCACCGCTGCCATTCTCGGGGTCTGTCTACAACTTCTAAACGACCATCTTCTCAACGACCCCCGTCGCGTCCTCCTCAACGCTCTGATTCTCGGGATTCTCTTGGCCGGGTTTTGGAATACCCGCCCCGAAGGGATTTGGATCGTCCCCGTTATTGCCCTGTGCTACGGCTATATCGCCCTGCAACAGTCTTGTTTTACCTCGCGCACCCGTTTTGCTAATTTTACCGCTGCAACCCTGTTAACGGTCGCGCCAGTGGTCTTCCTGACCTCATTCCTGGCTTGGAGAACCTATCTCGACTATGGACTCTATCACACCTACGACCTCAAAGCCCCCGGACTCCGGGCCGCTTATAGCAGCTTACAGCGAGTTGCCCCAGAGCGTCAGCGCCCTCAAATTACTGTTCCGGCCGCAACTCGTGCCGAAATTTATGATGTGAGTCCGAGTTTTCGTCGCTTAGCCCCCCATCTCGAAATTCCTGCCGATGAGGGTTGGCGTGCCGCCTCCTGCGGTTTGGGACTGTGCGATGATTACGCGGCGGGTATCTTTTTTTGGGCCTTACGGGATGCTGTAGAAGCCGAAGGATTCTATCAATCAGCCCCTAAAACTGAAGCCTTCTATCAGCAAATTGCCCGCGAAGTCAATGGGGCCTGTGAGCGAAGTTGGCTCGACTGTCAACCGCAAACCATCGTTAGTTTTGTGCCTTCCCTCTCCGGAAATCTCGTTATCCCTTGGTTACGTCGCAGTGGCGAACTCGGCTATCAATTAACGCGAAGTTCCTTGGTATTACGGCTCGATTCAGGACTTGAAGATATTGAGCTGCGGGAGCGCTATTATCGTGAGATTACCCGAGAAGCGGCCGAGTTTATCGAGGCTCGTTCTCTACCGGGGAATCAGGTTAAAGACGCTTTAATTACCGCCATCTCTCAGCTTTATCAGTGGCTATTCCCGGTTCTCTTGGGCGTGGCAGTCTTGGGGTGGCTTTGGGGCGGTCGGAGCGCCTCTCAGGGGCTGCTCATTGGCGCGGGCCTACTGCTATGGTGTATTGTCGTGCGGGTGCTATTGGTGGCCTATATCGATGTTACCAGTTGGTCGGTCGGAGCCGGCGATCGCTATCTTCGTCCTGTTTTGCCCGCCTTCTGGCTGCTGATGGTCATCGGACTTGAACTCGGGATGAGACGGTGGGAACAAAGGTCAAAACACCGGAAACCACCAACATTATAGGGGAGACAACATTATCAAGGAGAAAAACCTAAACCAACATGAAACCCATTTCCCTTACAATTCACCCAGATCAAATCATTAAGTGTATCTGTGGAGTTTTGACAATTTATCTATTTTTTGCCTTCCTCCCCATTCCTCGACCCATTGGGACAGGACTAGACCCATCTTGGAAATATGGTATTAGTCAACTTGCCGCCAATGATGTCATTTTTGGCAAAGATATTATTTTTACCTACGGTTCATTCGGCTATCTCGTTCGAGGCGCGGTCTTAGAACAAAATTTTTGGGATATCTTTCTCTTTAAAATTCTCATTCATCTTATTTTATTCACCGTTGCGATTTGGCGCATTCTGAAATCGCGCCATTCTCTCGAAAAACTCGCCATTGCCATCAGTCTTAGCTTTCCCTATTTTATTTCTGATTTTTACGAAGCCCTACAAACCGAATATCAGACCCTATACATTATCATTATTTTGCTCTCC
Organism: Phormidium willei BDU 130791; assembly: GCA_001637315.1. Classification (GTDB taxonomy): domain Bacteria; phylum Cyanobacteriota; class Cyanobacteriia; order Cyanobacteriales; family Geitlerinemataceae; genus Sodalinema; species Sodalinema willei. The sequence goes on along the minus strand of LSZA01000083.1, from coordinate 8,082 downwards.
TTTCGAGAAATTTGGCAAGGCAAACAAGCCCATTATTGGGCTGTAGGAATCGGGGCAGTTGGTGGCTTTCTCCTCCATAGTAAAGTCTCGATGGGACTGCAAGCCTCCGTCTCCCTATTTATTTTCTTTTCCATTCAAGTTTTCTTAGGGTTACGCAACCGTTTCGGAGTCCGCAAAAATCTCTTACTCCTTCTCGATTCCCAACTCGCAACTGCCACAACCGCCTTCCTCTTTTTACAAGTTGACAACTTTAGCAACTGGCTGACCGTCATCCTCACCTTGGTCACATCCGTTGTGATTGGTGTCGCCGTCATCCCCAAAATTCTCACCACTCATCCTCGACTACAACACATTTCCCAATTTACACCTCGCCTGCTGTATGGCATCAGTTTAGCCGTCATTATCCTCCTTTCTCAACCCTCTCTCTTAGACTATCTCAACGGCTACTCTCATATTACTGCTGGCTATTCGGGGGGAATGAGTTATGTTGGGTCTTCCACTGAACTTATCCTAGTTTTCTTAGAATTACTTGGACTTTTCTGGCTCCTGCTGCTGGTTGCTCAATCTGGGAACCCCAGTTTTTCAGTGGCGATGATTTTGCTAACCCTGTTAACCTTTAAACATGGCTTTGTACGTCAAGGTGCTCATGGACTGCGGTTTGTCTTTAGTATGCCCTTGATTTTTGCCCTCTGTACCCTACAAATTCGCCCTGGATTTTGGAAAAAGTTCGCCTATAGTCTGCATCTCTATAGTCTCGTTCTCTGTCTCGTCTTCCATAATTATTACACAAACCTCTTTGCCGACTATTACCCCACCAACTTGGTTCGTCCTCTCGCCCCGGCCAGGGTGACGGAGAATTTTAACGATTTCTGGAATCCCACGTCCCTGAAAGCGGACTTATTAGCCCAAAGTGCAGAAAACTTGCAAGATGTGACACTTCCGGACGCAGTTCGCGAAGTGATTGGTGACGCTTCAGTGGATATTATTCCCCGAGAAACCTCTATGGTGGCCGCCAATGGCCTCAACTGGCAACCTCGCCCGGTGTTTCAATCCCAAGCGGCCTATACCCCCTATCTTGATAACGCCAACCGTGATAGCCTCGCCAACTCGCCTCGGGATTTCTTGTTATATAACTTCCATACCGTTGATGGCCGACATCCCTTTTTCGATGCCCCGGCTACAGCCGTGTATTACACCTGCCATTATGGGATATCCCCTCAAGTCCCGGAGTTGGTGCAACTGCCTGTTTTGCCCAATTTAATGGTCTTAGAACCTTTGCCTCAATCTCGTTGTGGCGAGGAACGTGAACGCCGCGAGTTATCGGTCGTTTGGGATGATTTTGCCCAAATTACGGCCGAGGATGGGGAGATGGTTCGGGCGTCGATTGAGATTGAACATTCATTTTGGGGACGGTTGGCCAAATCTCTGTTTCGGGTTCCGCCGGTGATGATGACGGTTCGGGATATGTCGGGGGAGGAACGAACCTATCGCATTTTGGTGGCGAATGCGGAGAATGGGGTTTGGTTAAGTCATCTTCCTCGCCATGATGGGGAGGCGTTTGCCTTTTTTCAGGGACAATTACCGCCGCGTACCTATAGCTTTAAGTTCTCAACCCTCAATCGGGGTCTATTTCAACCCCGGATTCGGGTGACGTTACGGGGATATGGGTTGGGTGAGTTTCAGGAACAGCCGGCGATGGTGGAGGAGATTTCTCGTGTTGAAGATTAGTCAAGTGGCGAGGGGACTATTTCGGCGGCGGGTGATGGTGTTGGCTGGTTGGGTGGCCCTGGGATTGTTGGTCTGTAGCAGTCTCCGCCACGGTTTATTTAAGTCAACGGCGATGGATTTGGGCTTTTTTGACCAGGCGATTTATTTAATCAGTCGCGGAGAAACGCCGATTGTCTCGTTTTGGGGTCACCATGTGTTGGGTGGCCATGGGGATTATAGTTTGTATCTGTTGGCGGGGTTCTATCGTCTCTGGGCCGATGTCCATTGGTTGTTGGCGATTCAGGGGATTTCTCTGGCGTTGGCAGGGGTGATGGTTTGGGCCTTGGCCCGCCAACAGGGGATAGGGGATGGAACGGCAACGCTTTTGGCGGTGGCGTTTTGGGCCTATCCTTTGGTGTTTAATGTCAATTTGTTTGATTTTCACCCAGAAGTGATGGCGGTTCCGGGGTTACTGGCGGCGGTTTGGTTGGCCCGAGGGGGTGGGAGTGTTTTGGGGTTTACGGTGTTGTTGCTGTTTGTGTTGGGATGTAAGGCGGTGTTATCGCTGACGGTGGCGGCGATGGGGATTTGGTGGCTGCTGTTTGAGAACCGCCGCTGGAAGACGGGTGGCCGTTATGGTTGGCTGGCGTTGGGGTTGGGGGGAGTTTGGTTTGTCTGGGTGACGCAGGTTCTGATTCCCACGTTTCGTCCAGATGGGGTTGAGGCCCTCTTTCGTTATGGCTATTTGGGGGATTCTCTGGGAGAGATTTTGCTGAATTTGTTGGTTCAGCCTCAGTTGTTTTGGGGAAAGTTGGTCTCGATGGAGAGTTTGGTGTATGTGGGGATGGTGGTGTTGCCGGTGTTGTGGGGGTTGTCGTGGCGTCGGTTGGCCCCGCTGCTGGGATTGTTGCCGACGTTGGGGTTGAATCTGTTGGCGGAACATCCTTTGCAACGGACGTTGGAACATCAGTATGGGGTGCCGCTGTTACCGTTTTTGTTTGTGGCGGTGGTGGATGCGATCGCCGCCAGAGAAGGATTATGGCGTAAGCTAGGCTATCGTGGGGTGATGCTGTGGTGTTTGGTGGCTTTTTTGCTGTTGGCTAATCCTAATAAGCTATTACGGGGGTTTGGGAGTTTGGAGACTTGGCAGGCGACACGGGAGGCGGTGGCGTTGGTTCCTCCCGAGGCCCGGGTGTTGACGGATAATTATTTGGCCCCGCATTTGACCCATCGGCAAACGCTATTATTACTGGGCCATCCTAGTCCGCTGCCGATTGATTTGGAGACTCCTGATTATGTGGTTCTCAATGGTCGCTATCCTTGGAAAGCAACGGAGGCGTTAGCGAGAGATTTGATTCTCTATTTTTTGCAACGGCCTGAGTTTGAGGTTCGCTATCAACGGGATGAAGTATTTGTGTTTGCACGAATTGATGGAATCAGCACCCGTCGGGTGGTTAATGAATAGTCCACCCGACAAGTTTTATGTTATGTTTTTATGTATTATGCTTACCGTTATTTAAGCGATTATTTATGATGTATCGACTCTGTCTGGGTTAGGATTATGGCTATGGTTATTATGTATGATATTTATGTATTATGTATGAGCTGATTCTTAGGGCTGAATTAGATGTTTTTGAGACTTTCGATATTTGTTCAACTGATATGAACGACGTAGAGGTTGATAGATGAGCATGACGCCAAGGGGGATGGCCGTCAGCACTGTGACTAGAGACCAAAGCGGCACAAAGCTGTCAGGACGCAAGAGAGAGCCTAAACTAATGCCAAAGGCAACGGTAGACAGAGGCAGTGCGATCGCCGTAAAATCACTAAAACCACGACGGTGCATAAAGCGAAAGGTCTCTACAATTCCCCAAATGAGTAGCACTGGAATGGTGACAAAGAGAACACCAATAATCATCATCAACACTAGGAACATCATGCCCCTCATTACCCAGTGAATCATGATTCCGGAGAGGGTAATGAGTTCTAAGAGCAGTGAACTCAGGAGAATCGGCAGCACAATTAAGACTGCGATTGTGAACCAAAGTTTCTGATCTTCAAATAGATGCAAGGACCAAGCTGGCTCATCCGGAGAATTTGGTTTTTGTAAGGGGCCAGTTTGAGATTGCATTGGGGATTGACCACCCACTTGACGCTGAGAGGATTGATGTTGAACCCGAGTGGATTGTTCCTCGCGAGAGGGAGGAGAGGGAGAAGATGGGGCTGAATTGGCTTGTGTGTCCTTGGTCATGATGCAATGGTCCCAGTGTTAAGAACGATATCACCCGTTGAGCGGTTTCTCTGGGAGCGATCGCCCCCTATGACAGTTTATCAATCGCCTGAGCGAGAGAGTCCGCCAGTGTCACGACAGCCCCCCACCAAATATGAACCCCAAATGAGAGAACGGTGGCGGAGACAAACAACACCCCAAGCCGTTTGGTGGGTAACGCCGGAAGCCGCACTGGAGCGGGGGCTGTTCTCACCGTGACCGCTAGTTCCAACTGTTGGGGTTCAGCATTACTCTCAAAGACTAAACGCCGCTCATAGACGGAATTGGCGACCAATTTGCCGGTATTGGCTCGCACCCGACATAACACCGGCTCCCCCTCAACGGAATCCGGAGTTACCCGCAGCCAATGATGGGTTCCGGGGCGACTGGGGGGGTCTTTTGGGTGGGGTAAGACTCGCCAACGACCCTGTAACACCGTGTCAGGAATGGGATTCTTCAACATCACCGTTTCGGCAATTTGTTGCCCTAACTGCGTTGCCTCTAAGACCACAGAATCGGGCTTGGCGACCACGTGAGGCACACGATTGACATAAATGGGGTTGAGGGCAGCTAACGCCTCGGCAGCATTGGTATATCGGTCGCTCGGAGCCGGTTGTACGAGGGTCTTTAACCAGTCTACCCAGCGCAAACTGAGTTTGGGAACCCGAGATTCAAAATCGATGGTGTAGCGATCGTCCATTAACTCCCCAATGTCCTGAGATTGGGTTCCCGTCAACAGGCAAATTAACGTCGCTCCGACGCCGTATAAGTCTGAGGCCTCGGTCAGAGGACGGTTAAACAGTTGTTCTGGGGGCATAAATCCCAGAGTTCCCTTGACGACACTGCTCATGGCGACATCACCTGGGCCAATACGGGCAAAGCCAAAATCGACGAGATAGACTTGTCGGCCCTTGGAGGTGGGTTGTTCCGAGACGAGGACGTTCTCTGGCTTGATGTCTCGGTGGATGACGGGGGGAATGCGGTTTTGTAGGTAGACGAGAATCTCTAGGAGGGCGATCGCAATCTCTTTGACCTCTTCCGGGGAGAAACTCCGCCTCTGAGCCAAAGAGGGAGCGGGTTTATACTCCTGCACTAAACAAAAGCCGTTTTCTGTCTCAAAGGAGTCGAGATAGCGGGGAATCCCGGGGTGATCTAACCCCTTCAAGACCTGAATTTCCCGTTCGCAACTGTCGTAGGCCGACCATTGAGCCGCATCCCCAAAGAGAAATTGCTTGAGGACAACGGGTTCCGGGGAGTGGTCCGCTTGGGCGAGATAGGTCATCCGTCCACCGGCTCGGTTTTGGCCGAGTTGACGTTGGAGGTGATACCCCTGGTCTGCAAATTGGGGAAGTTGGCTCATGGGAACGGCAAACGAGTCCTGGGAGAGAGTCGGTCGGGAGTTGAACATGGTTGTTCCTATTGTGGCACTTTCTTTTAAGTACCTGTTCCCTGGGATGCGATCGGGATCCTAGACTCCCACACCTTCGACGGCGTCTGAGTCCAGAACGGATGCTTGAGACGCTTCAGGATGGGGGCGGCCATCATCCCCTCCCGAGGCACTATCTCCCGGTAGCCAATGGATGAAGGGGAGGGGTAACAAGGTGCTGAGGTTGGTTAGGGTCACCAACAGCCAGAGATTCTCAAAGTTAGATTCGGTGATATTGAGCCAGTGCATGAGAACTGCACCCAATTCATAGGAGACCATGCCGGCAATGTTCGACACGGACATCAAGACGGCAAATAAGGTGGCTTCTACGCCACTGGGACAGAGACGGGCCGCTAAGACGAGAACCGGCATAAACGCCAGTTGGCCCATCACGGTTAGGATGAGACTATCACCGAGGCTGAACCAATGGTCATCGATCCCGATCGCCCGGTTGGCATGAGTCACCAGCAGCAAGGCACTCATGCCCAACACCGCTGAGAGGATGGTGGTCCAGACAAAAATCTTGCGGAAGGGAACGGCTTTAAAGAAACGTTGAAACAGCCAAATTCCTACCAGGGCGGCCAAACTGGTGACGAGACGGACTCGTCCTAAAAATTCGGGCTGAAACCCGAGTTCGTTGGTGGTGAAGTAGAAAAAGGCCGAGTCAGCGGTCGGGGTGGCTTGCCAGAGAAAGAGAAAGGCCGTCGGCAGCCAAATCGATTTTTTGGAAATGGCGGCTTTCAGTTGACTCAGTTGGGTTTTCACGCCGCTGAAGTCGGGGCGGTCACCCGTGGGCTGTTCTGCAATTAGCCAGGCTACCCCGGAGACAATCAGGGGAAAGGTGGCTGTAATGAGGAAAATACTGCGGCTGCTGAAGATTTCTAAGAGGGAACCACTGAGATAGGCGGTAATTAAGCCGCCAAGGGCGGAAGCGGCCCAGGTCACGGACTGTAACGACCCGGCCCGACTTTGGGACTCTTTACGGGCTCGTTCAACGACTAAAGAGTCCGCAATGACATCACTGAAGGCTACAGAGAGGGACCCAAGGGAAATGGCGGCGATCGCCTGCCAGGGACGGGTTACGACCGTCGCTAACAGCAGCCAGGATGCGGTTCCCAGCAATCCCGAGAGAATTAGATAGGGACGACGACGATAGCCGAAAATGGGTAGGCCATCGGAGATGAAGCCAAATAGAGGCTTCACCATCCAGGGTAGGGCGACAATCCCCAGCAGGGCTGAGGTCTCGGCGGGGCTGAGACCTAAGTCATCTTTGAGGAAAAAACTGACCGCTAAGCGAGCTAAGCCTAAAATGCCCTGGACAAAATAGACCAGGAGGATAGCTATAAGTTCTGGGGTTGGCTCATTGCCGAACAGGAGTTTATCTCGTAGAAACTCCTTAAACCCCTGCGATCGCGAGGATGAGACGAGCATAATGTAATAAATCTTAATGATTGCGCTGACTCTATCTTAACGAGGCGATCGCCCTTGAGACCCGACTCTGGGGACGGTTAACCGTCCGTCGCCCATACTCAACGAACCCATTAAACGGGATGATAGAAAAAGGCCACACTCACCACCAGATAGGTCGCCAGCAACAACACCCCTTCGAGCCAATCGGAACGACCATCAGAACTCACGGAGTTGGCTAAGACCACCGCCACAACGACGGCCACTAACTCAAAGGGATTGAAGTTCAAATCCATCGGCTGCCCAAATAGCCAGCCGGCCAACACCAGCACTGGGGCAACAAATAGGGCAATTTGTAAACTTGATCCCATCGCTACGGCCATGGATAAATCCATCTTATTTTTCATGGCGACGGTGACGGCGGTGGCGTGTTCGGCAGCGTTACCAATAATGGGAACCAGGATGACCCCAGTAAACAGGGCCGTCAATCCCAATTCCTCGGTGGCCACTTCCAACGATCCCACCAGCAACTCGGACTCATAGGCCACGGCGAGGGTACAGAGGAGTAAGACCCCAGACCAAAACCAAGGGTTGGGGGCTTCTGGGATTTCCCCAGACTCGAGCTCGTTTTCCGCTTCTCCGACATCGCAGAGATAGGCGTGGGTTTTCATCGAAAACAGCAGTGTCAAGCCATAGACGATGATGAGAATCACGGCCACGATGCTAGAGAGTTTCTGAATGGTCAGTTCAGGGATTCCCTCGGAGGTGGCGACGACGGCGGTGGGAACTAGGATAGCGACGGTGGCTAGGTTCATCACGGAGGCGTTGAGGCGGGCAATGACTGATTGAAAGTTTTGGGATTTATAGCGAAGTCCGCCCAAAAACATGGCAAATCCCATCACCAGCAACAGGTTACTGAGGATTGAGCCGGTAATGCTGGCTTTGACGACTTCAATCAGACCGGCCCGCAGGGCAATTAGGGCGATAATCAGTTCTGTCGCGTTGCCGAAGGTGGCGTTGAGGAGGCCGCCGATGGTGGGGCCGACGACGACGGCCAGTTCTTCGGTGGCGGTTCCCATCCAGGCGGCTAGGGGGATGATGGCCACGGCGGCGGTTAGAAAAATGACGGTGGCATCCCAATGCAGCCATTCGGCGGCGATGGAGATGGGCATGAAGAGTAGTAGAAAGGAGAGGATGAGGGTTTTCATGGGGAAAGCAGGGAACAGGGAACGGGGAACGGGGAACAGGGAACGGGGAACAGGGAACGGGGAAC
>LSZA01000082.1 GCA_001637315.1 Phormidium willei BDU 130791 | reverse complement strand
AACCTTTAGTTTTTAAATCTTGGTATTTAGGGTGGCGTAAGTTGCCCTAATTATCACCTTTTCTCTCAACACCTAGCTGGCGGGCCGTTTGGCCCGCCTTTCTTATGCAGAGATTACCAAACCCGAATCACACTGGGAATATCAGCTACAGCGTCTAAGTTAGAGATGGCGGCTAAGGCTTGGCGGAAATCACCTTCGCGGACATGATGGGTCACGAGGACAATTTCGGCGAGGTTATCTTGTAAGCCAATTTGGACGATGGACTCTAAGCTCACGTCATGGTCGCCAAAACAGGTTCCGAGCTGGCCAATGACCCCGGAGGAGTCTTGAGTTTTGACACGGACATAGAAGCGCGTCACCGAGTCTTCCATGGGGGCGATCGCACAGAAGTGTTGATGAGTGCAACTCAGGAGAGGATGGGGAATTGGCTCGGTTTCCGTTTGCAGAATGGCGGCGATGTTGAGGATATCAGAGACGACGGCACTGGCGGTCGCCCCGGCGCCAGCTCCTGGACCAAAGAACATGACTTGTCCGAGGGGTTCTCCTTCGACGAGAATGGCGTTAAAGACCCCATCGACGCTGGCGAGAGGGTGGGATTTGGGGAGTAGGGTGGGATGGACTTTTAGGGAGAGTTTTTGAGGGGTTCCATCTTGGCTGTTTTCGGGGATGTCTTCTTGGGCGATCGCCAACAGTTTAATGGTAAAGCCGAGTTTCTCAGCGTAATCGATTTCGGTAGAACTAATGTGACGAATCCCCTCGCAATGGACATCTTCGAGGCGAATCCGACCGCCAAAGGCCAGAGAGGCTAAGATGGCAATCTTATCAGCGGCATCGAGGCCATCTACGTCAGCGGTGGGGTCAGCTTCTGCATAGCCGAGCCGTTGTGCATCGGCGAGAACCTCCGTAAAGTCGGCTCCCTCGGCTTTCATGCGGGTGAGGATATAGTTGGTGGTCCCGTTGACGATTCCGGTCACGCGTTTGATACGATTGACCCCGAGAGCTTGTTTGAGGGGTTGAATGACGGGAATCCCGCCGCCGACAGCGGCTTCGAGCATGACATACACGCCTTTGGCGTTGGCGGCGTCAAAAATTTCATCGCCATGACGGGAGATGACGGCTTTGTTGGCGGTGACGATATGTTTTCCGTGGGCGATCGCCTTGAGGATGAGCGATCGCGCCGGTTCAACCCCGCCGATGAGTTCGACGACAATGTCAAGATCGGGGTGAGCGACGAGAGCCTCTAAGTCTGTGGTGAAGACGGAACTGGGCAAGTCCACCGCTCGGGGTTTGTCGAGCGATCGCACCCCCACTTGAGCTACCTCTAAGTCCTTGAGCAAGGGATGACGGCCGGCGGGATCTAAAAGGATCTGCGCCGTTCCGGTGCCAACTGTGCCTAATCCGAGTATACCGACTTTATATGTCACAACTTACGCTTCGTTTTGACGACGGGGGACCTCTCAAACTCCCTAGGAATCAGGGTTCAAGTCCCCTAAAACTCTACCACAAAACCCCTACATTATCCTGAGATTGGTGAGAATGAGTCTCAGGCTAATCGGCCGTCATTCTCAGGCTTTTCAAACCCCGCTCCAAACCTCGCTCGAAACCTCGCTCAAAACCGATGTCAAAACCGATGTCAAAACCTATGTCAAAATGTCAATGTGGATCGAAGGATGAGCCTGTCGATCGCCCTGTCGAAGTCTCTGAATTCATGGTTTGCCAATCTGTTGGGAGTTTCTCGTTATGCCAAAGCTTGTCTTGAATCATCCACTGCGGTCTCATCATGTCCTCGTGGGGTTGATGGTGGCCTCGGCGATCGCCATGCCCGAAATCGCTTGGACAAAACCCCAACCAGACCCATCAATCCAACTCTCCCAAGGCTCTCTGGATCTTAACCTGACTCGGCCCCTGTTGCGAGTTGGCAGCAATGGAGCCGAAGTGCGGGAATTACAGGCCATGCTACAGCTCATGGGATTCTATCGCGGAGCCGTGACTGGAGAGTATGGCCAACAGACCGCGAGAGCCGTCTCAGCCTTCCAGCAAGCGGCTGGAATTGACGCGGATGGGGTCGTTGGCATTCAGACCTGGAATCGCCTCTTCCCGACGGTTCCCCTCGGCGGTGTTGCCACTCCCGTTTATGAACCCTTGCCCCAAGGAACTCGCCCCAACACCGCCAGTTCTAATCAATGGCTTCCAGCCCCCGATACGGCGAACACGGCTATGCCCGCCAACTCTGTCGCCACACCACCGAGTCGCAATTTACCAGTGCTATCTCTCGGTGATGAAGGATCGGCTGTGGTGGAACTGCAACTCTTGTTGCAAGATTTAGGCATCTATCAAGGTGAGATTGACGGAATCTATCAAGCCGGGACGATCGCGGCGGTGGAACGCTTCCAGTCTCGTTCCGGCCTGGCCGTTGACGGAGTGGTTGGGCCGATGACGTGGAATGCCCTGTTGGGGTATTGAGAGGGGAAGGGAACACCCGAACGCCGGAACACCCACCCCGCCCTAGATTGTGAGGAGTTGGCGGACGGCGTTAATCATCTCGTCCGGGTGGAAGGGTTTGGCGATATAGGCATCGGCCCCGACTTTCATCCCCCAGTAGCGATCGAACTCCTCGCCCTTACACGAACACATAATCACAGGAATATCCTTGGTTCGGGGATGGCCTTTCATCTTACGACAGACATCATAGCCATTAGGATTGGGCATGACGATATCTAAGACCACCAAATCGGGGGTATTTCCTTTGAGATACTTAAGGGCCTCTATGCCACTTCGCGCTTGTACCACTTGCATCCCCTGATTTCTTAACAGGTTGGCAATCATCTCCCGCTGGGAGGTACTGTCCTCAACGACTAAAATCGTACTCATGGCTTGTTTTTATAGCAGTGGCAGCCCAAAGCGATGCAAACGCAGTTTAATAGTGGTGATACATCCCCATATTAAGACAATCTTTGCACAATCGTCTTTGAGTGTCAGATTTTCTTGGGGTAATCTCCCGCCTATCTAGAGTTCCATCGGCCAGACATCTGTTGGGCCTCTCATCAGAAATCAAAATAGATGTAGGGGAGGCTGTTTTCCGGGGCAAATAGGAGGACAGCGTACCAACAGATGGGAACCAGGGCAATTTTGACGTGCCAGTTGAGTTGAACTTGTAGGATGCGATCAAAGAAATGGCCCACGAACATGGCGGCGAAAATCCCCAGAAAGGCGATCGCCAACTGTTCAGGCATCCAACCGACGGTTTCGAGATAGACGAGATCCAAAAATTGGGCATCGCGAGAATGGCCCCAGAGATGACGGACCACCCACCCCGAGACTTGCAAATCTGGGAGACGGAAGAAAATCCAGGAGAAGAATACGATTCCCTGCGTCAACAGCCAGGCCAAGACAACACCGGGAAGACTACGCCACAAGGCAGCCAACCCTCGCCAACGTTGCGATAGGGTATCGTTGAGGCGATGAATCACCAAACCGGCCCCGTGAATGGCCCCCCAGACGATAAATCCCATCGGATTCATCCCCGCCGTGGCACTTCCATGCCACAATCCGGCAATCAGCATCACCACCATCAGGTTTAGACAAGTTCTCCCTAACCCTTGCCGAGATCCTCCTAGGGGAAAATAAAGGTAATTCCGTAGCCAACTCCCCAGCGTCATATGCCAACGTCGCCAAAAGTCGGCCAGACTGGTGGAAACATAAGGAAAATTGAAGTTTTCGGGTAATGTCCACCCCAACAACAAGGCACTGCCTCGGGCCATATCCACATAGCCGCTAAAATCGAGATACAGTTGCAATCCATAGCCAATGACGGCCAGTTGTAAATCGACACTGCCGGCCCGTTGGGCATTCTCAAAGCAAAGATTGACAAAAATTGCCAGGTTATCGGCCAGTAATCCCTTTTTGATGGCACCGCTGGCAATCAACCATAAGCCGTCGGTGACTTGTTCAATTCTCAGGGGTCGTTGCAGTTGCCATTGTTCAAACCACTGATGAAAGCGAGTGATGGGACCGGAAATGAGTTTAGGGAAGTAAAATTTATAGGCAGAAAATTCAAAGAAATTGCGGCTTGGGGGTGCGCCACGAAAGACATCAATGAGGTAGGCGATACATTCAAAGCCAAAAAAGCTAATCCCCAAGGGCATGATAAAATAAGGGTCGATCCAACTGGCTAAGATCGGTGAGTCTTGGCTGAGGCTAGGGAATAAAAATGGGGCATATTTAAAGCCCACTAAAATTAAAGTATTGAGAACAATTCCGGCGGTTAGAATCCAACGTCGCCGCTGTCTCCAGCGAATTTCGACCTGATGCCATTGGTCATTGCTGAGGGTTTTGGTTTGGTCTGGGGCTTGGGGAGGGGTGGTTTGAGAAAGGGGATTGCCGAGGGCAAAGCTGACCCAAGCCATGAGAAAGAGAAAGGGCAACGATTGTAGTTGAATCGACCCATAAAAAATTAGACTTGCGGTTAAAATCAAGCCTAAACGAAAGGTTTTATTTTGAATTCCCCAGTACAGAATAATGGTACTGAGTAAAAATAATCCATAGAGAATTGAAACAAAGGTCATGGAGACATGTTGGTATAGTTAATAGTAAGGTGGGTTGAATTGGCCCACCTTACGACTGAACCTAGCCTCAACTCTTGAGGGTTGCTGCCCCGATCGCCTGTTTACGATGACGGGTTTCTAAGAAAATCAAGAGGGCATTAATATCCGCTGGATTGACACCGCCAATTCGGGAGGCTTGACCAACGGTAACCGGGCGAACTTTCATCAGTTTTTCCCGAGACTCTTTGGAGAGGGTTTCAATGGCATCATAGTCCAAATCCACCGGTAGCGGTCGATTGGCTTCTCGACTCACTTGGTCAATTTGCCGTTGTTGCCGTTGCAGATAGCCGGAGTATTTGATGTCAATTTCGGCCCCTTCCCGTTCGGCTGTGGTTAACTGAGGATTCCCCAGTCCTAAACGGTCTAAATCCAGATAATGGAACTTGGGACGACGCAGTAAATCGCAGAGGGTGACGGACCCTTTAATCCCTTGACCGGTTTCAGCCATAATTTGCTGACCAATTTCATCATGGGCCTTGACGCGATTGTCTTGCAGCCGCTGTTTTTCGGCGGCGATATTGGCTTGTTTGCGTTGGAAGAGGTCCCAGCGGCGATCATCGATGAGGCCAATTTCACGACCTAGGGGGGTTAGACGGCGATCGGCGTTATCCGATCGCAACACCAGGCGATATTCCGATCGCGAGGTTAACATACGATAGGGTTCCCGCAACTCCTTCGTACAAAGGTCATCAATCAGAGTTCCCAGATAACTCTCCTCGCGGGGGAAGACAATCATCTCCTGACCCCGAACAAAGCGGGCCGCATTAATCCCGGCCACCATTCCCTGGGCCGCCGCCTCTTCATACCCGGTGGTTCCATTGATTTGTCCAGCGCAAAATAGCCCCTCAACTCGTTTCGTCATCAAGGTGGGGAAACATTGGGTGGCCGGGAGATAGTCATATTCGACCGCATAGGCGGGGCGCAACATGACGCAGTTTTCCATCCCCGGTAAGGTCTGCAACATCTGCACTTGCAACCGTTCCGGGAGTCCAGTCGAGAACCCTTGAATATACAATTCTGGGAAATCTCGCCCTTCGGGTTCAATGAAAATCTGATGACTGGGTTTGTCGGCGAAGCGAACAATTTTATCCTCAATACTGGGACAGTAGCGAGGCCCTTTGGCATCCACCCAGCCGCCATAGACGGGGGACAGATGTAGATTGTCCTGAATGATTTTATGGGTTGCAGCGGTGGTTCGGGTTAGGTAGCAGTTGACTTGTTCGCGTTGTACCCACGCTTCGGGGTCAAAACTAAACCAGCGGACCTCCTCATCGGGGGGCTGGGGTTCCATTTGGCTGTAATCGACCGACCGTTTGTCGACACGGGCTGGTGTCCCCGTTTTGAGGCGATCGGTCTCAAACCCCAATTTTTGCAATGTTTCCGTTAAACCCACCGCCGCGAACTCCCCAGCCCGTCCTGCGGGCATGGATTTGTTGCCGACCCAAATGACCCCACCGAGGAAGGTTCCGGTGGTGAGAATGACGGTTTTACAGCGGAAGGCGACGCCGAAATAGGTTTGTACACCGATGATTTCGTCGTTTTTGCCCAACACCAAATCTGTCACCATCCCTTCGCGGACGGCTAAATTCTCCTGATTTTCGACAATTTGGCGCATGACGGCGGCATATTCCCGTTTATCGGTCTGCGCCCGTAACGCCCAAACAGCGGGGCCTCGGGAGGCGTTGAGGACGCGCTTTTGTAGGTAGGTGCGATCGGCCATTTTGCCAATTTCGCCGCCGAGGGCATCGACTTCATGCACCAGTTGCGACTTGGCGGGGGCACCAACGGCCGGATTACAGGGTTGCCAGGCGATTTTGTCTAAATTCAGGGTTAATAGCAGGGTACGGCAACCGAGACGGGCTGTAGCGAGGGCAGCATCACATCCGGCGTGTCCTGCACCCACCACTACCACGTCAAATTCGTCTTGGAATTCTACGGGAGTTTCGAGGGTCATGGGGGTTGGCTTGAGCTGATGGGTCAATTGGCCATTGTAGCGTGTCAAGCCCAGACTATAATCAGAAGTAATTTGATTGACGGTTTCTGGGTGATCACATGTCGCAGTTACTCACCTCCATGTCTCTGACGGAGTTTTTGACTCAAGCCAATCTTGAGTCGTCTCCGGCCTGGGAATTGATTGAGGGGCGAGTTGTTCAAAAACCGATGCCTACTCTGTTTCATTCACGGCTGCAACGAAATCTTGTTAACTACATCAATGAGCGCACGGATGAGTTTGAGGCAATCCAAGAGTTACGTTGCATTATTCCGCCCTATTCACCGGTTCCAGATATTGTGGTTATTGCGGTCAATCGCCTGTCTGATTTGGATGGCCCCTTCCAGGGCGCTCCAGATTGGTTGATTGAAATTCGCTCCCCCGACCAAAGTACGTTAGACTTACAAACTAAGATTATTCACGGTCTCGCTAATGGCACAAAATTGGCTTGGTTGATTGATTTTAATTATGAGCAAGTTTGGGTCTGGCAGGGCGATAGTTTACCCATTATTTGTTCGGGATATGATGTTTTGCCAAGTTGTAATTTGGGTTTTGAACTCACGGTTAACGCGGTGGTAGCGATGACTCAAAACAAACAGTAATGATTCAAAAAAGTTTCTAGTCTGTCGTTTTTTCTTCGATAATTTGGGTCGAACTGACCCATTGCCCAGTGGCGTCATAATGGCGTAATAAGCGTGCGCGTACTCCGTCGCTGAGTCGCCAGCCAATTTCGAGGAAAAAGGGCTGTTGGCGGGGAATTTTGAGGGGACAGAGACAGGATGCGCCGTCGGGGAGGAGGAGGAGTTGTCGGGGTTCACTAGCGCGGTTGAAGAGGATGCCATTTCCGTCGATTTCCCCGGTTGAGCATAATTGCCAGGTTGATGTGGTTAATGACTGCTGAAGTTGATTTCCCTCACGACTGATACTCAGATGACTGTCATAGGAGTCAGGGGGGCGAAAATCGGGGTATTCTGTTGTGACGGTTCCTCGCCATTGGCCAATGAGTTCATCAACGGTTAAGGGGGCAGATTCGGGGATGTCTACGCCGTCGAGAACTTCGCGAATGAGGGTTCCGCCGCTAAATTCCCCGTTTTTGAATAGTTGTACCAGTCGTAGCCGCCGTTGGTTATGAATCAATCCCTGTTCGGCGCCAAAGTCGGCGATGGGGGAAAATTGCACGGAACCAAAGGAAAAGTCGCCTGTTTCAAAAAAGAGGATATTTCGCCCTAAGGTGCGATAGGTGAGTTCAATGGGCTGGGGTTCAGGTTCGCCTGGGGGATATTTGAACACCTTTTGCTGAACGCAATGATTGTCTTCGACGCCTTCTAGGGTGACGCGAGTGGGGGTATTTTTGACGATAGTTCCTTGGGGAGAAAATTGGCTAAATGACCCTCGCCAATCGCCTAGGTTTTTGAGAAATCGTTGCCATTGATTCATGTTGATATCCTTTTGTTTACTCAACTTTTTTGTTAAAGTTTTTCAAAAAATCGGCTAAAATTTTCGCTAAAAATGTTGTTTAGTCTATTGACAAAACTAGATTTTTGTGGTTAAAGTTTTCCTCGAAAATTAGTTGCCTAAGCGTCGTTCGCCGTAGGTGAGGAGTTCTTCGATCGCCTGAAGACGATGTTCCCAAGTTTCAACTTGATAGGTGTTGTTAACTCGATGAAGACTCAGCCATTGGGGAAATCCTTGTTGTAGCTGATCGAGGCGATCGCGGGTCACGATCGCTTGCGCTCGACTGGGTTGTTCGGCAAGCTGTTCTAAGGCTTCAACAAAGGCGTGATCGCTCGCTTGCCAAAGGCCCAATTTCTCGTCATCAATCCACAACTGTTCAGCGGCTAAAATAAATTGCCATTCTGCTTTCAGGGCGCGATGTCGGTCGAGGGCGGCTTTAAAGGGTTGACGGTAGGGAATAGGTTGGGCAATATTATTTTCCCCGTGGGTTTGTTGCAAAATCTCTTTTAAGTTATCCACCAGTCGTTCGGCGGCAAAAAGGGCATACCCACTGGTGGGTAAATCGCGAATCAACTGCATTTGATCCACAGCGACGATATCGGCTAAATCATGAAGTTTCACCGAGGGAACCAGCAACGCCCCTGGGGGGATGTCGGCTAAGAGAGGAGTCATCAGCCGTCCGAGACGATTGGTGTCGGCGGCGTAGGTCATGGGGACGATGACATCGATGATACCGGCTTCAATCCAGCTTTCCCAGTCTTGTTGGATTTTATGGATGCGATCGTGGCGAGATTGGGGAAACACCGCCGCTGAGAGAATCAACTCGGGGTTACGGCGTTGGAGGAGTTCATGGACTTCGCCGACAAAGGCGGTAATTTGGTTAACTCGGAACTCAGTCCAATGTTGCCAAAGGTCAACCTGATTGGGCGAGAGGGTCATGGGATCGACTCCCGTTAGGTCCTCAAACCGCGATCGCCCGGCTTCGCCATAGCCATAACTGCGTTCAGCGCTGGGGTCTTGGAAGGGATAGCGGATATAGTCGAGTTGAATCCCGTCCACGTCGTAATTGAGGACAATCTCATCGATGATGCGGACGAGATACCAGCGGGCCTCGAGGTTGGCTGGATCGAGGAAGGTTTTGCGGGATCCTCGATGCCGGATTTCGCCGCGATGGTCGAGGTTCGCCCATTGGGGATTGTTATTGAGAATGGGACCGAGGAAGCTGGGAGATTGCCCTAGGAGGCGGTTATGGGCTTCATTGCCCACGGCAAAAGTCCACACCCAAGCATGGAGTTCCATGCCCCGTTCCCGCGCTAATTCAATGGCAGCTTGTAGGGGGTCCCAGCCTTCGGTGAGGGGATTTTGGGAGTTGGTGATTTGGCTGGGATAGATGGGATAGCCGGCGTTGAGGGTTTCCAAGAAAATGGTGTTAATCCCGGCCTGGGCCAGGCGGTCAAAGAGGGTTTCTAGACCGGCTTTGGACCCGGCAGCTACGATGGTGCCGCGATCGAGCCAAATGGAACGCACTTCTGGGGCGCTGTTACGGGGGCGATCGTTGGGATAACTCTGCCACAGTTGCGATCGCGCCTCCAACCATCGCGATCGCGCTTCGCCATAGTGCTGTTGTCGCACTAACTCAGGAAAGTCCCGCAAGAGGGTTTTGGCCGCCGCCACGCGCGCACCGTCGTCATGGCCGAGGCCGACAGCCTCTCCGCCGGTCTCTAAATTCTGTAGGGCAATATCCCCTAAGTTTCCTAGGGTTTGGGCGGCAATTAAGGCACTTTCAACACGTCCGAGGAGTTGGCTGAGTTCTTGCTGCATTCGCAGGGCGATGGTGGCGTCAATGGGGGCATCTCCGGCTTCGACGACTAAGCCAGGAGGAGCGGTTTCTGAGGCGGGGTCGCGAATTTCACCATCGTCCATGGCTATCTCAACGGCGGTCGGTTGGCTTTGAACCGGTAGGGGAAGCCATAGCGGTAGGGCCAAAAAAAACAGGGGCAGCGATCGCCGTGACAGCCGCTGCAATAAGGCGTTGACCATAATGGTGTTCCTTGTGGGGTGTGAGGAGGGTGGGAAGCGAAAGGCTAGCCGAATTTTAACCAATTTTGGCCAACTCAGCTCAAGGCTGTGTTTCGGGGACTGATAGCCCAGAGACCCGGTCGTTTCCTTGCCTCCAACAGATCTCCTGGCGTGATGACCGGAAGATTTACATTTAAATTCACGTGAATCCTACGTTTCTAATCGATGATACGGTCTCGGGGAACACCGGGAACGACCTCGTTTTTGGGGGTCAGGGGGATGATTCTCTGGACGGCGATGACGGAGATGACACGGTTCATGGCGGCCAGGGAAGTGACAGGATTGATGGCGGTTCTGGAAATGACCTGCTCTTTGGCGATCGGGGTTCTGATCTACTTACAGGTGGTCAGGGACAAGATACCTTCGCCTTCTCAGGACATAATAACCCCGGAAATACAGCCGAGATGATTGGTGGTGATACCATCACTGACTTCATGTCGGGAGAAGATAAGATTGCTCTTGATCGAGCTGTGTTTTCTGCCCTTGGAGATACGTTAGAATCCGTTGACTTTGAGAAAACGACTCAAGTCGATGGTGCTAGCTCCGCAAAACTAATTTATAACGAAGAAACGGGCGAGTTAATTTATAATCCTACGTCAGAGACGGGGGATGAAATTGCGATCGCCACCCTTCAGGATAGTCCTGATCTGAACTTGGGAGATTTTGAGGTGTTTTAGGGGAACTGGATTAAATACCCAATATTAGTGGGGTAGGCATTCCTTGGCACAGTTACTTGGCACAGTTACTTGGCACAGTTACGCTTGCCCTGTGGTGGACTAGAGTTTGCCCACCCTAATCCCAATCTAGCTTTCTACCTAAATAGTCTTCTAGTTGTCGGTTATAGGGTCGAAAAAAGTCAGCAAGCTGTTGATGTAAACTGGAGGAAATTGGAGGATATTGGTTACGATTGGCGTTACGATACTCAGTCAGAGGATGGTCAGGAAGACCGAGGAAATCATAGGCTTGTTTCATGGTGTTTTGTGGGTTAGTAAATAAGTCTTCGCTTTTGAGGATTAAGAGTTGCTCTTTGGGGAAAACCCTAGACCATTCGGGAAGATAGTCAAGATAGAGGCTATGGGCGATATGAAAGGCGATTTCATGGTTGATGTCTAAGTTTTTTCTCCATGTCTCTCTTAAACAATCAAGCCACTGATTTCTTGATTCAATTCTTTTATGGAGCGAGAGTTTCTGTTTTTCTTTAATGTTAGCAATTTTCTCTTGTACAAGATCTAGATCTAAGTGATGAATGCCATCGAGGGATTTATTCAAGTATTGATAAGCTAATTTATTACCCCAGTAAAAGCCAGAAATTGCTCGTTGAATAGGGTTTCGCAGTAAGAGGATGAGCTTTATCTGGGGAAACCAATCTTTTATCTGTTGAGCTACGTTGGGAAATGTAAAATAATTTGGGGTAACTTCACCCGTGAGATAGTTTGGATGGCAAATCGCTGGGAAATGGGAAAGATAATACTCTAAGTCGTTGATAGTAGTATTGGAAAAGTAACGAATTTCCTTGGTGACGGCGGGTAAAATTTGTGGATGTTGGATGAGATAGCTATACAAAGAGGTCGTACCACACTTGAATAAGCCAATTCCGAGAAAGTCGGGCTGGCGTTGAGTTGAGGAATTCCAATGTTGGATGAGGTGAGGATGGGAACGGTTAATTTGTTTAAAACTGGCTTTTTGATAGCAGTCTTGGGCTGTTTCTATTTCTCCTTTTTGGGTGTAGAGTCTGCCTAAAACCACATGAGCAAAGGGGAAATTAGGTTGGTTGATGATATTCTGTTTGAGGATATGAATGCCTTGGGTGAGAATCTGATTTTTGTTCTGTTCGCTTGACCAAGAGATGAATTGGAGCAGGAAGTTCAGGGGAGAATAGACTGAAAATAGGTCGGGTTTGAGTTCAATCGCTTTCAGATAATAAACAATGGCTGGTTCAAATTCACGTAAACTTCGGTAAAAATTGCCGATATCTTGATAGAGGGTTGCCGAGTCGGGTTTGATGAGAGTGGCTTTTTGGTAATGGTTGATGAGGGTTTGGGTCTGTTGCTGGATATTTGTTGGGGTGGGAGTGGAAAGGGTTATCGTTGGTTGGGACAAAAATGGGAAACTATTAGATGTAGATGTAGGGTGGGCAATGCCCACCGTTCAATATATATAGAGTGAGTGAGTCGGGTGGGCAATGTCCACCTACAATTCTACTTGTTCTAGATAAGCATTCAATTTTTCGCCCAAAACTTGAAAGTTAAATCCTGCGTGTTTGCCTGGAAATTTAATGATTTCAATTCCTCCAGCGACAAAATCATTCCAGCCCTGGGGCTGCATGGGGTCGAACCCAGTCAAGCCTAAAGCCTGATTTTCTGCTGCGGAGAAATACACGACGCGCCCTGAATAGATTTTCGGATAATGACTCATAATTACTTGCCAGTTGGCTTCAGAAACTTTTAGGATATTTTCAATTAAATGGGGACTTAATCCCTGTTTTTGGAATTTCTCCCGTTTTCGCTCTTTGGCTAAAGATTGCCAACGAGTCCATTGTTGATTTTTTTGCTCTGCGGTTATCAAAGGATTGGGACTATCTAACATTGCTACTAATAATACCTGCTCTCCTCGTTGGGTTAACTGTTGCGCCATTTCTAAGGCAATATTGCCCCCAATACACCGACCACCTAAGAGATAGGGGCCTTGAGGCTGAACAGTTTGGATTTCTTGAATATAATGTTCTACCATAGGTTGAATTGAAGTATGAGGGGCTTTTTCACCATCGATTCCTACTGCTTGCAAGCCATAAACTGGACGCTGTGGATCGAGGTAACGGTCTAAATTGGCAGTCCCTCCCCGACCGCCGATCGCATGGACGCAAAAGAAGGGTCGTTTAGTCCCTTCTGGACGGGCGGAAACTAACGAACGAGACCCAAATGTTTGCCAGTATTTCTGAGCAATTTGATGGGCCAGTTTCTCTAGGGTTTTGGCTTCTGTTAAACTGGCGAGGGGAATTTGTTGACCGAATGCTTTTTCGATTTCTGTGACGACAATTGCTCCTTTGAGGGAGTTTCCCCCTAATTCAAAAAAGTTATCTGTTCGGTTGACGGACTCAATCCCCAAAACCTGTTGCCAAATTTGTGCTAACCGTTCCTCTGCCTCGTTTTGGGGCGGGTCGCTGCTGTTTGGAGAGGGCTGGTCAAGGGTCCATGTCATCAGAGTCTCCCAAGGGTTGATGCCATTAACCCCTACGAGAAACGCTTGACGGCAGGCTTGGCGTTGAATTTTGCCGCTAGAGGTTTTGAGAATACTGCCTCGTTTCAGGAGGACGACCCCATAAACCGATAATTCAAACTGTTCGGCGATCGCACTGCGAATGGCATCCACTACGTCATTGAGATTGGGGGTTTTACGGGCAACCTCAAAGGCAATTACCACTTGTTCCACCCCATCAACATCAACGGCAAATGCTGCCCCATAACCCGGACGCAATGCCGGATGACTTTTTTCTGCTACCCATTCAATATCTTGGGGATAGTAGTTTTCACCGCGAACAATGATTAAATCTTTGAGGCGACCCGTCACAAATAATTCCCCATTGTGAATCGCGCCTAAATCCCCCGTTCGCAGAAAGGGCCCTTCTCCCGTATCGTTGAGGTAAGCGTGAAAAGTGTCTTGGGTGACATCGGGCCGTTGCCAGTACCCCCGCGCTACTCCGGCACTGGCGACCCAAATTTCCCCAATTTCATCGGGCTGACAACGGGTTAAAGTTTCAGGATGGGCGATCGCCACTTGGGTATTGTCCAACAAACGACCGGAACTTGCTAGTTTTTGTCCGATCGCGGTTTCCACAAAGCGATTTTGGCTCAAGGCTTCCTGAGAAACCGTGCAGCTTATGGGACTCTGGGATTTCCGGCTGGTGGTGACTAACAAGGTGGCTTCTGCCAGTCCGTAGGCTGGGGCAAAGGTTTGGGGACGAAACCCCCAAGGCTGAAACCTTTGGCAGAATTGCTCTAAAATCTGGGGATTGATGGGTTCGGCGGCATTTCCGGCGGCTTGCCAACTGCTGAGATCGAAAGTTGCTGGTTCGGGGGTGATGCGCTGCAAACAATAAGCGTAGGCAAAGTTGGGCGCTTGGCTGTGAGTGGCGCGGTAGTGAGAAATGGCTTCTAGCCAGCGTTGCGGGGATTTGATGAAGGCGGTTGGGGACATTAAATAACAGGGCGTACCGTTGTATAGGGGTTGGAGAATGCCCTCAACTAAGCCGTAGTCGTGAAAATAGGGCATCCAAGTGACGGTGATGCTGTGGGAGTCGTAACCCCCCGCTTGTTGCAATTCGGCTAAATGGCTGATGAGGTTATCGTGGTCAAGCATCACGCCTTTGGGGGTGGAGGTTGACCCGGAGGTATATTGCAGGTAGGCGAGGGTATGGCCGTCAATTTGGGGGTTTTGCCAGTGGTGGGCAAAGTGCAGGGGAATTTTATCGGTGGCCGTCCAAGGGAGGGTAGCTAGTTGCGAGTGGTTTTGTAGGGTGTAGTGGAGGAAGAGTGAGGGGCTGCCGTTGAGTCGGCTGACAAAGCTTTTGGCTTCAAAGGTGAGGGCGGAGTTTGGGCGAGTGAGTTGGTTGTGGGTGGTTAAGATGAGGGAGGCATTGGCATCAGTGGCGATCGCTTCTAATCTGGGTAAGGTGCGTTTGAGTCGGGTGGTGTCTGGGGCTGGGGCTGGAATGGCAATGACTCCGGCATAAAGACAACCAAACAGGGCGGCGATCGCATCAAGGCTTTGGGGATAAACTAGGAGAACTCTAGACCCTGGTGAGAGTTGAGTTTGTAGGTAAGCGGCGATCGCTTTTGCTTGTTGGTCGAGTTGGCAATAGGTGAGTTGACTGGTGGGGGTTTTGCCGTTTTCGAGGAAAGTGTAGGCGTGTTGGTTGGGCTGTTGCTGGGCGCGGGTTTGTAGGAGGTGAATGAGGGTGGAATAGGTCATGGGTGGGAATGTTAAGGAAAATCAAGAGATTGAGGGAATGCGATCGCTCTTAACTTTGTATAATAGGTTGAGAATTACACTTCGCTTATTAGATCGCTTGTTGTGGCTAAAGATCGCTTTCATCAAGTTGTTAAGACAGCGCTTGAATCAGATGGGTGGAATGTTACTCACGATCCCCTTCAAATTAAAGTCGGTGGGGTTGATATGGAAATCGACTTGGGAGCAGAACGATTACTAGCAGCAGAGCGAGGAGATGAGAAAATTGCCGTTGAAATCAAAAGTTTTTTGGCCAGTGCATCGGCAATTTCAGAGTTTCATACAGCGTTGGGACAGTTTATTAACTATCGGGCTGCTTTACGTCGTGAAGACCCCGATCGCATTCTCTATCTCGCCATCCCCCATCTAGTCTATAACAGCTTCTTTCAATTAGATTTTCCGGCTTTAATGCTGCAAGAAAACTCTGTAAAAATTATTGTCTATGATATTAAATTGGAGCAAATTGTCCTATGGAAGAAGTAACGGATCGATTAAACACTTATCAACAAATTGTCCAACAATTGTTGATGGGTTATGCCGAAAGTAAACCCGCTTATGGCGAAATTGAGGTGGAGACAATTTTTGATACGCAGCGCGATCGCTATCAAATTGTACATCTGGGTTGGCAACATCAGCGTTGGGTTCATCATTGTGCGATCCATCTTGATATTCGCCAGGGTAAGGTCTGGATTTTTTATAATTCAACGGAGCATGATATTGCAGCAGATTTAGTTGATTTAGGTGTCCCCAAACAAGATATTGTGCTAGGGTTTCACCCTCCTTTCATGCGGGAAATGAGTGATTACGCAGTAGGCTAAAATTGAGAAGAATGATTCATATTGAACAAATCCAAAAAGATATCAATGAGTTACCAGAAGAAGCGCAAGCTTTACTCTGGGATTTTATTGATTTATTAAAAAAGCGCTATTCAACACCAGAAAAACAAACAATCCACTCAAATTATACTCCCCGTCATCAACCGAGTACCCTAGATATTCTCAAAGAATCTGGCATGATTGGTTGCATCAGTGCCGAGCCAAATCTTTCTGTAAATTATAAATCTGTTCTCCAAGAATAGTAGGGTGGGCAATGCCCACACTTTGATGAAGCGATCTGTATTTTACCCATAAATGGCAATGACATCCAACACCTATCAACTCCCTTTAACTTTTGAACAAATCTTAATTCTAGTTCAACAACTTCCTAAAGAGGAGCAAATCAAGCTCAAACAGGAAATTGATAAACGAGTAAACGCCCAAGAGGAAGATTTGCTGACTGTCTTCGATCGCATTGGCAAAAATGCTCAACAAAGAGGATTAACTGAAGAAACCTTACAGGAATTACTGGCGGATGAATCCTAAGCTAATTGTGATTGACACCAATGTTTTAATCAGTGCGGTTTTGAGTCCAGAAGGAACTGCACGAAAAGTATTGAATCGAGTTTATAAAAGCTTTAAAATTGCTCAAAGTGATGAAACTTATCAAGAATTAGTGACTAGGACTTACAAGCACAAGTTTGATAAATATATTTCGGATGAAGAACGAGAAGATTTCTTGAAAGTCGTCAAACATTATAGTCAATTTGTCAAGGTGGAATCTCAGGTTGAGATTTGTCGAGATGTTGATGACAACAAGTTTTTAGAATTGGCGATCGATTCTCAGGCAATGTTTCTGATTACTGGCGATCGCGATTTATTATCCTTAAAATATCAAGTTGAATCTCAAATATTAATTGTGACTCCTAGAGAGTTTTTGGAACAAGATAAATGACGAATTGGTGGGCAATGCCCACCCTACCAGTTGAATTTACGCCCGAGATAATCTTCGAGTTGTTGGTTATAGGGGCGGAAATATTCCGTTGGAGTCCCGCGATGCGTTCTTGGATTTTGGCGGGGTGGGGGCTGAAGGTTAGGGCTTTGTGGTAGTGGTTAAGGACGGCTTGGGTGTGGGAATGGGTGGGCATTAGCGTAGTAGCTTGACTCCTTCCGACTGACCTAGTTTTCCATCAAACGAAGCGGTTTCGTGGCAACCGGATAATTGATTAATGCGGGTAATCAGATAGTCTTAAAAATCAGCATTTCCGCTCTTCATTTGTTGAATTGACCATGAGATGGCTTCTCGATTTTCAAAAACAAACAGATTGGCGTTGAAGAGATTTTCTAGGGTGGCAATCAGGGTTTCTCGGCCCAGTTTATAGCGACTGCGTAAAACCCAAGCGACTTCACACAGCACAATGTTATTAATCAAGCAGGGTTCATTGTCTTGTAATGCTTGCTCAATATACTGATTGGCTATCTGCCATTGCTGTTCATCATCTCGGACTAAAAAACGTACAATGACGTTAGTATCTAATCCTTTCAAACTGACTCTCCTGCACAATCTGATATTGCCCTATCCATCTCTTCTAAGGAAACCGGTTTACGTCCTTCTTGATAGAGAATGCCAGATAAGGTGCGAACATCTATTTTGGCTGGTTCTAAATAGACTTTACCATCGGGGGAAATGGCAAGATGGATGGAGTCACCGGGTTTGAGTTGCAACCAGTTGATAATTTCTGGGGGTAGGGCAATTTCTCCAGCAGGAGTCATTTGAGTTAGTGCCATGATTTGGATTTTAATTGGGTTGGCGAGGTACGGTTATTTTAATCTGTTGCAAGAACGGGATAAGAAACCGGATTTCTAGCCAGTGGTGGCGACAGCTTGACGCACCGACTACGGATTCAATTCAAGATAGCATAAAAGCAACAGGTACTTAGAGTGAGCTATTCTATTTAAAATCAGGGTCTGCCAATAATGCGCTGGCAAAATTCGAGGAGTCTAGGGTATTTTTGACGAGCAAGGAGTTGAAGGCCAAAGTATAAGCGCCAATGATACTGTTGTGCTTGGGGATTGAGTGCCTGTGCTTGGAGGTAATGTTCCATCGCCTGAGGGATATCCCAGAGCGTCCAATGGAGTCCCGCAAGACGCTCATGGATAGCTGCCGAGGGACATAGCCTTAGTGCTTTTTCGTAGTGGGCGATAATGAGTTGGGTGGGGCGATCGCGTTGGGTTGCCAAATTCGCACCTCGTTGGGTTGTCATAGCGTGCTGATCGCCATGGGTAAGACTTCATTACAACGGAAACACATGGGAGTGGACAGTCACAGCTCTCTGATGATGATGCTATGCGATCGCGCCCGCCATTCACCCGATCGTCCCACCTACACTTTTCTCAAGTCGGGTTACCTCCCCGAACAAACGATCGCCTTGGGCGAACTCGATGTCCAAGCCAGGGCGATCGCGCTTTACTCGTCTATCCCCAAGGCACTTGAGCTATTGAACGTAAGCTTTACTGCATAAATATTTAAGAGGTTAGTGATGGAAAAAGAGAGTATCAATCATATTTATGATCGCAACTACGCCCAAAATTACAACCAACGCTTCCTACTTAACGACTTATCAAAAATTGACGCTGACTTTGAGCAGAAAACCATCGCCCAACTTCTAGACGAAATTGGCGATAATCCCCGATGGCTTGATGTCGCTTGCGGGACAGGCTACTTTTTAAGCTGCTTTCCAGAGGTGGAGCGATCGGGCTTAGATATTTCCCCCGCCATGTTGGAAACTGCCCGACAAGCTAACCCAACTATCCCGCTTATTCAAGGTGACTACAGAGATAAACGACCTCACTGGGCAGGTAAGTGGGACTTGGTTTCCTGTATGTGGTGGGCTTATGGCTATGTCGAATCTCTCGAAGAATTTGAAAAAGTCGTCGCAAATTTTGCAACATGGACATCAGATCGTGGCGTTTGCTTTGTACCTGTATGCGAACCGGAATTAATCGGGACGGGTCAGCTAAAACTGCCTTATACATATATAAATGCAGATGAACTTGGCGGTTACGGTGGTTCGATCCAATTTGAAGGTGTAATTTGGACGTGGACTGATGAGCGAACTGGGAAGCGGCATGAAAAGATGATTGCTCCTCAGCTAGAGTACATCGTCTCTGTATTTGAAAAACATTTCAATATCGTTGATATCGTTGAATATTCTGCGTCAGTCAACAGTGAGCATAAAGCGATTGTTGCTCGCCAGAAAAAAATTAAAAACGATCGAAAACAGGCGAACTTCAATCCACTGAAATTAGTTCGATCGCAAGAATGGTGGCTCTACAAAATCGCGCCCCTCCTCACCATCGCCTACGCCGAAACCCTCCTGCTCCAACTTCCCCCCACAACCGCCGCCCTCACCACCCTAACCGCCCTCCTCTCTATTGCCTCGGTTGCCGCCTACGGCTACCTCCTCAACGACATCTGCGACATCGAAACCGACCAAAAAGCCAATAAACCTAACGCCGCCGCCCAACTTCAACCCTGGCAACGCCTCCTCCTCTGCCTCCTCTTCATTAGCACGGGCTTCGCTACCCCCCTCCTCACCCACCTCGGCACCATTCCCCTCGCCCTGCTCGCCGCCAACTACCTGCTCCCCACCCTCTACTCCGTCCCACCCCTGCGCCTGAAAGAACGGGGCATCTGGGGCATCCTCAGCGATGCTGCCGGAGCGCACCTTGTCCCCACCCTCTTCGTCGCTGCCACCGTCCTCAGCCCAACCGCCGACCCACCCCGCAACGCCCTCATTTTTACCGGAGTAGCCGCCGCCCATGCCTTTTTCGTCGGGCTGCGGGGCATTTTGCTGCACCAACTCTGGGATCGCGCCAATGACCTCAACTCTGGAATCACCACCTTTGTCACTCAACAACCACCCGAAACCGTCCAACGGTGGATTAACCGCCTCGTCTTCCCCGTTGAACTCCTCTTGCTCGGTGGTGTTGCCCTGCTCCTGTGCCAGTCCACCCCCGCGTTAACCGCCTTTTTTGCCGTCTATCTGCTCCTCACCGCCGTAAACGTCAAAACCGCCCCCCGTCCCTTCACCCCCTCCCCGCCCAAAGGTCAAAACATCATCCCCCACGACCTCTATGAAGTCTGGCTACCCCTTACCCTCGCCATCACCTTGGCGGTAC
>LSZA01000081.1 GCA_001637315.1 Phormidium willei BDU 130791 | reverse complement strand
AGAACCCGAGCCAGAACCCGAGCCAGAACCGGAGACGGAACCCGAGCCAGAACCCGAGCCAGAACCTGAAGCTGAGACAGTTCCCGCCTGGATGAGAGCGAGCGAGGAACGTCAGGAACGACTCGAACGGTTAAAAGCCGAGGCGATCGAAACCCCAGTTGACGCCGAACCCGAAGCCGAACCCGAACCGTCCATCAGTTTTGACGAAAACTTTGTCTGGTCCGCAGAAGTCCTAGCCGCTCAGGGACGCCGGCCCGAAGATATCTCCGTTGAAGAGATTACGTGGCTCAAAAAACTGCGTCAGGGGTTAGGGAAAACCCGTCTAGGACTGATTAACCAATTAAAGGCGATCGTTGGTCAGGGACCGCTGAATAAAGATGCCGTCTTTGAAATCGAAGCCTTATTACTGCAAGCCGACGTTGGGATTGAGGCGACAGATTTCGTCATCGAAACCCTACAAGAGAAATTACGAGCCGAGAGTCTTCCCCCCGACGAGGCGATCGCCTATCTCAAACAAATTCTACGGGACTTGCTCGACCAACCCTATCAAGATGGCTATGAGCCAGACTTCATTCCCGACAAAGACCAATTCAACATTTGGCTAATGACGGGGGTCAATGGTGCCGGAAAAACGACCACCATCGGCAAACTGGCTCATCTGGCCCAAAAATCCGACTATCGCTGTCTGATTGCAGCCGCCGACACCTTCCGGGCCGCCGCCGTTGAGCAAGTTAAAATTTGGGGACAACGGAGTCATACCGACGTCATCGCCAATCCCGGCAAAAACACCGATCCAGCGGCCGTTGTCTTTGATGCGATCGCCGCCGCCACATCCCGAAATACGGAATTGTTGCTGATTGACACGGCGGGCCGGCTGCAAAACAAGAAAAACTTGATGGAAGAGTTGAGCAAAATTCGCCGGATCATCGACAAAAAAGCCCCCAATGCTCGCATTGAGTCTCTGTTAGTCCTCGATGCGACCTTGGGACAAAATGGCTTACGTCAAGCGGAAGTGTTTGCGGAAGCGGCTCAATTAAGTGGTGTTGTCTTGACAAAACTCGATGGAAGTGCTAAGGGCGGTGTCGCTCTGGCGGTGGTGAAACAGTTAGGCCTACCAATCCGCTTTATTGGTGCCGGAGAAGGCATTGAAGATTTGCGCCCCTTCTCCAGTTATGAGTTTGTTGAGGCGTTGTTAAACGGTTAACCGGTCTGGTTGACCGGTTAAGAAACCTGATCGGCTCAGGCCAGTCAGCCAGGACACAAAAGGTCTCAGAAGAGCGATCGAAAACCAGGACATCGCGACTTCAGACAACCTCACCACACCTTAGTTGGACCCGATCGCTCTTTTGTCTCTCGTTCCCTCCCCCCGCCCCCATGTCCAACCCGCCCCTGAGTCTCAGCACCCTAGCCATCCGGCGACAGATTGGCACCTTCATCCTCACCGTTGCCGTCATGGTTTTGGGAGGGTTCATTGTCGCACGGATGCCCGTGGACTTGCTGCCGAGTATTACCTATCCCCGAATTGGCTTGCGAGCCGATGCCCCCGGCATTGTCCCCGAAGTAGCCGTCAATGATATCACCCGGCCCCTCGAAGAAGCCCTCAGCGCCACCGAAGGGGTCGTACAACTGTTCTCCCGGACCCGAGAAGGTCGCATTAGCATCGATCTGTTTTTCCGTCCTGGCCAGGACGTCGATCAAGCCCTCAACGATGCCACCGCCACCCTAAACCGAGCGCGCGATCGCCTCCCAGATACCCTAGACACGCCGCGCCTGTTCAAATTCGATCCCTCCCAACTGCCCGTCTATGAAATGGCCCTAACCTCCACCTCACTGCGGGCCGTAGACTTGCGGATTTTTGCTGATGAAGAACTGGCCCGAGAACTGGTGCGAGTTCCCGGTGTCGCCAATGTCGATATCTCGGGAGGGGTGCGCGAAGAAGTCCGCCTCAACTTAGATTTAGACCGGTTACAAGCCGTCGGACTCAATGTATCCAACGTCTCCAATGCCCTGCGCGAACGTAACCAGGATACCGCCGGGGGGTTAATTCGTGGCGGGTCTTCCGAAGCCCTAACCCGAGTCGCAGGGCGCTTTAACACGGTGCAAGAGATTCGTCGCATTGCTGTCAGTGCCAACAGCACAGGGGGCGATCGCCCTCGTCAACTCTACATCGAAGATGTCGCCGAGGTCATTGACGGAACCGAAGAACAACGGGTCTTTGTCACCCTCAACGGTCAGCCAGCGGTGAAAGTGAGCATTCAGAAACAACCCGAAGCCAACACCATCGAGGTCGTCGAAGGGGTGGTACAACGGATCGAGGAACTCCGCAACTCGGGTGTTATTTCCGAAGATATGCAGATTGAAACCACCCTTGATGAATCTCGTTTCATCCGTAGTTCCATTCAAAACGTGATTACCGCTGGACTTTCGGGAGCGGGGTTGGCGGCGATCGCCGTTTTACTCTTCCTCGGGTCCCTACGACAAACCCTGATCGTGGTTCTCGCGATTCCCCTGGCTACCCTCACCGCCATGATTCTCATGGGCCTATTCGGACTCTCCCTGAATGTCTTTAGTCTCGGGGGCCTGGCCCTAGGCGTGGGTATTGTGGTCGATAACGCCATTGTCATGCTTGAGAACATCGCCAAAGGGGTCGAAAAGGCCCGCAATCCTCAACCAAAGGGTGCGACTTCAGACCCTCTCGATCGCCACTCAACCCTCAATCCCAAACAGCCGTTTGCCCAACGGGTACGCCAACAGGCCGAAACCTCCGCCGTCGAATTAGAATCGGCCCTGCTGGCCTCAACCAGTACCAACCTTGTCGCCGTGCTTCCTTTTCTGATGTTGGGCGGTTTTATCTCCCTTCTGTTCAACGAACTGATTTTAACCATCAGTTTTGCGGTGGCGGCTTCGATGGCGATCGCCCTGACGGTCGTTCCCTCCCTCGCCGCGCGACTCTTAGCCATTCCTTGGTCCTTACGGCTCGATCGCCTGCCTCCCATCTGGCTCTTTGGCCGCTTCATCACCCTCCTCACCAACGGCTACCGACGACTCCTCTCAGGAATCTTACGGATACGCCTGTTCACCATTGCCCTAGCTGTGATTGTTCTCGGTGGCGGCAGCATCTGGATGGCCGGACAACTCTCCCAGGAAATCTTGCCACGCATTAATACCGGCCAAGCTCAACTGGTGGCGCAATTTCCTCCCGGAACCACCGTCTCCGATAACCGACAGGTGATGGCCGCGATCGACGACCTGTTATTATCCCAACCAGAAACAGAATATGCCTTCAGTACCGCCGGCGGCTTCCTATTTGGAACCTCCACCAGCGCCAACTCCCTACGGGCTTCGAGTACCATTGCTCTGACCCCTGGAACCAACGTCGGGGCCTATATCGGACAGGTCAATCGCCAAATCAGCCAAGAGATTCCCTTGGTTGATACCTCGGTTCGGATGCGTCCCGGCTCGGTGCGAGGACTGATTCTCAGTAACTCCCCCACGCGGGATGATATCGATGTCATGCTACAAGGAACGGATCCTCAGCGGCTTGAAGAGGCTGGACGACTGGTGTTAACCGCCCTAGAGGAACAAGCCACCCTTGCCAGCTATCAACCCGATGCCGAAGACCCCCAACCCGAGATTCAAATTCGCCCGGATTGGCAACGGGCCTCGGAGTTAGGGCTATCGGCTCAAGCCATTGGTGAAACAATCCAGACCGCCCTAGAGGGGTCTGTTGTGACGCAAATTCAACGGGGTGATCGCCTCATTGATGTGCGAATGCAGTTACCGACAGGAACCATTCAACAGGCAGATCGCTTAGGCTCAATTCCCCTATTTACACCGGGGAATGATTTAATCCGTCTCGGGGACATTAGTGAAATCACCCCGGGCGTTGCTCCAGGGGAAATTCAGCGCATTAACCAACGTCAGATTTTTTTGATTGAAGGGAGTCTCACGGATGGGGCAAATCTTAGTGATGCCCTCGCTGAAGTCAATGCAATTTTAGCAGGATTAGACCTACCCCAAGGGGTAACGCGGGTTCCGAGTTCGGCGGCAGAAACGAATCAGCAATTGCAACAGTCGCTGCGAATTTTGGGTGGTTTGGCAACATTTATGGTTTTTGTGGTCATGGCGGTTCAATATAATTCCTTGATTGACCCTTTGGCGATTATTTTAACCGTGCCATTAGCCCTATCTGGAGGAATTTTGGGGCTGTACTTAACCGAAACAGCCGTCGGGGCAACGGCAATTGTTGGAGCAGTTTTGTTGGTGGGCATTGTCGTAAACAATGCCATTCTTTTGGTGGAATTAGCTAATCAAATTCGCCTCAATAATGAGGTGACTTATTATGAGGCAATGTTAGAAGCGGCTCCACAACGGTTACGACCGATCTTGATGACGACGGTCACAACGGTTTTGGGCTTATTCCCCCTAGCACTTGGGGTTGGTGAAGGCTCGGAATTTTTACAACCGTTAGGGATTGTTGTCTTTTCTGGATTGTCCTTAGCCACCGTGTTAACGCTGTTTATTGTCCCTTGTTTTTATACGTTACTGCACCGCTCGGGTCGTCCTCGTCCGCCTCGTTTACCGAGTTCCGGTTGGGAACAGTCTCAGGTTGAGGAACCGCTCACCAGTGGTAAGTCTTGATTGTGGCATCCAGTCAAGGGCAAAACCTGGGTTAAACCCATGGGTTTAACCCAGAACTGAGATCTAAAGGCGATCGCCCCTAACTCCGAATCTAATACACATACTTATCCGAGGTATTGACGTGAATATCTCCTTTAACCACAAACTCCAGAGACCAGCGAGGAGGATTTACCCGTCGTCCATACCAATAGGTCTCCCAATGCAAATGTGGCCCATTGGAGATACCACTATTTCCCACTGCCGCCACCAACGCACCGGCGAGATGAACCCCTGGAATACAGTCACTGAGATGGAAGGCTTCAAACTCGTAGGCGGGAAAACTACTGCTGCTGAACTGGCCCACGAGGCCCTTAGCACCATCGTAATAACAGGACACCTTCACATCAGATCCTTCTTTCCCCACCGCGTAGAGGGGCGCACCATACGGCATTGCTAAATCAACGCCCCAATGGGAGACATCCCAATAGCCGGTCACGGGATGTTGACGGCGACAATCGGATGCGTCGGCCCGTTGACAAGGTAAATAGATATCACTGACGCGATAACCACCGATACGCCAGTTGCGATCGACCGGTTGATCGAGATTTGGCGGTAAACTGGCCGCCAACCCTTCAATGGGTCGTTTGGCACTGCGGGCAATGCGATTTAAAGGAGAGGCTTCGTCTTGGGGTAACGATTCGCCCAAAACTTGGGCTGACGGAGCTTTGGCGGATTTTAATTTGCCGAGGGCGATCGCACTTGAGTCGTCATCAGACTCATCAATGAGGTTCTCGCTTAACGCCGCTGCGGAAGCGGCCTCAGTTTCCGTTGAGTTGGCCGCTAAGTCCTCGGAACTGGGTTGAGGAACACCGCTGGCTGGCGTGGTTGGGTCTAATTCAGCCTGGAGTGGCTGGGTGGGGATGGATTCGACCTCATCCTGAAGCTGGTGTCGGCCCGGTAAGGAGATGATGGCTGGGTCATACCAATGCCAAATCCCCCAACCCGCTCCCCCGAGAAGGGTTAGGAGGATAATCAGCAGTTCCAGGTGTAACTGACGACGTTCAGCGTCTAGAATCTGATTGTGTTGTTGTTGTAGAGCGGCGACCCGAGCTTGGGCGATCGCTCGCTGTTTCTGCCAGTCCGTTTGAACCGGGGTCTTGGCCTGGCGCGGGAGGGGGTCGGGCCAGTCACCCGTCGGTGCCGCTAAGGGGATCTGAGTCAGCCCTCCATCACGGTTGTGAGGCGCATATTTGGCTCCTGAGGGTGCCATTAACCCCAGATCAGCCGATGAGATGGTACGAGAGGACGAGAACTCGCGCTTGGCTTCCCGGGGAACCGAAGCGCCCCAGTTTGAACGATTCATGACGGGCGAGTCGGGGTGCGATAAGCGACGGGGAAACGCATCAATCGAGTCGGGATTCACCTTCCGAGCCTGAGAATGAGTCATTATTTCGGGACATAGAGTAGATGACGAAGTGCCGATGACAATGTCGAGGGCAAGATTTACATTGTTCGGCTAAGTTTTGGACAACAGTCGGGGACGTCTTGCAACCGGCAATTTGCAACCGGCAACTTGCAACCGGCAACGTTCTTAAATGAGCGTATCAGTTAAGCAATTTGAGTTCAATTGTAGCTCAATCCTGACGCAATATCCGTGTTATCACTTAAATGCTCTCCGTAGCTCAATCCTGACGCAATATCCGTGGTATTACTGGGATGACAACGGGTTTGCCAAATCAACGGGTCACCGTTGATTTTCACCATCACGCAACTGTCAGGAAACAGCAACAACCATGGATGCGATTGAGATACGACCACAAACCGGAATTGAGCCGAGAGGGGCCTTAATCCTCCTGCACGGTTGGGGGGCCAATGCTCGTGATTTAGCCTCCTTACTACCAATTTTGGACCTCCCTGATTATCTCTGTTTCTGTCTCGAAGCGCCACTGCTGCATCCCCTCGTCCCTGGGGGTAAAATGTGGTATGACCTCGAAACCGAAGCGTATACAGGATTAGAACAA
This sequence comes from Phormidium willei BDU 130791, assembly GCA_001637315.1. Lineage (GTDB taxonomy): Bacteria > Cyanobacteriota > Cyanobacteriia > Cyanobacteriales > Geitlerinemataceae > Sodalinema > Sodalinema willei. The sequence continues at coordinate 13,872 of LSZA01000081.1, read as the reverse complement.
AGTCGTGCTGAACTCGCCGCCTGGTTGGATGAGTTCGAGGATCACTCAGGGATTGCGTTACGTCAAACGATTTTAGGGGGGTTCTCCCAAGGAGGAGCGATGACGTTGGATGTAGGCTTCCATTATCCCTTAGCAGGGTTGGTGGCGATGAGTGGCTATCTCCATGGGGAACCGCCGCTTCAGACTCCGATTCCGCCGGTGTTAGTCATGCACGGCCGCTTTGATCGGGTGGTTCCTCTGACGGCGGCTCAGCGAACCCGTGATACCCTGACGGCGGCGGGGGCGGCGGTGGAGTATCACGAGTTCGATATGGCTCATGAGATTTGTCCGCAGGAAGTGGTACGGTTACGAGAATTCACCCTGAATGTGTTAGCAGATTCCTCCGAGAAGGAGTCCCTGGGGTAATCATGGTGATTGGGGGATTAGGCGAAAGGTGAACGGGCGATCGAGATTGCGAAAGGTTAACTCCTGCGGCGATCGCCCCTCAATGTCCTAAGATGAAAGGTAAGGGGTTCGTTAGAATCCATCGAGATGCGGTGAAAGCCGAGTTTCGAGTGGGTTCCCCTGATTGCATCATGTTTAAAACGCAATTTCCCTAAGGAATTGTGTTGTGCATTCTAGGAATAGGGAGGCGACCGTCATGACCACGATTACTGTGTCTCGGGACGATTTATCCGCTGTGACCGAAGACCAAGTCAAGCTATTAGCGAATCGACTGGATGCGGATGATTATCCTAATCCGTTCGAAGGACTCGAAGACTGGCACTTACTACGGGCCATCGCCTTTGAGCGTCCTGACCTCGTCGAACCCTACAGTTATCTACTAGAATTTGAAGACTGCGACGAAAGCTAAGTCGCCAAGATGATGCTTTCGATCGCCGACAACTGTAGTTTTCGGGTCTTTCATGGCATCACTGACAGGACGACGGGTTCTCATCGGGATAACCGGCGGTATTGCGGCTTACAAGGTCTGTGAGGTGGTCTCCAGACTGGTTCAGGACGGGGCTGAGGTTCGCGTCATTCTCACATCGGGGGCACAGGCTTTTGTCGCCCCTCTAACCCTGGCCACCTTGTCACGGCATCCCGCTTACACCGATGAGAGCTTCTGGCAGTCGATTCATGGACGACCCCTACATATCGAGTTAGGAGAATGGGCCGATGTCTTTGCCATTGCTCCCCTAACGGCTAATACCCTCGCCAAACTCAGTCACGGGTTTGCCGATAACCTACTGACAAATGTTGTCTTAGCCTCAACCTGTCCCGTGCTACTCGCACCGGCGATGAACACGGATATGTGGGAGCAACAAACCGTACAGGAGAACTGGCAGCGATTACAGAATCATCCCCGCTTTCATGGGATTTCCCCAGGAGCGGGGCTTTTAGCCTGCGATCGCGTGGGCGTAGGCCGCATGGCTGAAGGCGATCGCCTCGTGACCCATATCGAATCCCTCCTCCATAGCGGTGGTAAACAAGATTTAGCCGGATGTCACATCCTCGTCAGTGCCGGGGGAACCCGAGAGTATTTTGACCCGGTTCGCTTCATTGGCAATCCCGCCACCGGCAAAATGGGAGTGGCTGTGGCTCAAGCGGCGGCCCATCGGGGGGCCAAAGTGACCCTGGTTCATAGTTGCCTCAATCCGAACGCCATTGCGCAACTGTCTGAGATTGACAGTGTCCCCGTGACTCATGCCGAGGAGATGCGTCAGCAGATGCACCACTACTTCCCCCAAGCGGACTGGGTGGTGATGACAGCGGCGGTGGCGGATGTGAAGCCGGCCCAATACTACGGACAAAAGCTGGCTAAAGATAAACTCCCCCCATCTCTCCCCATCGTGCCAGTGGCCGATATCGTGGCCGAGTTGGCCCAAGCCAAACACCATCAGCAACGGCTGATTGGCTTTGCGGCCCAAACCGGCGATATTGTCACGCCCGCGTTGGAAAAGTTACGGCGTAAAAAACTCGATGCGATCGTTGCCAATCCGGTTGATGTCCCGGATGCTGGGTTTGGCAGCAACACCAATCAAGCGGTGTTCATTGATGCCAATGGCAATCAAACCTCCATTAACTCTTGTACTAAACTGCAACTGGCTCATTATCTTTTGGATTGGGTCGATCAGTTGCAACCCCTCTCCAACGAGTAGGGGGAGCGCACATGAAACCTACTAACTTCACTTAAAACTGAATAGATGATAGATATCGAAGCTCCCATTCAGTATTACGACAGTATTCAGCCTCACGGAATGGTGGTGGTTTTATCGGATCATGGCGATCGCGGCGATCGCCATATCCTCCAGCTTAGTCGCAATAGCGAGGCATTTTTAGGTGTCGCCGCCGAAGACCTGTTGGGACAACCTCTCGCTCACATCCTTGATCCCAAACAGCGTCAGGCCTTGGAGGCCGCCGCCTCTGAACTCGATCCCACCATTCCCCCTCGCTTGAGTCTCACCCTAACCGTGAACAATCAAGCCAAATCCTTCCAAGGACGAGTTCATCGCAATCCCGATGGCATTCTGATTTTAGAATTAGAACCCGAACGGCAAGAAACAGACGTCTCTCTAACAGCCTTCTATCAAATGGTGCGCTCTCATGTGCGCCAGTTACAGACGACGGATAATATCCAACACCTCTGTCAAGCCGGCGTTGAGAGTATTTACGAGTTTACGGGATTTGATCGAGTGATGGCTTATGAGTTTAATCCTCAAGGCCATGGAATTGTTATCGCCGAGGCGAAGCGAGAGCATCTCCCGGCCTATCTGGGCCTGCATTACCCTGATGCGGATACTCGTCCCTGTCGTCATCTGTTTAGTCGTAACTATAGTCGCTTGATTCCCGATGCTCATGTTGAGAATGTGCCATTGGTTCCTCGGGAGAACCCTCAAACGGGAGCGCCCCTAGATTTAACCCATTGCGAGTTACGGGGCGTTGTTTTATGTCATCAAACCTATTTGCAGAATATGGGGGTGCGATCGACTCTGGTGATGTCCCTGTTTCGACAACAGCAACTCTGGGGTTTGATTTCGTGTCATCACCTGACACCGAAATATCTGTGGGAGTCGCAACGGGAGGCCTGTACGTTGTTGGTTCAGGCGATGTCTCTGGAGTTATCCGTCAAAACTCAGACCACGGAATATGCCGATCGCGTGGCCTGTCAGCGCAAGTTATCCCGCTTACTCGAGTCCATGTCGGAAACTCAAGACTGGGTCAAAGGCGCGTTAGACCATGAAGATACATTTTTAGGCATGGTGGCCGCATCGGGGGCTGTGATTTATCGCGATGGGGTCTGCGATTTTGCGGGTAAAACTCCCTCTCAGTTACACATTTTGCGCTTAATCCCTAAGATTGAGGCGCAAATGGCTCACCAAGTCTTTGCCTGCGATCGCCTAGAGGAGATTGATGAAACGGCCTCTTGTTATTCTCCGGTGGGGAGTGGTGTGCTGGCGATCGCCATTTCGCCGGCCCTACGCCATTATATTCTCTGGTTTCGCCCTGAATATCGCCAGACGGTGCGTTGGGCCGGAGACCCCAACCGGGTCATGGAAGAACATCTCGACGGTGATGGAATGGTGCGTCTCTCGCCACGAGGTTCGTTTGCCGAATGGTCTGAACAGGTGAAGGGCCAATCGCTCCCCTGGCAAGATTGGGAAACCGAGGCCGCCTTAGCCTTGCGGGATGCCATTTTGAAGGTCGTGATTCGTCAGGCCGATGCCTTGGCTAAGTTAACTCAGGAGTTGGAACGCTCCAATGCTGAGTTAGAGAAGTTTGCCTATGTGGCTTCTCATGATTTGCAAGAACCGTTAAATTTGGTGTCGAGTTATGTGCAGTTGCTGCAAATGCGATATGGCGATCGCCTCGATCAAGATGCTCATGAGTTTATCGGCTTTGCGGTCGAAGGTGTCACCCATATGCAGCGTCTGATTGATGATCTCCTGGCCTACTCCCGCGTTGGATCTCGCGGTGAGCCATTTCGTCCAGTATCGGTGAATGCGGTCCTCGAACGGGTACGGACCAATTTACAGGGTCGCATTGAAGAGAGTCATGCCATGATTGAGTCCGATGATTTACCCGATGTGATGGCCGATGAGATTCAGTTGATGCAACTGTTCCAGAATTTGATTGGCAATGCCCTCAAGTTTCATGGTGAGTCGCCTCTACGGATTCGGATTCAGGCCAAGCGAGATCATGAAATGTGGCGTTTCTGTGTTGAGGATAATGGGATTGGACTGGCCCCGCAGTTCGCAGACCGGATTTTCTCGATTTTCCAGCGCTTACATACCCGCGATGAATATCCCGGAACCGGAATTGGTTTGGCGATTTGCAAACGGATTGTCGAACGTCACGGCGGACGAATTTGGGTAGAATCGTCTCTTGGCTGTGGGGCTTGCTTTTATTTTACGCTCCCCGTCTGTCGCCTCGAACCCATTGAGGATGTTTGAGAGGAGTGTTCATTTTGGATGTAGTTGGGATGAAACGTCGAAAAATTTTGCTGGTTGAAGATAATTTGGCTCATGTGCGCTTGATTCAGGAGGCGTTTAAGGAAAGTCAGTTATCCCATGAGATGGTGGCGGTGAAAGATGGGGTCGAAGCGATGGAGTATTTGCATCGACGAACTCCTTATGAGAAGGCCAGTTTGCCCGATGTGATCCTCCTAGATTTGAATTTGCCACGAAAAGATGGTCGGGAAGTGTTGGCGGAACTGAAGAGAAATCCTAATTTATCTCAGATTCCCGTTTTGGTGTTGACGACCTCGAATAATGAGAAAGATATTCAGGAAAGTTATCGCCTCCATGCCAACTGTTACATCCAGAAATCACAAAACTTACAGCAGTTGTTATCAATCGTAGAGACCATTCAGCGCTTTTGGCTTGAGATTGTCACCCTCCCTCTCGATGCTTGAGAGACGGTAGAAGTCCAGTCACCAGGAGGGAAAAAACGGGAAATTTCTGACGAGGACGCGTGACAATCTGTCCTCAAATCAGACCGCTTGTAGTGGGGATCATTAAGATAATCTTAGGAAAAGCGACTGATGTTCTATTTTATGATCGCGACAGTCAGTTCTCTATCCTAAGCGACTCCTGATGGCTTTGGGCTAAGTTGTGATTATTCTCTAACAAATACTAAGTTTTGTATCTATATTCAGGTTCAAGTCCGATTTAGAGGAGGAAAGATTGCATAATATAGACAAGACTTTAAAATAGTTTACTTTTAAGATGTCCGTTAACTCAGTCAATATCCTACTGATTGAGGATAATCCTGCCGAAGCCAGGCTACTGCAAGAGCTACTCAAACAAGCCTCTCCCACTCGTTTTAAGTGGACTTGTGAGTCTCGGCTACAGGCAGCGATCGCTATCCTGCATGAGCAGTCCTTTGATGTGATTCTGCTCGATTTGACATTGCCCGATAGCCAAGGGTTAGAGTCCCTGACAGCGATCGCCAAGGTTCGTCCTCAAGTTCCCATCGTGGTGTTAACCAACACCGATGATGACGATCTGGCCCTCGAAGCCATGCGAACGGGAGCTCAAGACTATCTCTTCAAACGCCAGGCTAATACAGAACTCCTGGCCCGTTCCGTGCGCTATGCCATTGAACGCAAGCAAGCCTCAGAAGAGGTTCGGCAAGCCAAGGAGGACCTCGAACAGCGGGTTCACGAGCGCACAGCGGAACTGGCCGAGACGAACCGGCAATTGCAACGGGAAGTCCGCGATCGCCAACGGATTCAGCAGGCCCTCATTCGTGAAAAAGAACTCGCTCAAGTCACCCTGCACTCGATTGGCGATGCGGTCATTGCCACAGATGCCAACGGCCGGATTCAATCTCTCAACCCCGTGGCCGAAACCCTGACGGGGTGGAAATCCCATGCGGCTCAGGGCCATTCCCTCGATACGGTCTTACGGCTGTGGGATGAAGCAACCCATACCCCTGTACAAGATTTACTCGAACAGGTGTTGCGCCACGGGGTGGCTTTAGATCCCTCGGAACGCCGTTTAGTCGGGGCCAATGAGACCCAAGAATTTTTTGTCGAACTCTCCGCCGCCCCGATTCGCCTCGATGATGGCAATATCGTGGGGGGAGTTCTCGTCTGTCGTGATGTGACCCCTGCCCGCAGTTTGGCTCAACAACTGTCGTGGCAGGCTCGCCATGATGCCCTAACGGGACTTCCCAATCGACGGGAGTTTGAACATCGTCTCGAGGCGGCGATCGCCAACGCCCGCGTCACCCAAACGACCCATGTCCTCTGTTATCTGGACTTAGATCGCTTCAAAATCGTCAACGATACCTGCGGCCATATGGCCGGGGATGAACTGCTGCGCCATATGAGCGCCTTATTGCAACACCATACCCCCAAAGCAGACCTCTTAGCTCGTCTCGGGGGGGATGAGTTTGCGCTACTGCTGCATCACTGTCGTCTCGATGAGGCTCAGGAAAACGTTCAAGAGTTAATTGAGCGCATTCGCGCCTTCCGCTTTGTTTGGGACGATAGCACGTTCACCGTGGGGGTGAGTGCCGGACTCGTTGAAATTAATGCCCAAACCGATAGTTGGGCTCATGTCCTCAGTGCCGCCGATACGGCCATGTATGCCGCCAAGGATGCTGGCCGCAACCGCCTACAAATTTATCAAAGTGATGACCATGACATCGTGCAACGTCATGGCGATATGCAATGGGTGTCGCGGATTGTCAAAGCCTTGGAAGAGGATCGCTTCTGTCTATATGCCCAACGCATTGTTCCGGCCGATCCGCAACGGCGATCGCGCGATCGCTACGAAATCCTACTCCGTCTCCAAGACGAACATGGCAACATCGTCAGTCCTGGGGCCTTCATGCCAGCGGCAGAACGCTATGATCTCATGCCCGCCATTGACCGCTGGGTGGTACGACAACTGTTCTCACAACTGCGTCATTTACCCGAACAGTGGGACCAGCCGAAACCTCTTTATATGGTCAATCTCTCGGGGGCCAGTTTCAATGATGAGCGCTTCTTGGCCTTCCTGCGAGAACAGTTCTGGCTGTATCATATCCCTCCCTCGATGATCTGCTTCGAGATTACCGAAACCGTTGCCATCTCTAATATCAACCAGGCGGTGCAGTTTATTTATCAACTCAAACAACTCGGCTGTTGCTTTGCCCTCGACGACTTTGGTAGCGGGATGTCGTCCCTCAACTATCTGAAAAACTTACCGGTGGACTACCTCAAGATTGATGGCCACTTTATCCGCAACGTCGAACATGATGCCATCGATGCAGCCACCATCGAGGCGATCAATCATATGGGCCATGTCATGGGCTTACAAACCATTGCCGAGTTTGTGGAGAATCCAGAAACTCTGAAAAAAGTGCAACATCTCGGTGTAGATTTTGTCCAAGGCTATGGCATTGCCCGCCCCGAACCTATGACCCTCCCAAAGTTTGCCCCCTCCCGCAACCGCTTGCGACCCCGAACCAACCGCCCAGCCGGCAGCCCAAGGCCCCGAAAAACCGCTGAGGTAGTGTCACTACCCCAACTAACGGCTTCAGGCTACCCGAAACTCCAACCTCTGGGCGATTCAGTTGCACCAACGGAGGGCTAGACGGACTTGGATTTAAGCCGACTCAGGTTTCGGGAGAGACGATGGGTGCATCACAACCTCACTGGTTGAACGTTTCTCCACCATTTCTCGGGTAATGACACAACGAGAGACATCTTTACGGGAGGGCAACTCGTACATCACTTCCAGCATCAGTTCTTCAACGATGCTACGTAAGGCCCGCGCCCCCGTCTTACGACGATAGGCTTCTTTGGCGATCGCCCGCAAGGCATCAGGACGAAACTCCAGCTTGACATTGTCCATATCCATGAGCTTCTGATATTGCTTAATCAGAGCGTTGCGGGGTTGAGTCAGAATCTGGACGAGGGTCTCCTCATCCAACGGTTCTAACACCGCTTCGATGGGAATGCGTCCAATAAACTCAGGAATCAGACCAAACTTAACCAAATCCCCGGGTTCGAGATGACTGAGGACATCCACCGTCCGTTGATCACGGGGTTTACTGTCACCCGGCTGAACAAAGCCAATACTCTTTTTACCCATGCGCTGTTCAACGAGCTTATCGAGACCGACAAAGGCCCCGCCACAGATAAAGAGAATATTGCGGGTGTCAATTTGAATACAGTCTTGATAGGGATGTTTGCGGCCGCCCTGGGGTGGGACATTGGCGACAGTTCCCTCCAACATTTTCAGTAGGGCTTGCTGGACTCCTTCTCCAGAGACATCCCGGGTGATGGAAGGATTTTCACTCTTACGGGCCACCTTATCGAGTTCATCAATGTAGATAATCCCCCGTTGGGCTTCTTCTACATCGAGATCTGCCACTTGTAACAAGCGCAGTAGGATGTTTTCCACATCTTCCCCGACATACCCAGCTTCCGTCAGAGTGGTCGCATCGGCGACAGCAAACGGAACCTCCAGGATATTCGCCAAGGTTTGAGCCAACAGGGTTTTACCGCTACCGGTGGGGCCAATTAACAAGATGTTAGACTTTTGCAGTTCCACCTCATCGCCTTCGGTTTTATTTTGATTGGCACTCAGGCGTTTGTAGTGGTTGTACACCGCCACCGATAAAACCTTTTTAGCCGCCTCTTGTCCGATGACATGATCGTCGAGATAATGCTTGATTTCAATTGGCTTAGGAATCTGTCCCAGGGAGAGCTTCGCCGAACGAGGGCGACGACGTTCAGGGGATTCAGATCGTTGTGCGCTAGGGGGGGCTGCGGCACCCGAATCGTACAACTCTTCATCGAGAATTTCGTTGCACAAGTCTACGCATTCGTCGCAAATATAGACGCCAGGGCCGGCGATGAGTTTGCGAACTTGCTCCTGAGACTTGCCGCAGAAGGAGCATTTGAGGTGAGAGTCGTACTTGTTCGGCATAAGCTTTCTCTTGCGGAAATTCAGCCTTGATGGGTTAGGGACAATTCAATCATGAGGTCATGGGGCCGGTGGGTAGACACCAGACTGAGGATAGCCTCAGCTTATGCCTGATGATGATTGGGGAGAGTGTGTCCCCAGCACACTCTCCGAGGCCGATTAGTTTGAAGCGGCTAGGGCGACAGGGGTTTGTGCAATCACCGTATCAACCAATCCATACTCCTGGGCTTCTTCTGCGGACATGAAGAAATCCCGTTCGGTGTCGGCTTCAAGACGCTCTAGGGGCTTACCCGTATGCTTAGCCAACAGGCGATTCAAGGTACTCTTATGGTAAAGAATTTCCTTGGCCTGAATTTCGATGTCCACGGCCTGTCCCTGAGCGCCACCGAGGGGTTGGTGGATCATAATCCGGGAGTTGAGCAGGGACATGCGTTTTCCGGGGGCGCCGGCGGCTAGGAGAAAGGCCCCCATGCTGGCGGCTAGGCCAAAACAGATGGTGACCACATCGGGGCGCACCTGCTGCATGGTGTCATAGATGGCCATGCCGGCGGTTACGGAACCGCCGGGGGAGTTGATATAGAGTTGGATGTCTTTTTCAGGGTCATCGGCATCGAGGTAGAGCAGTTGGGCGACAATGGAGTCGGCCACGGCATCATCGACGGGGGTTCCGAGAAAGACAATCCGTTCTCGCAGCAGACGGGAGTAGATATCGAAGGCACGTTCGCCCATGCCGGATTGTTCGACCACCATGGGGATGGTGCCTTGGGGGCCAGAGTAGATGTGTGGCTGGGACAGGCTCATCAAGTCATGCCCGTGGGCTTGGGATCTCAACATAAATTTAGATACTCAGCTCGCAGTGGGTAAACCGTGAGAGGGGTTAGGAGTCTTGGGAGTCGTTCTCGTCGGCGTCGGCCGTCTCCTCGACCGCTTCGTCGTCGTTGGACAAACTGCCTTCGGGAACTAGTTCGATCTTAGCGCGTTCTCGTAGCCAATTGAGGGCTTTCTGAGAAAGGAGATCTTTTTCGACAAATCCTTGCAGACGTTCTTCGTCGATGTCGCGATCGCTCAGTTGCTCACGAATCTCGGCGGCTCGTTCCTCTTTTTCGCTTTCGGTTGGCTGTAAGTCCTGGAGTTCGGCGATTTTTTCGAGGGCCAGATCTTGTTTAAGTTTGGCGATCGCCTCGGGACGAGAGCGTTCGCGCATGGCCGCCATGTTTTCCTCGTTATAGAGGCTGCGGATATCCATGCCATATTGCTGCAACTGCATGGCCGTTTGGGTCAGCATGAAGTCCACCTCTTGTTTGATGAGGGTTTCAGGCAGTTCGACCTCGATGCAGGCTTCCATTTGGGCCAGCAGGGCGGCCTCGATGTTGCTTTTGGTTTTTGCTTCGGCTTCGTCTTTAAAGCGGGTTTCGATGGATTCCCGCAGTTCGGCCATGGTGTCGAAGTCACTGATGGTTTGGGCAAAGTCATCATCGAGTTCGGGCAGTTCCCGAGCTTTGATGTCTTTGACGGTGACGGTGAAGATGGCCTCTTGGCCCGCGAGTTCTTCGTTGGGGTAGTCTTCGGGGAATTTGACATCGAAGGATTTGGTGTCATTGATGTTCATCCCGACGATGTTTTCAACGAACCCTTCGATAAAGCGCCCTTCGTTGAGTTCAACTTGGGTATCTTCGGCACTGCCGCCGGGGAAGGGTTCGGGATCGCCTTCGCCATCTTGGGGCCGGAGTTTGCCTTCGTAGTCCACCGTGAGAACGTCACCGAGTTGGGCGGCGCGATCTTCTATGGGAATGAGGTTGGCCTGTTCGATTCGCTGTTCTTCAAAGAAGGCGTCGACCTGGGCTGGGTCATAGACCACTTCTTCGGCGGTGATGTCGAGTCCTTCGTAGTGGCTGACGTTCGCGTCGGGGGGAACATCTACGGCAATGGAGAAGGTCAGAGGATGACCCGGGGTGAACTGTTGAATCAGCTCTTCTACAGGGGTTCGCAGGGTGTAGTTGCCGAGAACATCTAGGTTTTCTTGGTCGATCGCTTTTTTGAGGCTGTCTTCGATGCTGTCTTCGAGAGCGGCAGCTTTGATGCGCTCACTGCCGAGACGCTTGACGAGAATCTGTTGGGGAACTTTGCCTTTACGGAATCCCGGAATGTTCGCCGCTTGGGTGAATTTCTGCAACGTGCGATCGTAGGTTTTCTGGGAAATCTCCGAAGGAATTTCGATTTCCAGACTAATTTGGGATGCGGGAAGCTTTTCCTGGGTTACTTTCATGCCTGGCTTGACTGTTTGATTCTAGTTTTAACTTGGGTGTAGTTTGCTGCCTGTTGATTTGAGATCATCGTCAATCCCATGGGCGATCGCTGGCTCACCGAAACGACGTCTCAGCGTCCGTTACGGCATCTATGGCATTCTCAGACGGATAACGTCGGGACTCTGCTCTATAGTCTCTTAAGTCATCGTGCATAGCCATCGTGCCGATCGCTGCGGCTGTACGTTGTCCTTAACAACAAGCGAGGCAATCCAATCTAGTCTAGCCTAATACCGAACGGCTGTTGTCAGGTAGCTCAGTGAGCAAGCCCTCGCTGAATCTGCGCTATGCTAGATTAGAGTCGCCGCTAAGCAGACGAGCCAGATCGTGACTAAGAGGGTTGGCGATCGCCCCATTGCGCTCAACAGCTAACTCTGCTATCGTGGCTGTCGATGACGGTGATGACTTACCTCGAACCGAGTCAGCCGCAACATCTGTTATCTTCAAAACCTATTTGCTGATGGACACTCTTTGCAAGCCCCGAACGGGAGTTTCTGAAGTCTGAGTCCCCAGGCGCCCCTTATTAAACCCCTATAGAAACCGTTATACAAACCGTTACGGAACTCATCCAACTCTCTTGTTGAACACACTGTTGAACACAATTCCTAACACAGGATTGAAGATTATTAGGAGGATCTGAAACTTGCCCAAGTCCTATCGAGTTGCTATTCTCGGTGCCACTGGCGCAGTGGGTACTGAGTTAATTGAACTGCTAGAGCGCCGAAACTTTCCCCTATCACAGCTCAAGCTTCTGGCCTCCCCCCGCTCCGCCGGGCGGACAGTTTCGTTTCGTGGGGAGTCCCTGACGGTCAAAGCTGTGGCGGATGGCTGTTTTCGAGATGTGGATTTGGTCCTCGCCTCAGCCGGTGGATCGATCTCGAAGCAATGGTTGCCCCAAGCCGTTGAAGCTGGGGCCGTGGCCATTGACAACTCCAGCGCCTATCGCCTCGATCCCCAGGTTCCGCTCGTGGTTCCTGAGGTCAACCCCGAGGCAGCCTTGCAACATCAGGGGATCATCGCCAACCCCAACTGCACGACGATTTTGATGGCGGTGGCTATTTACCCACTCCATCGGGTGCAGCCGATTCGTCGGATTGTGGTCTCGACGTATCAGTCTGCCAGCGGTGCTGGGGCGCGAGCGATGGAGGAACTCAAAACCCAAGCCCAAGCGATTCTCAATGGAGAAACGCCCACGCCATCGGTGTTGCCCTATCCCTTGGCCTTTAACCTCTTTCCTCATAATTCTCCGATTTCTGAAGGCGGCTATTGCCAAGAAGAGATGAAAATGGTCAATGAGACGCGTAAGATTTTTGCGACGCCTCAGTTGGCGGTGACGGCAACTTGTGTCCGGGTTCCCGTCTTACGCGCTCACTCTGAAGCCATTAACCTAGAGTTTGAGCAACCCTTTCCTCGGGAACAGGCCTGTGACATTCTGCGGACAGCACCGGGGGTGATTTTACAGGAAAATTGGCAGAGTAATTATTTCCCCATGCCGATGGATGCAACGAGCCGCGATGAGGTTCTGGTGGGCCGTATTCGCCAAGATCTCTCTCATCCCTGTGGTTTAGAGCTTTGGCTCAGTGGTGACCAAATTCGCAAAGGGGCCGCCCTGAATGCGGTGCAGATTGCGGAATTGCTCAGCCATCATGATGCGGACAAGTCATCCTCCCCATCGTTGTCGTCTAGCCGTTTACAGCCGTGAGGGAGGGAGGTCACGTGATCGATTTTGGACGAGTTCTGACGGCCATGATTGTGCCATTTCACCCGGATGGCAGGGTCAATTTTGAGTTAGTTGAGCAGTTAGCGGTTCATTTGGTTAACCATGGAACCGAGACGTTGGTGGTTTGCGGCACGACGGGTGAGTCGCCAACCCTAACTTGGGATGAGGAATATGAGTTGTTCCAGGTGGTTCAAGGGGCCGTCAGCCAAACCGGTGCGAAGGTGATGGCTGGCACTGGGTCGAACTCAACCCATGAGGCGATTCGAGCCACGCAGAAAGCGTCGGCGTTGGGCTTGGATGGCTCGTTGCAGGTGGTTCCCTATTACAATAAACCGCCGCAAGCTGGACTCTATCGGCATTTTTGTGCGATCGCCGAGGCTTGTCCAGAGTTTCCGCTGATGCTCTATAACATCCCTGGGCGGACTGGGGTGAGTTTGGAAGCTGAAACGGTGGCTCGTTTGGCCCAATTGCCCAATGTGGTGGCCATTAAAGAAGCCAGTGGGAGTCTAGAACGGGCCAGCCAAATTCGTCGCCTAACGGATCCTGAGTTTGCGATCTATTCTGGGGATGATGCTCTGACCTTACCGCTGTTGTCTATTGGGGGCAAAGGAGTTGTGAGTGTGGCTAGTCATGTGGTAGGCGATCGCCTCCAGGAGATGATTCAAGCCTTTGAGGCGGGACGAAATGCCGAGGCGACGGCGATTCATTTACAGTTAATGCCTTTATTCGAGGCGTTGTTTTTGACGACTAATCCCATTCCCGTCAAATGTGCCTTGCAACAATTGGGTTGGCCCGTCGGGGGGACGCGATCGCCCCTCTGTGATGCTCCCGACTCGGTGGTTGAGTCGATTCAGTCCGTTCTCAAACAACTCAACCTCTTGGATTAACATTGTTCTCATCGAGCCGTCCTCATCTAGCTTAAGTTATTGTCGTCGTCGGCGCGGCG
>LSZA01000080.1 GCA_001637315.1 Phormidium willei BDU 130791 | reverse complement strand
ATCCTCGAGATTCAAGAGGTTCCGGACATCGTTTCCATTCATTCCGTTTCCGAAGAAACGATTAGAAGAAGGCTCTCAATATACAGGAGAGTTGGAACAAATTGTTTCCATTCATTCCGTTTCCGAAGAAACGATTAGGTGCGGCTGTTGGTCTAAACATTGGGATGGCTTCAAACGTTTCCATTCATTCCGTTTCCGAAGAAACGATTAGCTCTCTGCACCGCCCGCGAATACGGCTGGTGTTACCATGTTTCCATTCATTCCGTTTCCGAAGAAACGATTAGCTCAAAACGCATTCGGTCTAGAAACCGACCCTGAGTTTCCATTCATTCCGTTTCCGAAGAAACGATTAGCAAAATCACCCATTGGACTGGCTGGTGTATCGAGAGCGGACGGTTTCCATTCATTCCGTTTCCGAAGAAACGATTAGTCTGCTTCCTTCAACCAAGAAGGACCGACCGCCTCCTCGTTTCCATTCATTCCGTTTCCGAAGAAACGATTAGCTCTGGGAGTGATGTTAAGGAATACCGCAAACTCATCGTTTCCATTCATTCCGTTTCCGAAGAAACGATTAGGCGGCTTTCTGCGCCGCCTTTATGGTCGGATCAAAGAGTTTCCATTCATTCCGTTTCCGAAGAAACGATTAGCTGTTCAAGGCTCGTATCCTACCGTGTTTCAAGATGCAAGTTTCCATTCATTCCGTTTCCGAAGAAACGATTAGGGCAGGCTCGTAGAACCCGCTCCCTGACTCGATTCTAACCCCGTCGATCCGGGGGGGTCAAGTCCAAGCCCTCGTAACTGAGAATTAGATGCAACAAGCTGCCATCGAGACTCACTCAACTCCAGACGTGGTGGGAAATACGTGGCACTCAACGACAGAATAGGGGTTTCAGCGATCGCCTGACCCCCGTGGATGCTTATTACTTGCGAGTAAACCATCAGTTTTAATTATAAAAATCCCCGGTTGCAAGTCGAACCGGGGACAGCAGATCGGTATCAGAACGATCTTGTGACAATGGAGTTTCCATTCATTCCGCTTCCGAAGAAGCGACGACTCACCCAACGGTGAATCTAGGAACCAGAATAGAAACAGAACTCAACTCAAAACAGGTCACGCTGACCTTGACGATCTGAGAGTTCTGGACAAATGCGATCGCGCAATGACGGCGGTAGCGTCTCAAACTCCTCCAACAAAAAATCCAGTAACGCCAAATGCAGCAAGTCGTTGTCCGTTGGTGGGCGATGGTACTGTCCTTGCTTGAACCAACGGCGAACCGTAGATTGCGATCGCCGGCAAATTTCAGCCAACTGCTCTTGCGTCACAGCCCATTTGAAATAAAATGTCTGGGGATTTGTGCGCCAGCGACAATGACAGTAAGCACGAATTAACATCCGTTCCCTCGCCCCAATGGGTCTCGGTTGCTTGACCAAATTGACCCCCTTCAAACAATAAAAACATCGTCGTCGATCGACCAGTCCGGCTGAACTCCCAAGGCGATCGCCATCTCCCGAGAGCGATCCGAAATAGGATACAAACGCACTCGATCTTCCTTCGGCGCGATAATGCGATTCAGCCCCGTCAAAAGTTGCTCCTGTTGCTTGGGGGTTAACATGCATTCAAACACCGATTTTTGAACCCGCAACCCGTAGCGCAACAGTAGTTTTGCCACTCGATTTCGTCGGGAATCTGCCACAATGTCATAGCAAACTAGATAAAGTCGTTCCATCGTCCTCTTTCTCTATTTGTGCGCCTCACACCGTTTCTCAAAAGTCATGTCACAGGTTTCTGGAAGGACGAACAATCGGCGATCGGCTGTTCGCCCTCCCAAACCCAAAACCGTCAAAGCGAACGTTGCAGTTCCCTACTTGATGGGGCGCAACATGGGGCGATAAGCCTCCACATCACCCAGCAGACAGGCCAAATACTCGCGAACCTGAAGTTCGAGACAGCGGCGATAGGTAACGCGATATCCCGTCGTCAGGTGGGTCATCTCCGTTTGCAGCTTGTTTTCCCAATGCTTGACGAACTTCCGCAATGCATCTGGATGCAGGTAAACGCCACCGCGATCGTCGGGTGGTGTGAAGTCATCGGGCTGTAGCACTGAAGAATTGATGAGGTAAGCCACGAAGGAGTCTACTAGGGGCGATCGGAATTCCTCCATCAAATCGCAGACTAACCCTGGGCGATGGTCCAACGTCACGTGCAGATTGCCGAAATGGGAGTGCAAGCCAATGGCCTCCACAAAGGCATAGAGGTTATAACTGAGCAGGGTATAGCCCAAACTCATCAGACTATTAGCCGGGTCTTGCGGCGGACGCTTACTGCGTTTCGTAAACTGAAACTCCGTCTTCAACAGAGACCCGAAGCCGCGAAAATACACCGATGCGCCTTTCCCCTCATACCCCAGCAACGCTTCTACGGAATCCGCCAGGGGGAGATGGTCCATCAGCATCGCCAACTGGTCAATCGCGGTGATGGCTTCCGGGGTTTGTCGCCGTTGGTTCAGCCGCAGCAGCAAGACACGACTGTTGTGCAGTTTGGCCCGCACAATGGTCTCAGCCTGGGTGCGGACAAAGTCAGCATCAGCGGCGCATTGCACCTGACGCGCCAGGTACTCGACCTTGGCATTTCCCTGGCGGTTGAGTCGTCCGAAATAGCGCCCCTGGTTGGAGAGATAGGTCACGGAAATGCCCCGTGACAGGGCTAAACGAACGGCACCGTGGGAGAGGTTACAGCAGCCGAATAGAACCACGTGGGTCACCCGATTCACGGGAACCTGCATTTGGAGTTGATGCTGGTGAAAGACCTGGAATTGGGAATGGCGGGCCTTGAGATAGGCCCCTTGGTCGGTGACGTAGAGAGTGGTCATGGGGTCGGCGAAATAGTGGGCAGGGGGTGCGGTGGAACACTCAGGGGTAGGCGGTTTCAGGGAACAGGCGCGGGGTGCGCGGGAGGGCGGCCGCACGGGACGACGTTTGGACGTTGCGCCGTAGGGACGGGCCAGACCATTTTTGAGTTGAGGGGGTGGGGGTTCGGTTAGAGTTCCGTTCTCAAAGCGGTAGCTGAGGAAGCTAAATGGCTGGTCTGGGGCAAAAATTTGAGTTTTATCGGGTTGCAGGCTGAGATAGAGCTGTTTAAGCCAATTATGAATGTGCTGTAAGACGCGCTCGGCTTCGCTGAGGCTGTCGCAGGCGAGAACGAGGTCATCGCCGTAGCGCACTAGACGATAGCCCGATGTGATGCAGCGGCGATCGAACTCGGTAAGATACAGATTGGCTAAAGCGCCCGACAGGATATTGCCCTGAACCACCCCCTGACTGGAACGGCTAAGGGTTCCCTGAATGACAATCCCGGCTTTGACTTGCTGCATGACGGCTTCACGGCTGGGGGAGTCCAGGTCGAGACCGTCGAGGGCGGCCTGTAGGATTCCGTGACAGAGATGGTCGAAAAACTGGGCAATGTCGGCTTTGACGGTCCAGGTGGGTCGTTTATTAGGGCAACCTTGCAGCCGCCAGAAACCGAGTGTCTGAGAGACACCCGGTTTCTGGTATTCGACCCAAGTTCTATTAAGCGTTAAATGGGTTTGAGCCGCAACACACCCCACCGCTCAAACCAGAACTCAAATCACCCTAGCGACCATGGATGCTGTCCCTGACGATAGACATCCATGACAACGTTATATCTAACCCGACCCCAAATCACCCTGAGGGGCGATCGCACCAGCTTCACCCTTCACTCACGCAGAGTATAATCTAGGAAAATGGAAAGAGTAACCCTGTTCAGCATTGATGAAACTCAAAAAATGTGGCAACCTCTAGCCAATCAGTTAGTGATTCCCCGTGATGAATCCAGGTATCAATACCTGGTGGATTGGCTAGATCAACTCATTGATGAAGTTGGAGAACATGAACAGCATCCCCTGGCTTCCTTGATGGAGATTATTGGCATTTTAATTGAAAATTATGAAACCCATCATGTTCGTGAACTTCACGATTGATGGAACCTCAGAGTTCAAGGGGATAAAATCACTCGAATCAGCTTGACAAACTCGGATTGAATTTGGCATACTGGAGGTAGCCAAAAAGGAAGTTCCCTCAGCGAGACGGACTGTTTTGTTGGCTTGGTAGAGCGAGGTCATATCCCGCCGCCAGGCCCCGCTCGCAAAACAATGAGGACTCCGTCATGGCTAACCCACTTAACAACGGACTGACCTTCAAGCTCTGCATTTTCCTAGCCTGTCAGGCTACGGCAGTCAGCAGCTTGCCTCCCGAAGTCAGCTCTTCCGTCCAAAACCTTGGGTCGGCTGTGGTGTCAGTGGTAGATGACCGCGCCTTTCGCGGCTGGCTTGACCGATTCTGCGATCGCAAGCGAGATGAGGACGACGACCAGCAGCAACACGAAAGCGACAGCGAACTCCCTGACAGCGACGACGGCCAAGACAAGGAGCCGGCTGAAGCAGACAACACCGACAAGACTTGCCAGGATAGCGGTGAAAACTGCCCAGATGGCAAGGAAGACGACCCAAAAATCGAGGATTAGACGTCCGTCAACCCAGTTTCGAGCTGAAACTGGGTTTTTAATGATTATTAAAGTGTTATCCGATTGAGTCAAGTTGAGTGTAAGTTAGGTTGAGTTAGGGATTGGGGTCAATCACCATGACAGTCAAAGAAAAATTACTTGAGAAAATCGAGCAGTTATCCGAACCTGAGTTAGCGAAAGTCCTAGAGTTCGTCACTGTTCACTTGGAACCGCCAATTTCCGCCCGCCAGCAATTACGACCTGACGGATTATGTGCTGGAGAATTTGTAGTCCCTGATGATTTTGATGCTCCCTTACCTGACGATACCATCAATGCTTTTGAGGGCCAATGAAACGGGTCTTCTGGGTTCAAGGTGATAAGAAAAATTTATGGCGGATTACATCCATTGCGGTAGGGGCGAAAAATTTTTCGCCCCTACAATTTTGTATACCTTAACCCCTCTATTATTGTACATCGTCATCGAGGCGATCGCTAACCCATTCCCGAATATCTGAATAGAGATAAAACGGCTCAGACCGACTGGCGAGAGTGGTTCCCTCCGGTAACGCGACGAGGCTGGGTTCCGGTAAAGCTGAGTTGACAACGGCAAAAGCACTGGTGATAATTTGAGTCATGCGATCGCGAATTTCTTCCGGTTCGCAAGCAAAATTAATTGTGCTTTTGATATCCTGATTAATTGATTTTCCCTTTTTGATTGCCTCCTTATCTTCCGTCAAAGCTTCTTGCAAACGAATCTTTGAAATTCCCTTTGCGCCATGAATAATTTGATTGCGTTTGGCCGACCAGTAATCGAGTGATTTCATCGCTGTAACCATTTTGCGAACGGCATCTTTTTGTCTTGCGTCCCCTTGAGATTCCATTAAAGCCTGTAAAAAATTACGTTTGGTGAGGCGACCCGGTAATTTAAAAAGTTGGTTTAATGGTTTTTTCCAAGAACCGTTGTTCAAGCAGCGTCGCTTTCTAATTGTACTGACTAACCTTGATTTTCCCTTCCCCATTTCCTGTTCAAGCTGATAAAACCTTTTAGCCAGTTGAGAATTTTGAACAACTTTGTTAGTTTTGAGACACCAATCATCAGGATAATGCTCGCGATCGAAATAAAAATTTCCGTTTTCAGGATCGAGTTTTCGGATGAGATCGTGAATTATCTCCTCATAAAACAACGCCATACGGATTAAAAACTCGGCGATTCCATCAACTTCCCAGAAAATACAGCATTGCGTGTGAAGATTGAGCAAACGATACAGCGAATTTTGCGAATCACTGTATTGATTTACTAAATCAGACAGAATCTCTAAACGATTGTCATGTTCCTGTCTCGAACCTCGCGTGTCCAAATTCATCAACGCCACCGCAGTCCCTAACGCACGAACATTTAAATCGACTAATTCTTGACTCGCTTTCAATTCTTCAAGATTCTCTGTTGCTGAAGTTTCGAGAGTGGCCAAAGTCTTTTTCCAATCCGACAACACCACTCGCGCACCATCAAAATCCCATCGTTGTAGCAGTTGCTTCACCGTCTGATATTTCATCGTGCGTTGATACCGCCAATACGCCACGCGACGACAGGGAGACGGTTCGCCGTCTAAAATGAGTTGAGCGTCAAGTTCGGGTTCGAGATAAATTTGAGTTTCAATCTGAGAAGAAATGGCTTGAACCCGCAATGCAGTTTGCATTTGTGGCGTTCCCCCTTTGATGCTGATGAGTGTGGTGACGTTGCGATCGCACTCCCGATTTAAAAAACGGTAGTACACATCAAATAACGCATCTTGATCAACCGCAGACACCTCTTTAGGAATAACAACTTTCTCGATTTTAGGACAATTTATTAGAGTTTCTTCCAGCCATTTTTTGAGGATTTCAAACAAATAAATAGTATCATCTCGATGCGGTGGCGTTTGGTCAGTGACAAAGCCGTAAATACGCTCAACCTTGAATTGTTCAATCGCTGTTTTGGCGATTCCCCAGAAACGACCCGGACGAATGCGATCGCACCAACGTTCTGGATTGTCCTCATACGCTAAAAATAGCTGCTGTGTCAGCTCTCGAAAATCAAAGCGATACCTCTCATCAAAGGACACCTCAAGTTCCGAACAAATTGTTTCACAAATCAGTTGTTGACGTTGATTCCAAGTTGTCCGACGAGCCTCATCAAGTTCTTGAACCGTTTTCGTCAAATTCGGTTCATCCCGTGCAAATCCAACCGGTAAATAGTCTAAACGAGAGGGGATCTGAACCGTGATATCCGACGTTCCCATGTTGGCGATTAAGATGCTGTTTTTTGGTGTTGTCATGGTTTTTACCGTAATCCTACCTGAATCGTGAAATCCTATCGCTTACCAAACCCGGTTAAACTCGCTAATGTCATCAAGGAATTGCAAAAACTCCTGTTGAATTTCCAAATCAATTCCAGTCGCCTGTAAATCCGGAAAAATTGTCACGAACTCGATAAACCCCCGCCAAATTAACCGTCCATCTCGTTTAACATACCAAGGATACATTCGCTGCCACATTCGCCCAACTTGGTTCAGTTTGCCCGTTAAATGCGTGTGTTTAATACTACGATGAGAGAGAGAATCCTGCTCTTGGTGAAACCAATCTAAGGCGGTGCTAATCGCCTCCCTATCATCATCAAATCGCGCCCAAACTTGAACCCGGTCAGGATGCCAAGCCTCGCGCCAATTTGCACCACGAACATCGAGCCGTTGTCCCTCATCTTGGGTGACCCAATCTTGCATCGGTTGATACACCCCCCGCATAAAGTAGCGGCGAATATCATCGAGATTACGGAAGGTTTGATACAAGCCGCGTTCCCGTCCTAAAAACTCCCAGTGACAGCCAATATCTCGTCGGTAATCTTCATCTGAGAAGAAGCGGCGAT
The DNA here is from genome assembly GCA_001637315.1 of Phormidium willei BDU 130791. GTDB lineage: Bacteria > Cyanobacteriota > Cyanobacteriia > Cyanobacteriales > Geitlerinemataceae > Sodalinema > Sodalinema willei. Next base: position 13,302 of record LSZA01000080.1, on the reverse strand, counting down.
GGCTGGCCCGCCGCCAAGACTTACCAAAACCGCCTAGCATCATCGAAAACTTAATGAGGCGAATCACGAAGGTTCTCAACCGCTGACGACGTTCCTCATCTCGGACATTGAGGAGTAGAATGTCTAACTGACCCTCATGGAGTGTAAACCATTGAGGTCCCTCGTCAAGTTGGCGGCGATCGCAGCGAAACGCAACCCCCAACTCCCCCATCACAGAGCCGTCACGCCCTGCAAACCCACCCCAAAGGCGTTTTGTGATGGTTTGAGCGATTTCCGCCGTCGTAACGCCACCCAGCAGCCGCAACGTGTGACCTCGTAACGCCGCCTTAAACAGATTTGGGCGAAATTCCCCATCACCATTGACTCGCCGCGAAATCAGTCCCTCTCCCCGTAGGCCGATGCTGAGTAACCGGGAAGCTGTCGAGTCTATCACATGACCATATCCCGCACTGACGCGAGAGCCAATCCCATACCCCAAGGCTGTTTCCCAAACTTGCCAAATTTCGGCCCACTCCGCCTCAGAAAGCGGTTGACTACTCGAAATCCCGAATCGTAACGTCGGCTGAAACAGCGACATCATAAAAAAGGCACTGTGGGCCGCCTGTTCCTCCACCTGCCAATTTTGCTGGGGATGAACCAAATCGACAAGGTCGCTTTTATCTTTCCAATGATTAACAGGATAGGCCCCATGAAAACGGAGAATCCCGGGTTGAGTCTGTCGCGTTCCCTCAACCACCACCTCGCCACCGCAATACTGGAGAACGCGCCGGGGAAACACCGACTTACAGGCGCGCCGAAAGGCCCCTTTCATACTCGAACCGGGATAAAACGGGCAACCCGTACCACTAATCACCGGGCGAATAATGCTATCATCCTGGCCACTATTGGTGACAAAGCGCCAGCTAATTTCATACTCCTTGGTTTTGACCCCTTCCGGGAACTCAGGAGCGTCTTGTAATGCGCCCCGCAACCACTCTTTCACCCAAATATAGGCTTGATTATTGGCAGCATCGTCTCCTTTTAGGTCGGGATTAATGCGTTGAACTTGACAGCGTCCTTCAATTTGGGCGCGAAAGGCTAGGGGAACTCGGTCAGCATCCATAATCGGTTTTAACTGGTAATTTTCTAGACAACAAGAAAACAGAAAAATGTGGTTTATTTAGGAGAAAAAATGGAGGAATTAGGATTTGTAACGTTGCGTCCACCAAATAGCACAATCGCAAAGTTGGGTTAGGATGGCCAGGGCAATTTTGCGATGGTGCGGGTCGAACTCCCAAAGATTGGTTGCATCGTTGGGTAGGGCAATTCCCGCATCTTGAAGAATCGTCGCTAAAGTGTGCCACATCGCTCGCCAGTACGCCGCTTTTTCCCCATCCAAGCGATGCTGTTCCCCCCAAAACCGTTCCAGTCCAAAGGCAACCGTACTACGCATTTTATGCACTTGATTGAGAACCTCATTATCTAACTCTTTCCGTTGAAACACCAAATCGTGAGCATAGCGGTCAAGAGAATACCGTTCAAAGCCAACTTCTGGGGAATGATTCGTCCTGGACGTCGCCTGAGACTTTTTATTCTTGTTCTTTTTATCTTTCGGTTTAGCCATGATTTTAAGACCTGTCGATTCAAACGGTAACAGCATTAAATTTGGGGCAATTGACGATAAAGCCTGACCCAACAGTGACCGAAGCCAATCGACTCCAACCCCCCAAAATACATCTCATCTTCATTGATAGTGTTGTCCCCAAACGGCGGCCAGTCTCGTAACTCCTCCTCCCGCCGTAACGCCACCGGAAAGACCATGATTGTGCTTTCAGGTAACGCTTCCGTATTAAAAAATTGACCTCCCTCCACCTTTTTCTCCTCATCGCAGAGTTTGACCCGACTCTGACGATAAAGCGCCATATCGTGAATCATCCCAATTTCATTGTCCGCCACAATCACCGCTGCACGTTCGTGTCTATCAGGAAACCAATCCTGCAAATTCTCTTTCCCCGCCAGTTTGAGAAAACCAAAGTTGAAAAACAGTTTGGACTGACCCTCAATTTGGAGCGCGTTGAGGCTGTTGGAAGCGGTGTAGAGGTCTGGTAATTCCGCCGGTATCCGGGTAATGCGTTTATAGCGTTGCAACAGGCGCGGACAACTGACCCAAACCACCGGTTGACCGGGACAAAACACCGGAAGCCAGACGATGGACGCATATTCAAACTTCACCCGAGATTCCGTGGTACTGTCGGGAACTCCCGGTTCGGCTTCATGTCCATACCAGTACTGTTCATCTTGGCCGTCCTGAAAGCGCATTTCCGCGCGAAAGCGACCGCGCAGGGAACTTCCGGGGATAATCCCAGTTTGCGTGAAGGGGTCACGAAAAATCAAATTGAGATTACCGCTTTCCTCCCCGGCGGTGGCGCCGACATGGAGGGGGGATAGAGTTTCAATGATTCCGTAGGCTTGTTGATACATCGGGGTAAATGAGGTAAAGGTGCAATCAGGACTGAAACCGCTATAAACCAGCGACATCAAGGGGGAGGCTGAGACCACAGCCGATGTGCTTTAGGCTATATCCTTCTTTGGGATACCAGGCTTCGGGACTTTCCCACCAGGTCTGGTTGAGAGGGTCATCCAAGACATAAACAGCACCCGCTTTGACGGCGTAGCGTCCTCGTCCTAAGCGTCCCGTGTCCCGGCTTCCATCGGCTTTGCTGCGTCCCCCAGCGCGAAAGCGAAAGGGAACGGCTTTGGCGGTGAGTAACCATCGGGGTTTGGGACAGTCGGGATGTTGGGGATAGCGGTGGGAGATGCGATTCGACCCCCAAACTCCTGGAGTCAGGAGAGCGAAACTGCGGCGGATGGGTTGTTGTAGGAGTGAGACAAGGGGATGGTGGTCTTGGAGTTCGTGAGATTCGATTTCGACGAGATGGTTTTCGCCGCCAAAGCGATACCATCCTGCTTCTAGGGGAACGGTGGAGAGGTACAGAAGACAGGCGTTGTCGTCGAGTTGGACAGCATTTTCGAGAAATAAGCCGTCTTTCTCGCGCACACATCGTTCGTTGGCTTTCAAGCGAGGATGAAGCATGGAAAGGTATTTCCAAGGTTCTTTGGCGACGGACTTTTGTTGTAATAAGGTCTGGGAATCTTGGTTCCAGGCGGATAGTTTTTGCCATTTAAATGCGGGTATCATCTCAGAGTCGGGGTTGGACTGTTGCCAGCCGTTGTCGTGCAGTTCCCAGGTGTTGACCTCTTCTTGGCTAATCATTTTTGTGGAAGGAAGTGGTACGTAAAAGTCTTGGGAGGCTTTAAAGTCATCTAGGTTGGCCCAAAATGGCCCGGCGACAAAGAGATTTTGGCTCAAGTCTTTTTGATTTGCAAAGTTTTGGGATTTGTTGGCGCTAAAGATGAGTCCGGAAAGAGTATAGGCGTCGGGGGGAAATTTAGCTTGAGCGCGTCCAATGAGGTTTTCTGGGGAGAGAAAGCCACCGGCGCTGGCGTAGAGGAACCCTAGGGGTTGAATGGTGATGAGATAACGAAACATAATTGAGAGATAGAGGGGAAAGTTAGGTCAATTTAACGACGGAAATGCCAACCGATGGACACCAGTTCGTCAAACCAGTTGATGAAGGCTTGTTGCACGCGATTTTGAGTCCAATGAGGGGGTGAGTTGGCTTCAAAGAGTTCTTGGAAGAGGTAATCGCCTAATTTTCCGGGTTCGAGGTGAGTAAAGGGGGTGCAGGTTGGCTTAAAATAAATGTTAGCTAGGGCGATCGCGATCGCCACATCGCCATGACCTGACGATTCATCCTCCCACCCTTCTAAATCAAAGTCATCTAAACCGGGATTGATGGCGATCGCATGTCGTGCTTTAAGTTGCGCCATATCGTTATATAAATGTCCCCAGTTTTGTCCACCATCGCGATCGCAATAACAGTCGAGAATCGAGAGATAGGGCCAAGGACAGGTCCATTGCACAAACTGTCCGCTATTAAAGACCACGCGCAGGGTGAGGCGATCGCGTCCGAGGGTCTTAGATCGCCTTTCCGCTTCCCGACAATGCTGTAAAATGTCTCGTTGTGGAACGCTATGACCCGCCCAAACAAAGCCAACACTCAGACCAATCTTTTGACCATGGTCTTGCCATTTTGCCGGAAGTTGTTGCAACCAATTCCAGGAATTAACCTTTAAGGTTTGGGTCGCCTCAGATAAGGTGTTCCCGCTCAAGTTAGCCCGGCTATCGTACAGAACCCCGAGAAAATCATCCCCCCCAGCATAGATAACACGACCGAGAGATTTAGGGAAATTTTGCTCAAATTGTTTGCCCCAATCTCGCATCGCTTCGCTAAAGTCTTTCAAGGTGCGATCGGCATTTTTCCCATCTCCCAATTGCTTGAGATGGTCGCCGACTTTATCGCCATCTCCCATAAACCAACCCGTCCAGCGTCCGGGGGTTTGGGTGTCCGGGTTTGGATGTCGAATAACATCGGAGAAACTTCGCTCCAATTGGGGAAAATTGTTACCGATTTTTGCAGCAATTTGAGGATGAGTAACCAACCGTTTCACCAATTCAGGAAGACTAACCCGTTCCGAAGTATCCAAGAATTTACCCTCTGGGGTATCGTCCAGTTCCTTTCCTTCCAGAACCGCCGCTAATTGCTGATAGAAGCGGTCGATTTTATCTTTTTCCTGACGGTCGTGTAACTCCTTCGGATTGCGCTGATGGGAACCCAGTTCATTCCAGGCGATCGCATCGGTTCCCGACAAACTCGAACTTTCCCCTATCCAATTGACCGCACTCCAATCTCGCCCCAATTTTCGTCGTTCCAAGTCATACATCGCCTCAGGAATGCTCTCACCCCAACCCCAGAAAATCTCCCAAGTATGATGTCGCCAAAGCCTCCATTCTCGCTCCCAATGATAGTCATAATTACCCAGTTTTTCCTCAAGCCAATTTTGACAGTCTTCCAACAAAAGACTCCAACCGTTGAATATGGCTTGACGAATGATATTTTCAGGTAATGTACCTTTAATTAAAATACGATTCGGAAGTCCTTTTGTGGTCTTGGGGTCACCGGGACAAATCACTGAAATTGACTCGTCGTGGGTTGCCGCTGCGTTGGTAATTTGTCGGCTGAGATAGGAGAGGATTAAAGACGCACCGTAGAGATCTCGCAGTTTACGGGATTTTTCGATGAATCCTTGAACCGGGGCGAAGGTGGTAGCTGTGTATCCAGACATAACGCCAATAAAAGGGTACAATTAGAGGAGACTGTGGCTTAAAAAACGTTGAAAGACCACTTGCCCCGCTCATCACGGTTTCAGGTGAGTCGTCGCAGATCGTCATGAGCAACTGGCCCGCGTTTGGATCTGATGATGACGGGACTCTTGGAACCTTAATCGATCTCTCAGGAAAATTACCGATAGTTTACGAAAAATCGCCCTAATTTTCATAAAAAGTAACATCAATACGCGAAATTCAGGGAGACTTCCCCACCAATATCTGGGTAAATTCACCGGTCGAAAGAGATAGTATGTAGGAGCCATTGCACTCTGTGGTCTGTCTGATTGTCGAGACTGGGGTTATATTTTTTAGCTGTCACGGACTAACCGTCGGCCGTTCAGCCGGATAATTCAGCAGCGGCCCCTGTCAGGGACAATGAAAATTAAAATTCAGAGCCGAGGAGTGACATTTTGTAAGCCCTCTAGCGTTGGCGGATCCAAGCCAAGTTTTGAGACTTCAAACTCGCAATTTGAGAAGTGATTTTAAAGGTTTTCTATTATGCTGTAGTTAGATATCTCCCAATTAACATGTTCCTATGTCTAGTTCCTATGGCAATGATGATTTGACGGCCCCTGAGTTGAAAGCGGCAATTCTGCCTCATCCCCTGACGATCGCTCCTGATGCGACCGTCGGCGAGGCGATCGCCGCCATGAGCAGTTTTCCGGATTTAGGAACATCAGACCTTGACCATCACAGCGATCGCCCCAAGTCTTCGAGTTGCGTTGTGGTTGTGGTGAACACCGATCAGATTGTCGGTATTCTCACCGAACGGGATATTGTTCGTTTGAGCGCTCAAGACCGACCCTTTGCTCATCTCCGAGTCGCGGAAGTCATGACTCAGCCGGTCGTGACCCTGAAAGAGTCCGAGTTAACGGATATCTTTAACACGCTCAGCTTCTTGCAACAGCATCGTTTGCGCCATCTGCCCATTGTCGATGACCAAGAGCGCCTCATCGGTCTGATTAGCTACGAAAGCCTGCAAAAACTGACCCGTCCCGTAGATTTGATGCGATTGCGGTTGGTGGGGGAAGTAATGACCCGCCATGTCATTACCGCACCGGCCGATCGCCCCCTCCTAGAAATCGCTCAATTATTGGCGCAAAACCGCATTAGTTGCGTGGTTCTGTCCCAGCCCCACCATCCCCCCGATACCGCCAGAGAGCGTCCGGTGGGAATTCTGACCGAGCGGGACATTGTGCAATTTCAAGCCGTCGGTGGGAGTCTCACCGAAACCCGCGCCCAAGCGGTGATGAGTTCTCCCCTGTTTACCGTTGACGCTGATGACACCCTCTGGGCCGCCCAGCAACAGATGGAGGAACGGCGAATTCGGCGAGTGGTGGTCACCACAGACGAGGGAGAGTTAGTGGGACTTGTGACCCAGACCACCCTTCTACGGGCGTTTAACCCCATTGAACTCTATTATTTGGCAGAAAACCTCAAACAGCAGGTCTGCCGCTTAGAAGCCGAAAAACTGGCGCTGCTGGAATCTCGTAACCGGGAACTGCAAGCAGAGGTGGCGACACAAACCCAGAAGATTCAAACTCAGGCCCAGCGCGATCGCCTGCTGCTGCATATTTCCACAACCATTCGCAATTCCCTCGACTTAGCCACCATTCTCCAGACGGCGGTGGATGAAGTGCGGCAGGTGTTGAGCTGCGATCGCGTCATTATCTACCAACTTGAAGACGATTTGAGCGGTTCCGTCATGGCTGAATCGATTCTTGCTGGCGGTCGTTCGGTGCTACACCATGAAGCCCATGACCCTTGTGTAACCCCCGAGTGGCTCGAACCCTATCGCCAAGGTCGCGTGCGGGTGGTGCGAGACATTTATGATGAGTCCATGACCCTGTGCCATCAGGAGCTGTTATTGAGCTTTGATATTCGCGCTAAGCTGATGGTGCCGCTTGTGGTAGACGATCGCCTCTGGGGGTTGATGATCGCCAGTCACCGAGATCAACCCCGAGATTGGCAAACTGGGGAAATCGAACTCTTGCAGGCCCTCTCGATCCAATTGGCGATCGCCCTCAAACAAGCCACCCAATATCAACAAATCCAGAACGAGATTCAGCAGCGCCAAACCGCGCAACTCGCCCTAGCATCCTTAAACCGTAAACTCGAAAGCCGAGTCGAGCAACGCACCGCCGAGTTACAAGCTCGCGAAGCCCGCTATCGTGGCCTCATGGAAGGCGCCAGCGATGCCATTCTCCTAGCCACCCCGGAAGGCTACCTCCTCGAAGTCAACCGCGCCGCCGAGGACTTGTTTGGCTACTCCCGCGAGGAGTTCAGCGGAGAGGGAACAGAGCGATCACCCCTACATTTCAGCCAACTCCATCCCCCCGAGGAATTAGACCGCATTGTTAGCAGTTTTGAGCGGATTATTGAGGAAAAACAGCTTTGGGTGTTAGATACCCGGATTCTTAAGGCTGATGGCTCAGAAATTCCCGTTGATATCTCAGGAAGCCTAATTAAAGTAGGCCAGACCCATATTGTGCAAGGGATCTTCCGGGATATTCGCGATCGCGCCGCCTTTGAGGAAAAACTACGCAGCAGTGAAACCGAGTTACGCAGCGTCTTTGAAGCCATGGGGGATCTCGTTTTAATCATTGCCTCCGATCGCGATGAAGTGCGAGTGATGCCCACCCGCCACCAAATGCTCGACCCCCAAGCCACCGAGATTCTCAATCAAACCCTCAATTTTCTATTTCAAAAAGAAGCAAAATCCCGTTCTCAATTGCCGATTATCGAAGCCTTGACCACGGGAAAAACAGTGTCATTTGAGTATCAAATTGACCTAGAAGATCGCCGTATCTATTTTGAAGCGAGTATTTCTCCCATGAGCGATCGCCAGGTGATTTGGGTCGCCCGGGATATGACCAAACGCCAACAAGCCGAAGCGGAAATCTCCCAACTTTCTCAACGGCTCAAAATTGCCTTATTTTCAGGAAACATCGGCTTTTGGGATTGGAATATTCGCCAAAATCGAATTACTTGGGATGAGCAGATGTATGCCCTCTATGGGGTGGATCATTCGTCAGACTCATCGAATCCAGACTCCGTAGTCGCGTACGAGGTTTGGTCTCATGGTGTTCACCCCGACGATCGCCAAACCGCCGAAGACCTGCTACAGAAAGCCCTTTTAGGGGAAGCGGACTATAACACCGAATTTCGCGTCCTTCATCCCGATGGCAGCCTCCATTATATTAAAGCCTCTGGGTTAGTGGTTCGGGATGAAGCGGGTCAGCCCATCAGTATGATTGGGGTCAATTTAGATATCACTGATATTCGCCAAGCTCAAGCCGCTTTACAAGCGAGTGAAACTCAGTTTCGGAAACAAGCGCAACGAGAACGACTCTTGCGGGAGACCAATCAACGCATCAGTCAATCTCTGGATTTACCCACCATTTTTGACACGGCTTGTCGAGAAATTGGCAATTGTCTTGATGCCAGTCGGGTGGCAATTTTTAAGTTTAATTCTAACTCTAACTGTCATGAGGGTGAGTTTGTGGCGGAGTCGCTGACGAATGGTTTTCCTTCCTTACTCGGGTTTCATCTCCAAGATGATGGTTTTGGGGAAGACGATGTCCGTCTTTACGCTCAGGGACAGTACAATCTCACCGAAGATATTGAGAACAGTAGCCTTCAAGATCGAGAGATTCGGCTTTTATCTCAGTTTCAGGTTCGAGCGAACTTAGTGATGCCGATTCTCTGTCAAGATACCTTGTGGGGACTATTGTGTATTCATCAATGTGATGGCCCCCGCCATTGGGAACAGTCGGATCTGGATTTAGCACAGCAATTCTCCCTCCAGTTGGCGATCGCCATTCAGCAATCCTACCTATTTGAGCAATTGCAACAGGAACTCAGCGAACGTCAACAGACCCAACAACAGCTGACTCAACGCAATGAGGAACTCATCCGCGCCACTCGCCTCAAGGATGAGTTTCTGGCCAACATGAGTCATGAACTGCGCACCCCCCTCAATGCGATTCTAGGAATGACGGAAGCGTTGCAAGATGAGATCTTTGGCCCCGTGACTCCCCGACAAGAAAAGGCCCTACAAACCATCGATGGGAGTGGATCTCATCTGTTGGCGTTGATTAACGACATTTTAGATGTGGCTAAGATTGAGTCGGGTCAGGTGGAGTTAGACTGTTCCCCCACGGCGATCGCCCCTCTGTGTCAATCAAGTCTCACATTTGTTAAACAGCAAGCCCTGAAAAAACGGATTCAACTCTCGGTTAACTTGCCGTCAAACTTGCCCGACATCGTACTTGATGAACGGCGCATCCGTCAAGTGTTAATTAATTTGCTCAATAATGCTGTTAAATTTACCCCCGAGGAGGGATATATCACCTTAGACGTGACATTACCTCCAGCTACAGAAGTCGAGAGAGAACGCCAATATCTCCGGTTTTCAGTCAGAGATACTGGCATTGGCATCAGCCCAGACAATCTCAAGAAGCTGTTTCAACCGTTTATGCAAATTGACAGCACCCTTAATCGCCAATATCAAGGAACGGGCTTAGGTTTGGCGTTAACAAAACGAATTGTAGAATTGCATAGTGGTCAGGTTAGAGTCAGCAGTGAAGTGGGAGTAGGAAGTTGTTTTACCCTCGACTTACCCTATCAGGCGACTGTCAGACTTCCTGATACCTCAATCTCAGATTCGAGCAAAACCTCTAACTTGATTGAGCAGACATCGACCGAGTCTCCTTTGATTTTATTGGTCGAAGATCAAGAGGCGAATATCAACACAATGGCGAGTTATTTGACCGCGAAAGGCTATCGCGTGGAGTTGGCTAAAAATGGCCAGCAAGCCCTTGAGCAGACTCTGGCTCTGTCCCCAGATCTGATTTTAATGGATATTCAAATGCCAGGAATGGATGGCTTAGAGGCAACACAACGCATTCGCGCCATGTCCGAGTTCCTCTCCACTCCCATTATTGCTCTGACGGCTTTGGCCATGGAAGGCGATCGCGATCGTTGTCTAGCCGCCGGAGCAACGGATTATTTAAGTAAGCCCGTTCGACTCAAACAACTCGTCATTATGATTCAAGACTACCTAACCCCGAATAACTGATAACAATCAGCAGCTATTTCTTGCCTAATATTAGATTCCCCTCTTCTCCCCTCCTCGTGTCATGGCTCAGCCATGACACGGACTCTAGGTGGCTCTGCCGCCTGCACCCAGGAAGCGCTGCCCAAGAAATCACCAGGAACGAGACCCTTTTAAAAGAGTTTCAAAGAGTCTGTACCATGCCAATTCTGAGCAAGAATCAGAACCGAAAAACACGACTAATTTCTCCTCCTGATCCATTGAAAATTTCGCTATTTTTTGTTATAATGTCCAAAACTATGTATCCTGGACTACCAATCGTCGCAGCCAGTCTCCCCAAAGTCATTTCCTGACGCCAAAGCGACATCATCGGTGATTCTAATCCGAAACAAAAATAAATATAAAGTTGCAGCTTATCCCCCTAGAAATCCCCTAGAATTTTTGTTAAACATGGGAGTGGACAGAGTGGCAGGTAAGACAGAGCGAGCCGCTCCCATGTCCAGCACAGAACTCTTGTAAAGAGGAAGAAAAGACGTATGGTCATCGCCAAACCGACACAAGCTCAATTGACCAACTCAAGCCAAGACACTGCCGGGAGTCGCGATCTAACCCCAGCCTGGGATGGATTTAAATCAGGAACCTGGACGAAAGAAGTCAATGTTCGGGATTTCATCCAGAAAAACTACAGCCTCTATGAAGGAGACGCCCAGTTTCTCAGTGGTGCCAGCGATCGCACTCAGTCCCTCTGGAGCGCCGTACAAGACCTCATGGCCCAGGAACGAGAGAACGGCATTTTAGACGCAGAAACCAAGATTCCCTCAGGGATTACCGCCTACGGACCTGGCTATATCGACCAAAGTTTAGAACAAATCGTCGGTTTGCAAACCGACAAACCCCTCAAACGAGCGATTATGCCCTATGGTGGCATCCGGGTCGTGAAAAAATCCCTCGAAGCCTATGGCTATGAACTCGACCCCGGGACCGAAGAAATCTTCACCCAATACCGCAAAAGCCACAACGACGGCGTCTTTGATGCCTATACCCCAGAAATCCGCCGCGCCCGTCATTCAGGACTGATTACCGGTTTACCCGATGCCTATGGTCGAGGTCGGATTATCGGCGACTATCGCCGGGTGGCCTTGTATGGAATCGATCGCCTGCTGTTAGACAAACAAGAACAGCAAGCCTCCCTAGAACTCGACGCGATGGACGAGGACACCATCCGGCGGCGGGAAGAACTCTCCGAAGAGATGCGATCGCTACAAGAACTCAAAGACATGGCCGCCGCCTATGGCTGCGACATCAGCCGGCCCGCCGCCACAGCCCAGGAAGCCGTCCAATGGACCTATTTCGGCTATCTCGCGGCGGTGAAAGAACAAAACGGCGCCGCCATGTCCCTCGGTCGGGTCTCCACCTTCCTAGACATCTATTTCGAGCGGGACTTGCAAAACGGTCGCCTCACCGAAGAACAGGCCCAGGAAATCATCGACCACTTTGTCATGAAACTGCGGATGGTGCGCTTCCTGCGCGCCCCCGCCTACAACCAACTCTTCTCAGGAGATCCCACCTGGGTCACCGAATGTATTGGCGGTGTCGGTGAAAATGGTCGTCCTCTAGTGACCAAAAACAGCTTCCGCTTCCTCAACACCCTCTACACCCTCGGTCCCGCGCCCGAACCCAACTTAACCATTCTCTGGTCCAAACGCTTACCGGACAACTTCAAACGCTACTGCGCCCAAGTCTCCATTGACACCTGTTCGACCCAGTATGAAAACGATGACCTAATGCGCCTCGACTATGGCGACGATTATGGCATTGCTTGCTGTGTCAGTGCCATGAAGATTGGTAAGCAAATGCAGTTCTTTGGCGCCCGGGCCAACTTAGCCAAGGCGCTTCTCTATGCCATTAATGGCGGTAAAGATGAGATGAGTGGCGAGCAGGTTGGCCCCGACTGGGTTCCGGTTCAGGGAGACGACCTCGACTATGACGACGTGGCCGCCAAGTTCGATCGCTGTCTGGAGTGGTTGTCGCGCCTCTACGTCAACACCCTCAACATCATCCACTTCATGCACGACAAATACGCCTATGAACGGGTGGAATTCGCGTTGCATGACCGGGATGTGTATCGCACCATGGCCTGTGGGATGGCAGGGTTATCGGTGGTAGCGGACGCCCTCTGTGCCATTAAATATGCCCGCGTCAAAGTGATTCGCGATGAACGCGGTTTGGTGGTCGACTATGACATCGAGGGAGATTATCCCAAGTTCGGCAACAATGACGACCGGGCCGACGAGATGGCCGCGGCCGTGGTGAAGCAGTTTATGAACAAGATTCGCCAACACAAAACCTATCGCGGTTCCGTTCCCACCCAGTCGATTCTCACCATTACCTCCAACGTGGTCTATGGTAAGAAAACCGGTAACACCCCTGATGGTCGTAAAGCGGGCGAACCCTTTGCCCCCGGTGCCAACCCCATGCACGGACGGGATACCAACGGGGCGATCGCAGCCTTAGCCTCCGTCGCGAAACTCCCCTATGAGCATTCTCAGGACGGGATTTCCTACACCTTCTCCATTGTGCCTCAGGCCCTGGGCAAACAGGAGGGCGATCGTATCAGCAACCTAGTGGGACTCTTAGATGGCTACTTCAACGACGAAGGGCACCACATCAACATCAACGTCCTCAACCGAGACACCCTTCTCGAAGCCATGGACCATCCCGAGAAATACCCACAACTGACGATTCGCGTCTCCGGTTACGCCGTCAACTTCATCAAACTAACCCGCGAACAACAGTTAGACGTCATCAACCGCACCTTCCACAGCCACATCTAGCCCCCCAAACTCCCCTCCAGGGAGGGGTGCCCGCAGGGCGGGGTGGGTCCGAGGATGGGGCAGGGGGGGGGGGGGGGGGGGGGGGGGGGGGGGGGGGGGGGGGGGGGGGGGGGGGGGGGGGGGGGGGGGGGGGGGGGGGGGGG
>LSZA01000079.1 GCA_001637315.1 Phormidium willei BDU 130791 | reverse complement strand
CGATGCTGCTGACCGCCACGCCGGCCAGGATCAGCGTCAGCACGCCGCCGCGCCGGGCCAGCAGATGCAGCAGCGCCACCGCGCAGGTGGCGCCGAGGATGCCGCCCAGCGGCAGCGCCAGGGCGAAGGCGCCCGACAGACCGGAGTAGAAGACCGCGACCGCGCCGAAGGCGGCGGCCGGGGAGATGCCCAGCAGGCCCGGCTCGGCCAGGGGATTGCGCAGCAGCCCCTGCAGCGCCGCGCCCGACAGGCCCAGCACCATGCCGATCAGCAGCGCCAGCAGGACCCGCGGCAGGCGGATCTGCCAGACGATCAGGCCGGCGAGCGGGTCGGCCGGATCGAGCAGGCCGCCGACCACCGCCCGCCACGACAGCGCCGCCGGCCCGAGGCCGAGGGAGAGCAGCAGCATCGCCAGGATCGCCAGGAGCAGCACGGCCATGGCCGCGCGCTCGCGGCGCGACGCGGCGAGCGATCCGGCTGGGGTCAGAGGCGGGCTCACGGTCGCCCGCCGCCGCCGGCGGTCGCGGCGGCCAGGCGCGCGACGGCCTGGGCGATCAGGGGCGTGCCGCAGCTCCACAGGGCGTTGGGCATGCCGACGAAGCGGGCGCGCGCCTCCAGGCTGCGGAAGGCCGGGTGGGCCAGCAGAGCCTCGGCCAGGGCGGGGGCCTGCGGTGGGCTCGCAGGGGTGATCACCAGATCCGGCTGTGCCGCCACCAGCACCTCCAGGGGAAGCTGCGAGCGCTTGTCCACCTTGGCGGTGCTGGCGAGGTTGCGCAGGCCGGCCGCCTCCAGCACCGCGTGGCGCAGGTGGCCGGGCCCGGCCGACCAGCCGTTGGCGGCGTAGATCGCCGCCAGCGGCGGCGGCGCGGCGCCGGCGGCCGGCTTCAGGTCGGCCAGGCGGGCGTCGAAGGCGGCGATCAGCTCTTCGGCCCGGGCCTGCACCTCCAGGGCGGCGCCGAGCCGCCGCAGATTGGCGCGGATGCCGTCGAAGTCGCCGGCGGCGGTCATCTCCAGCACGGGTATCCCCAGGCGCTTCAGCCCGAACACCGTGGAGCGGGTGGAGTAGCTGCCCGCCAGCACCAGGTCGGGCCGCAGCTCCAGCACCGCTTCGAGCTGCCCGTGGGTGCGCGGATAGGCGCGCGCCGCGGCGGCCATGGCCGAGACCTCCGGGTCGACCGAGAGGTGGGACAGGGCCGCGATGCGCCGGGGCGCGACCAGCAGCATCAGGAGCTGGTCGGTGCAGGCGTTGAGGGAGACCACCCTCTGCGGCCCCGCCGCCGCCGGGGGCGGGGCCGCGAAGAGGGCGCCGAGCAGCGCTGCCGACGCCAGGAGGAGGGCTGTCAGAGCGCGCACGGCGGGGTCACTCCAGGCCGTCGGGGCCGAAGCGGAGGCGGGCGCCCAGGTAGACGGCGCGGCCCGGCGTGGCGAAGCCGAAGACCTGCTCGTAGTCCTGGTCAAGGGCGTTCTCGACGCGCCCGAAGACCTCGATGCCCTCCTCGACCTCGTAGCGGCCGGCCAGGGAGACCAGGGTGAAGTCGTCCAGCGTCACCCGCGTGCGCGGCGTGGCGCTGGCGAACTCCAGGTCCTCGGTCTCGCCGTTGTAGTCGATCCCCAGGTTGAGGTTGGCCCGGTCGCGCAGGAAGCGCCAGTTGGCGTTGAAGCTGGCGGTGTGCTGCGGCCGGCGGATCTCGAAATCGCCGTTCGGCTCGCGCGCCTCCAGGTAGGTGTAGCTGGCCGCCAGGGTCAGCCCGTCCAGGGGCACGACCCGCAGGCTGGTCTCGATGCCGCTGCGCTCGCTGGTGCCGCCCAGGTTGACCGGCGTGGTGGCGCCGCCGGTGAAGCCGGTGGTGATCTCGTCGTCCAGGTCGGCCTGGAAGTAGGTGACGTCGGCCACCACGCGGCCGTCGAGGAAGGACTGCTCGAGCCCGATGTCCCAGCCCTGCGAGCGTTCCGGCTTCAGGTTGGGGTTGCCGACGAAGCTGCCGGGGTCGAAGCCGAAGAGGTCGAAGAAGGTCGGCGCCTTGATGCCGGTGCCGTAGCTGGCGTGCAGGCGCGAGCCGGTCTCGGGCAGGTCGAAGGCGCCGGTCGCGCGGTAGGTGGTGGCATCCTCGAAGGCGTCGAAGCGGTCGTGGCGGACCGAGCCGCTGAGGAACAGCCGCTGAAGGGCCTGCAGGCGGTATTCGCCGACCACGGCATAGTTGGTGGTCTCCTCCACCCGGTCGGCGGCCGGGAAGAAGGGTTGGATGCTGTCGAAGCTCTCGTGCTCGACCTCGCCGAACAGGGTGAAGCCGTGCACCGAGTCGAAGGCCTCCGGCGTCTCCAGGGTGACGTTGCTCTGGTAGTCGAGCTTCTGCTTGCCGCCGGCGCTGCCCGAGGAGAAGGCGCCGCCGCTGAAGCGGTCGTTGTCCGAACTGGTGTAGGCGCCGCCGAGGATCTGCTCCCAGGCGCCGCCGAAGAGGTCGAGCTGGGCCTCGCCGCGCAGGTTGATGTCGCGGCTTTCGGTGTAGTCGTCGCTGTCGATCGCCTGGCCGGTGGTCACGAAGTCCTGGCCGTCGCGCTCGAACTCGCGGTCGACCAGCCGCCCGGTGACGCGGAACTCCAGGCTGTCGGTCGGCCGGTAGCTGCTGCGCAGGTTGGCGCTGAGCGTCCGGTTGAAGTCCTCCTCGTTGCCCCTCGGCGCGATGTCGATCCCGCCCGATTCGAAGACCTCGGCGCCGACGCGCAGGTCGAAGTCGTCGAAGCCGGCGCCGGCGCTGGCCCGCGCGGTCTTGGTCCAGAAAGACCCGCCCTCGGCCTCGGCCGTGGCGGAGAAGCCGCGCCCGGCCCGCTTGGTGGTGATCGAGATGACGCCGCCGATCGCCTCGCTGCCGTAGAGCGCGCTCTGCGCGCCGCGCAGGATCTCGATCCGCTCGATGTCGCCGGTCAGAAGCTGTGAAAAGTCGAACTCGCTGCCGTTGAAGGGATCGCCGACCTCCATGCCGTCGATCAGCACCAGCGTGTGGTTGCTCTCGGCGCCGCGCAGGCGGACCTGGGTCATGCTGCCGAAGCCGCCGGAGCGGGTGACCGAGACGCCGGGCACCTCGCGCAGCACGTCGGCGACGAAGCGGCTCTGCTTGTCCGCCAACTCCTCGGCCGTGATCACCGTGACGGCGCTGCCGACGGCCGCGGAGGGCAGGGCGACCCGGCTGGCCGAGACCACCACTTCGGGGGTCTGCGGCAGAGCCTCCTGCGCCGCCGCCGAGAGGGGCAGGACGGCGAAGGGCAGGGCGGCGAGGGCCGCCAGCGCGGCCGGGTTCCGGCCGGCGCGTGGGGAGACGCGGGACGCGGCTCCCGGGACTTTGGACCTGTGCATAGGAAACTCCCGCTCGGGCGAAGAAACGCTGAGGATGCGGTCATGCCGAGCGGCGGCCGCCGGGGGCGGCTGCAAGGATCTGGATGAGCCTGTTCGAATCCGAATCACCGAAGACTCCCGCAAGCGACGGCACGACCGAAGGTCGCGTCACCGCAAACGGGTGTCCGTCCCACCGACATTCCCCGGTCGGCGGAAAGGGTGACGCTTGCGACGGCAGGTCTCCTGGCTCGCGGGTCGTTGCCCGTTTTGCGTCCGGCCTTCCCAGTTTCCCAGTGGCCAGGTTGGACGCGGGGGCTCGCCGCCTACAGTTGCGGGGACAGCCGGGGAATTGGCACGCGAAGGCGCCGCACCCCGTTCCCTCTTGCCTCCCCGTTGCCGGGGAACCGTCACCATGCGAACGGTAACGCAATCGCCCCGCCCGGGAAAGGGGTGTCGCCCCGGGGCGCCGCCCCGCCGGGCCGGCGGACGCCTTGCGGTGTCGGACCCGTCACGGTCTCGGCGCGATCACCCGCGCGGCGCAAGCGTCGCCGCCCTCGGCTGAGGTGAGCGGCGCCGAGGACGCGCCGCTTCGCGCCGGCGTATCCTCGGACCGCCTTATTGGGCGGCGGCCGCGGCGGCGCTGCGCAGGCGGACCACGAAGACCGTGCCGTGCGGGCCCGAGCTTTCCAGCTCGAGGTCGCCGCCCAGATGCTGGACGATCTGCCGCGAGATCGCCAGGCCCAGGCCGCTGCCGGCGAAGCGCTCGCCGCCGGGCTCGTTCCAGCCGCGCGCGAACTTGGAGAAGATCCGGTCCCGGTAGTGCTCCGCGATGCCGGGGCCGTTGTCGCAGAAGCGCAGCTTGACCGTGCCCGGCGGGCCGGAGCCGCGCGCCACCCAGGCCCGGCAGCGCGGCCGCCCCGCCCCGAGCGGGTGATGGTACTTGATCGCGTTGGACAGCAGATTGACGCAGACCTGCTTGAGCCGATCGGGATCGGCCGTCACCCAGAGCGGGCCACGGCCGAGGTCGGCCGAGAGCTGGACCCCCGACTGCGCGGCCAGGCCGCTCATGGTCTCGATCGAGTTGCGCACGATCTGCGCGGCGTCCAGCGTTTCCAGGCGCAGGGTGGCCTCGCCGCTCTCCATGCGGCTGATGTCGAGGATCTCGTCGAGCAGGCGAGTCAGCCGTTCGCTCTCGTCGCGAATGATGGTCAGGAAGCGCTGCGCTTGCTCGGACTGGAGCTGCGAGCCGCTCTGGGCGGTGTCGCTGAGGATCTCCGAGAAGGAGCGGATCGAGGTCATGGGCGTGCGCAGCTCGTGGCTGACGCGGCTGAGGAAGTCGTCCTTCATCTTGTCCAGCGCCTTGAGCTGCGCGTTGGCTTCGCGGAGCTGGGCCGCCGTCTCCTGCAGCTCGCGCGACTTGCGTTCCAGCGCGCGGCTGGTGCGGATCGCCTGGTGGGTCTCGTCGAGGATCGCGATCAGGGCGTCGAGGCTGATGGTCTCGCCCTTGACGATCCGCGAGACCAGCGAGCGGGCCGAGGCGGCGCCGACGCTGCTGGCGAGCTGACGCTCCACGTAGGCGATCAGAGGCGGGTCGGGCGCCGGCAGATGGTCGGACCGCCCCTGGCGGCGGGCGTAGTCGCGGAAGATCTGATAGGCGCGCTCGGCCCCCAGAATCCGCTGGGTCAGGCGGAACAGGTCCTTGGTCGTGGCCGAGCGCTGCAGCGCCACCTCGACCTGCGGTTCGCGCGGCTGCAGGGCGTTGACGAAGAGCGCCGATTGCAGGCTCTCGATGGGGCTCTGGCGCGTCACCAGCGAGACCAGGACGTAGGCGGTGATGCTGGCGCTCATCGACCAGAAGAAGCCATGCACCAGCGGGTCCCAGCCCTCCAGCCCGAACAGGGCGTTGGGCCGGAGCAGCGCCACGCCCCACAGCCCCTCGGCGACCAGCTCCTCGAAGGCCCAGCCGGCGCTGGCCAGGGTGGGGGCCAAGAGCGTGTAGCCCCAAAAGGCGAAGCCGGCGAGCAGGCTGGCCAGGGCGCCGCGCTTGGTCGCCCGCTGCCAGAACACGCCGCCGATCAGCGCCGGCGCGAACTGCGCCATGCCGGCAAAGGAGATCAGACCGATGGAGGCCAGCGGATTGCCGCTGCCCGTGCCCCGATAATAGAGGAAGCCGAGCAGCAGGATAGCCACGATCGACAGGCGGCGGGTGAGCAGCAGCGTGCCGGAGAAGTCGCCGGCGGCCGGGCCGGAGAAGACCGGGCTGCGCAGCAGCAGCGGCGCGACCAGGTGGTTGGAGATCATGATCGACAGCGCCAGGCTGGCGACGATCACCATGGAGGTGGCGGCCGAGAGCCCGCCGATGAAGGCCGCGAGGGCGAGGTCCTCCCGCCCGGCGGCCAGGGGGACGGTCAGCACGAAGAGGTCGGTGTTCTCGCCGGCCGGCAGGCTGGTCAGGCCGGCGATGGCGATCGGCAGCACGAAGAGGCTGACCAGCATCAGGTAGAGCGGGAACAGCCAGGCCGCCGTCGCCAGGTGACGCTCGTCGGAATTCTCCACCACCGTCACCTGGAACTGGCGCGGCAGGCAGATCGTCGCCATGCCGGCCAGGAAGAGGGTGACCACCCAGCGTGGCTCGAAGCCCTCGGGGAAGCTGTAGAGATGCTGCAGGTCCGGGTTGGCGCGGGCGCGGGCGAAGATCTCGCCCAGGCCGTCGCCGATGCCGTAGAGCGCGAAGAGCCCGACGGCGCCGAGGGCCAGCAGCTTGACGAGGGACTCGAAGGCAATGGCCGCGACCACGCCGGGATGGCGCTGGTCGGCGCCCAGGTTGCGGGTGCCGAACAGGATCACGAAGGCGGCCATCGAGATGGTCACCCACAGGCCGGTGTCGGTGAAGACGTCGCTGCCCGGACCGTGCTGCGCGGTCGCCGAGGTGCCGACCAGCACTTCGTAGCTGGCCGTCACGGCTTTGAGCTGCAGCGAGATGTAGGGGATGCTGCCGATCACCGCCATCAGGGTGACCACGGCCGAGATCGATGCGCTCTTGCCGTAGCGCGCCGAGATGAAGTCGGCGATCGAGGTGATCCGCTGGCTTCGGCTGATCCGCACCAGCTTGCGCAGCAGCACCCACCAGCCCAGCAGCACCACCGTCGGCCCCAGGTAGATGGTGAGGAACTCCAGGCCGTTGCGCGCGGCCGAGCCGACGGCGCCGTAGAAGGTCCAGGAGGTGCAGTAGACCGCCAGCGACAGGGTGTAGACCGGCGGCGCGGTGATGAAGCGGGCCGCCCCGCGCGCCACCCGCCGCTCGGTCACGAAGGCGAGGAGGAACAGCAGGCCGAGATAGAGAGCGGCGATCAGCACCACGAAGCCGGAGGAGAGCATGGGCTAGACCTCCCGCTCCAGCCCCTGTTCGCGCCCCTGGTCGGGCCCTGGTTCGCGCCTTGGTTCGGGCCCTGGTTCCGGCCCTGGTTCGGGGGGCCGCCGGCCGCCGGGTAGCCCGTCGGAGGCTTGCGTCCCCGCCTTGGCCCCCGCGCGCTCGCGCTCCTGCGCCAGCGGCATCTCCCGCCGGGCCAGACCGCGGGCGACCAGGGCGCTGACCAGGATCGCCAAGGCCCACAGCCCGAAGATGTAGAGGAAAAGCAGAGGCACGCCGCCGAGGAAGCTGTCCTGGTCGAAAATGCGCACGTAGGGCGGCAGGACTAGCAGCAGCATGGCCACCGGCAGCACGGCGGCGAGGTCGCGCAGCCGCCGGCCGCCGGGGCGCGGCGAGGGCGCGTCCTCGCCGCTCTGCCGCGGCTCAGCCATTGCGCGAGGTGCCGGCGGAGGCGCCGTCCGTGGCCTCGCCGTCGATCAGTTGTCCGATCCGCGTCATCAGATCCTTGTTGGAGAAGGGTTTGGTGACGAAGTCGTTGGCGCCCAGTTCGAGCATGCGCAGGCGGTCGGCGTCCTGTCCCTTCGCCGTCAGCGCCAGCACCGGCATGTCGCTGACGCCCGGCGTGGCCCGGAGTTGGCGCAGCAGATCGAAGCCGTTGATACCGGGTAGCATGACGTCGAGCAGGACCAGGTCCGGTCGCTGTTCGACGATGGCGCTCAGCGCCGCCTGCCCCTCGCCGTAGCTGGCCACCCGATATCCGGCCTTGGTCAGCAGGAAGGTCAGGGATTCGACGATGAAGGGTTCGTCTTCGGCGATGAGCACCGTCTTGGTCATCGCTGGTCCTCCCGGTCACGCGCCGGCCCCTCGCGGGGGGCCGGTCAATTCTTATTGCACCAGTATCGTTTGTTTCGGTGCCGGCGACGAGTCCCTCTGCGGTTGCAGAGCTTGCGGCGCAGAGGGACCGGAGTCGGCCACCGCCCCGGCCACCGCCCCGGCCGATGCCGCCGCCGGGTCCGCCGCCGGGGCCTGCGCCGGGCGGGCGGCGCCGGGCAGCACCGGCGGGTGGGCCCGCTGCGCGCAGTCGGCCCGGCGGCAGGAGCGGCAGTTGTAGCCGACCGGCGTGGCCGGAAGGCCGCGGCCGGCGAAGGCGTCGCCGTAGATCAGCCGCTCGAGGTAGGCGGCATCGCAGCCCAGCAGCACGCTGAAGGTGACCGGCGGGGCGCCGTAGGGGCCGACGCTCTTGGTCACCCGCCGGGCGACGAAGAGATAGCGTTCGCCCTCGGGCAGCTCGGCCAGTTGCGCGACCGGCCGGTCGGGCACGGCGAAGGCCGTGTGCAGCGCCCACAGCGGGCAGGTGCCGCCCATGCGCGGCACGCGCAGGCCCGGCAGGCTGAAGGGCTTCGACAGGTTGCCGGCGGGGTCGGCGCGCAGGAAGGCGAAGGGCACGCCCTCAGCGCCGGGGCGCCGCAGGGTCACCAGGCGGTGCGCCGTCTGCTCGAAGCTGCCGCCGAAGCGGGCGGCCAGGCGGTCGATGTCGTAGCGCAGGGCTTCCGCGGCCTCCAGAAAGGGGGCGTAGGGAAAGCGCAGCGCCCCCGCGGCGTAGCGGGCGAGGGCGGCGCGGGCCTGGTCGCGCGCCTCGTCGCTGCTCAGGCGCGGGTCGCGGGTCAGTTCCTCCCAGAGGTCGGCGAGCTCGCGGTCGGCCAGGATACGGGCCTGCAGGAAGCGAATGCTGGCTTCCGGCGTGCCTTCCGGGATCACCAGGCGGTGGTCGGCTATCGCGACGCTGCGCGCGCCCGCCTGGATCGACAGGTCCAGCCCGTGAACGGCGCTCAGCCGGGCATCGACGGCGCCGGCCAGGTTGTCGCCGCCGTCCAGCAGTTCGCTGCGCAGGGCGTCGCAGGCCGCCTCCACCTGCGGGAAGTGGTTGGCATGGGCGATGATGAAGTCGTCGACCTCCTCGCGCGGGGCGGAGGACCGCAGGGCCCCCTGCGGCCCGCCGAGCAGGGCCAGCATCTCGCGGGCGCTGGAGGCCAGTTCGTCGCTCTGCCCGGCGATGATCCTGGAAAAGCGGGCCCGCTCGTCGGGCGCCAGGTCGCCGTGGCTCTCCAGGATCTCGGCGAAGGAGCGGATCGCGGTGACCTGGGTGAGCACCGCGTGGCTGAGCTCGACCAACGCCGGGTCCTGGCTGAGCCGGTCGGAGAGGGTGAAGGCCGAGTCGGCCGCCTCGCGATAGCGCCGGTGCAGCCGCACGAAGGCCTGGGCCCACTCGGGGAAGCGGGCCACGAAGGCCAGGGCGCCCTCTTCCTGCAACGCCTCGCCGCCCAGCGAGCGGGTCAGCTCGACCAGGTCCTGGGCCAGGCGGGCGTCGTCGCTGCCGCTCAGGTGGCCGATCTCGACCCGCAGCAGTTCGGCGATGCGCCGCAGCAAGGCGCCCCCGATCGCGCGTTTGTCATGCTCGATTAGGTTGAGATACGAGGGCGAGATGCCGGCGGCGGCGGCCAGGCCGGATTGGGTCAATCCCCGCTCGCGCCGGCGGTCGCGAATGCGGGCGCCGATGGGTAAGCGCGCCAAGAAAAGGTCTCCCCGGGTCCTCCCGCGTGTTTGCAGTGCAGCATTTTTGTAAAACTTTTGACTTCGCCAACACGCTATCTCCCGACACTTTTACAGAATTTTGCGCGGGTGGCAAAGGTGAGTTGCATGCGGGCCGCCTTCCTAGCTTACTTTTTCTTGGACGGGCGAAGGAGGGGAGGGTCCGCAGCCGCCCCTCGCGCACCGCCGATACCACCAATGGGAGGAATCACGTGATGAGGATCTTCGACAAGAAGACCACTCGCCGTGGGGTTTTGAAGGGCGGCGCGGCCTTCGCCGGCGGTGCCATTCTGGCGCCCACGGTGTTCAGCCGCGGTGCCTGGGCGCAGGAGTTCCGTAACGACCCGGGCAATGCCTCCAGCGTCACCCTGGGCTTCAACGTGCCGCAGACCGGCGCCTACGCCGAGGAGGGGGCGGACGAGCTGCGCGCCTACCGCCTGGCCGTCAAGCACCTCAATGGCGAGGGCGACGGCGGCATGCTCAACACCATGCAGCCGCTGGCCCTGAAGGGCAACGGCGTGCTCGGCAAGAAGGTCGAGTACGTGACCGGCGACACCCAGACCAAGTCGGATGCCGCGCGCGCCTCGGCCAAGCGCATGATCGAGCGCGACGGCGTGGTCATGGTCACCGGCGGGTCCTCCTCGGGCGTGGCGATCGCCGTGCAGTCGCTCTGCCAGGACATGGGCGTCATCTTCATGTGCGGCCTGACCCATTCCAACGACACCACCGGCAAGGACCGCCGCCGCTACGGCTTCCGCCACTTCTTCAACGCCCACATGTCGGGCGCCGCTCTCGGACCGGTGCTCGAGTCCAACATGGGCACCGACCGGCGCGCCTATCACCTGACCGCCGACTACACCTGGGGCTGGAGCCAGGAGCAGTCGATCAAGGAGGTCACCGAGGCGCTGGGCTGGGAGACGGTCGACGCGGTGCGCACGCCGCTGGGCGCCGGCGACTTCGCACAGTACATCACGCCGGTGCTGGACTCCGGGGCAGATGTCCTGATCCTCAACCACTACGGCAAGGACATGGTCGACAGCCTGACCCAGGCCGTGCAGTTCGGTCTGCGCGACAAGATGGTCAACGGCAAGCAGTTCGAGGTCGTGGTGCCGCTCTACTCGCGCCTGATGGCGCAGGGCGCGGGCGAGAACGTGAAGGGCATCTTCGGCTCGACCAACTGGCACTGGTCGCTGCAGGACGCCGGCTCGCAGGCCTTCGTCAAGTCCTTCGGCCAGGAGTACGGCTTCCCGCCGTCGCAGGCCGCCCACACCTGCTACGTGCAGGCGTTGCTCTACGCCAACGCGGTGGAGAGCGTGGGCACCTTCTATCCGGTCGAGGTGATCAAGTTCCTCGAGGGCTTCGAGTTCGACGGCACGGGCAACGGCCCGACCCTCTACCGGGCCGAGGATCACCAGTGCTTCAAGAAGGTCCTGGTGGTGAAGGGCAACGAGAACCCGACCAGCCAGTTCGACCTGCTGGAGGTCGTGCAGGAAGTGCCGACCGAGCAGGTGATCTACCCGGCCGACCTCTACCCGGGCGATCTGGGTCCCTACGAGGTCTGAGGCGCCGCGAGGCCCCGGGGGCGGCACGGTCCCACCGGCCGCCGCCTCCGGCTTCGCGCCGCCGCCTGTGAGCAACCGGTGCCGGGACGCGGGAGAGCCCGCCGTCCCGCTCTAGGGGAACGCGACAGATGGATGCCTTTCTCATCCAGCTCCTCAACGGCCTGGACAAGGGCGGCGCCTACGCGTTGATCGCGCTGGGGCTGACCCTGGTGTTCGGCACGTTGGGCGTGGTCAACTTCGCGCACGGCGCGCTGTTCATGCTGGGCGCCTTCGTGGCCGTCTCGGTCAACGCCGCGCTCAACTTCTCGAAGCAGGTGCGCGACGAGAGCATCACCTTCTTCGAGGCCTACAAGGACGAGCCCTACCTGGAGATCTGGTTCGGCGACCTCGGCACGGCGATCATCGACTGGTCGGTGCCGATCTCGATCCTGGTCGCCATTCCGGTCATGCTGCTGATCGGCCTGGCAATGGAGCGGGGGCTGATCCGCTTCTTCTACAAGCGTTCCCACGCCGAGCAGATCCTGGTCACCTTCGGCCTGGCCCTGGTGCTCGGCGAGATCGTCAAGGTCTTCTACGGGGCCAACCCGATCCCGCAGTCGGCCCCGGACATCGTCTCCGGCGCCGCGCCGGTGGGCGCCCTCTTCGGCCTGAGCGAAGCGCTGGTCTACCCCTGGTGGCGCCTGGTCTACCTCGCCGCCTCGCTGCTGATCATCGGCGCGGTCTTCGCCTTCCTGCAGTTCACCACCTACGGCATGGTGGTGCGCGCCGGCATGGCCGACCGCGAGACCGTCGGGCTGCTCGGGATCAACATCGAAAAGCGCTTCACGGTCGTCTTCGGGATCGCCGCCGTGGTCGCCGGCGTGGCGGGCACGATGTACACGCCGATCCTGCCGCCCGACTACAACATGGGCATGAACTTCCTGGTTCTGTCCTTCGTGGTCGTGGTGGTCGGCGGCATGGGGTCGCTGCCCGGCGCGGTGGCGGCCGGCTTCCTGCTGGGGATCGTGCAGTCCTTCGCCTCGATGGGGGCGGTCAAGGAAGTGTTCCCCGGCATCGACCAGATCATCATCTATCTGATCGCCGTTGCGATCCTGCTGACCCGTCCGCGCGGGCTGCTGGGCCGCAAGGGCGTCATGGAGACCTGAGACCATGGCGAGCTTGACGGCATTCACCCCCTCCACGCCCCGGCGCGATCTGCTGCTGATGGCGGTCTTTTCGCTCGCCGTGCTGACCATGCCGATCTGGCTGGCGCCGATCGGGGCGAGCTACCCGGACCTGCTGCAGCGCTTCGCGATCTTCGGGATCTTCGCGATCGGCTTCAACATCCTGTTCGGACTGACCGGCTACCTCTCCTTCGGGCACGCCGCCTTCCTGGGCGTCGGCTCCTACGCCGCGGTATGGATGTTCAAGCTGCTGACCATGAACGTGATGCTGGCGATCGCCGCCGGCATCCTGGTCGCCGGGCTTTTCGCGCTGGTGATCGGCTTCGTCAGTCTGCGTCGCTCGGGCATTTACTTCGCGATCCTGACGCTGGCCTTCGCGCAGATGTCCTACAACCTGGCCTACTCGGTGCTGACCCCGATCACCAACGGGGAGACGGCGCTGATCCTCGACGTGGCCGATCCGCGGGTGATCGACCGGGCCCTGCTGGGCGACGCCAAGGAGGCGCTGCCCTCGCCCTCGCTGTTCGGGCTGGAGATGACGGGCTACTCGGCCTTCTACTTCTGCGCGGTGGTGTTGATCCTGGCCTTCTGGGTCTCGCTCAAGATCTTCCGCTCGCCCTTCGGGCTGAAGCTGCTGGCGATCAAGTCCAACCAGACCCGCATGCGCTATACCGGCTTCAACACCCGGCCCTACCTGCTGGTCGCCTTCGTGATCTCCGGCATGTACGCCGGGCTGGCCGGCTCGCTCATGGTCATCACGGACCCGCTGGCCGGCGCCGAGCGCATGCAATGGACCGCCTCCGGCGAGGTGGTGCTGATGACCATCCTCGGCGGCGCCGGCACGCTGATCGGGCCGCTGCTCGGCGCGGGCATTATCAAGTATTTCGAGAACATCTTCTCGGCCATCAACCGCACCGAGCTCGGCCAGTTCTACTCCTTCCTGCCGGACGGCCTGAACGAGTTCCTGGTCGGCTTCTCCAGTCTGTTCGTCAGCGAGGGCTGGCACCTGACGCTGGGCATCCTCTTCATGCTGGTGGTGGTCTTCCTGCCCGGCGGCGTGATGGAGGGCATCCGGCGGATCAGCCTCTGGATCCGGCGTCGCGGTCAGCAGGGCCGCCAAGCCGCCGGCGCCCTGCATCATCAGCCGTCGGAGTAGGGGAGGCCGCGATGGAAGAAGAGATCGTTCTCAACGTCTCGGACGTGAACAAGAGCTTCGGCGGTCTGCAGGCCCTCTCGAACATCAATCTGCAGATCGAGGAGGGGAAGACCCACGCGGTGATCGGCCCCAACGGCGCCGGCAAGTCGACCCTGCTCAACGTCTGCATCGGGCGGCTGGCGCCGGACACCGGCTCGGTGATCTTCGACGGCCAGGTGCTGACCGGTAAGGAGCCCTACGAGATCAACCAGCTCGGCGTGGCCCGGGTGTTCCAGACGCCGGAGATCTTCCTCGACCTGACGCTGATCCAGAACGTCGAGGTGGCGGCCCTGGCCAAGCGCGACGGCGCCTTCAACTTCAAGCCCTTCAAGTCGATGTTCGGCGACAAGGCGCTGACGGAGGAGGCCGAGCACACGCTGGAGGACGTCGGTCTGCTCCGCCTGAAGGACGAGCATACCGGCAACCTCTCGCGCGGCGACAAGCGGCGGCTGGAGCTGGCGATGTGCCTGATCCAGCATCCCCGCCTGCTGCTGCTCGACGAGCCGACCGCCGGCATGTCGCGGCACGACACCAACCGCACCATCGACCTGCTCAAGCGCATCAAGGAGCGCGGGATGACGAAGGTCATCATCGAGCACGACATGCACGTCGTCTTCTCGCTGGCCGACTGGATCACCGTCCTCGCCCAGGGCACCATCATCGCCGAGGGCACGCCGGACGACATCCGCGGCAATCCAAAGGTCCAGGAAGCCTATCTCGGGGGAGCCCACGTATGACCGACGCCGCCACCCAACTGGTCCCGCCGCGCGGCAAGCGCGCCGCCTCGCCGCCGGCCTTCTTCTCCTGCTGGGACCTGCACGCCTACTACGGCGAGAGCTACATCGTGCAGGGCGTCAGCTTCGATATCCGCGAGGGGCAGATCCTGGCGCTGTTGGGACGCAACGGCGCCGGCAAGACCTCCACCCTGCGCACCATCGCGCAGATCGGCTCGCCCGAGCTGCGCCACGGCGAGGTCTGGCTCGACCACAAGCCGCTGCACGAGATGAAGAGTCACGAGGCCGCGCGCAACGGCGTGGCGCTGGTGCCCGAGGACCGGCGCATCATCGCCGGTCTGACCGTCGAGGAGAACCTGCAGCTCGCGCAGATCGCCGAGCCCAAGGGTTGGTCCTTCGAGCGTATCTACGAAGCCTTCCCGCGTCTGGGCGAGCGGCGCAACCAGGAGGGCGTGACCCTGTCCGGCGGCGAGCAGCAGATGCTGGCGATCGCCCGGGCCTTGGCGCGCGACGTCAAGCTGCTGCTGCTGGACGAGCCCTACGAGGGCCTGGCGCCGGTGATCGTGCAGGAGATCGAGCGGATCCTCCAGGGTGTGCGCGAGCTGGGCATCACCACCATCATCGTCGAGCAGAACGCGGTCGCCGCGTTGCAGCTTGCCGACCGGGCCCTGATCCTCGACATGGGCGAGGTGGTCTACGAGGGGTCCGCCAGGGAGGTGCTCGACAACGAGGACCTGCGGCACGAGTACCTGGCGATCTGAGCCGGCCGGCTCTCCCGGTCCCCTCCGCGTATCCCGGGGTCTGTTTCCGGGGAACGGGGGCTCGACGCCGGGGAACGATGTCGGACCCGAGTGACTCGCTTCGGCAAGTCACTCGGGTCGGGAACCGCTCCGGCCTTCGCGCGCCGCCGTCTCCTCTGCGTCCTCGCTGCTGGCCAGCGGCGTCTGGACCACGGCCGCCAGGCTGGCGAGGCCCAGCAACGCGGCGCCGAGCAGCAGCCCCTGAGCGAGGTCGCCGGTCGCATCGGCCAGCCAGCCGGCCGCGACCGGCCCGAGCATCTGCCCCAGGGCGAAGACGCTGGTGTAGAGGGCGACGGCCGCGCCCCACAGAGGCTGGGGCAGATTCTTCCGGCTGAAGGCCGTCACCGCCGTGGGGGCGATGAAGAAGGACAGGCCGAAGACCGCGGCGGAGGCGAGCAGCAGGCTCCAGTCGGTTCCGAGCAGCGGCAGTGCCGCGCCGATCCCGGTGGCGAGCGAGGCCAGGGCCAGCGGCCCGCCGCCGGCATGGGCGGCCAGCAGCCTGCGCCAGACGAAGGGCGACAGCATCACCGTCAGCCCGAGCAGACTCCAGGTGGCCGCGACGGCCGCCGTCTCGGCGCCCTTGTCGCGCATCCAGGCGACGACGAAGGTCATGTAGACGATGTAGCCGGCGGCGAAGAGAAAGTAGCCGCAGAGCGAGGGGAGCAGACGCGTCCAGGGCAGGCGGCGCGTGGCGCCCGCGCCGCGCCGCGGAGGTGTCAGGTGCCCGCGGGTCGCCAGCCAGCTCGGCAGCAGCGTGGCGAGACTGGCGAGGCCCAGCGCCCACCAGGCATAGGGCCAAGCCTCCGGGCGCTCCAGCAGCGGCGGCAGGCCCAGCGCCGTCAACAGGATGCCGAAGCCCGCGCCGCCGAAATAGAGGGCGATGGCCAAGGCATTGCGCGCGGGCGCGGCGGGAAAGCTGGCCGCGGCCATGGCGCCGCCGGCAATGAACACCGGGGCGCCGCCGATCCCGGCAAGCAGCCGCCAGACGACCAGCGGCAGCAGGTCTTCGCTGAAGCCGCAGAGCAGCAGGGAGACGCTGGTGACCGCCATCCCCCAACGGAACAGCAGGCCCGGCGCCACCCGCCCGGCCAGACTCAGGGCCAGCAGGGCACCGAGCAGATAGCCGGCCGCATTGGCCGTGTTGATCCAGCCGGCCGTGGCGTAGCTCCAGTCCAGGTCGCTCTGCATGGCCGGCAGGATCAGGCCGTAGCCGAAGCGCGCGAAACCGTTGCTGACGGCCGTGCCGAGCGCCAGGGCCAGGACGCCGGCCCAGAGGCGGGCGGGCGGGCGAGCGGGGGCCGGGGCAAGGGCGGCCCCCGTCCGGTCCGGCTCAGGTGTCGGAGGCGGGGGCATGGCGCAGCAGGTGCTCGGCGGCCCGCGCCGCCGCCGCGATCGGCCGTGGCGTCCCTTGCAGGTAGGCTTCCATCAGCGCGCCGTCCCAGAGCAGCAGGATCTGCTCCGCCAGCTCCGGCGCCGCGCCCGTAGAGACCTGCTTGGCCAGCAGCTCAGTCAGCCTCTGGCGAATCCAGCCTTTGTGGGCGCGCACCCGGGCGTGCACCGGGCTCGCGGGGTCGCTGGTCTGCGCCGCCGCATTGATGAAGACGCAGCCGCGGAACTCCGGCGCCCGTGCCAGCCGCGCGGCGAGATCGAAGAAGGCGCGCACCCCGGCCGCCGCCGTTGCGGCCTCGGCCAGGGCGCTGTCGATCATGCCCTGACGCAGGCTGGACTGGCGGTCGAGCACCGCCAGCACCAGGGCCTGTTTGCTGGGGAAGTTGTTGTAGAGGGTCATCCGCGCGACCGCCGCCTCGTCGGCCAGCCGGTTGACCCCCACCGCGTTCAGGCCGTCGCGGTGGAAGAGCGCGGCGGCCGTCTCGACCAGGCGGTCGCGCTGGGGCGAGGCCCGACGCCGCCCCGACGTCGCTTCGGCGTCGCCCTTTGCCTCCGCATTCTGCATCCCCGGCCTCCCGACCTCGTCTCGGATGACGGACAGGAGGGCGCCGGCGGTCCGCCGCGACCCCTCCCGTTGGCCGATCAAGGCATATATTAGATAAGTCGGTCTACCTAAATCTTACAGCCAAGCCCTGGGGCGAGGGCGGCGAGGCTGCAGCGAACAGGCTCCTGTGACGCCGCGGCATCTTGTGCCGGACGGCTGAACGGGTCATTTTCACGAAGAGGAGCCGCGTAATATTATCTAACCTCTTTTCGGAAGTGTGAAATATGCGCATCCACGTGCTGCACGAAAACGATGCCTGGACCGCGCCACTCCTCGAGGCGCTGACGGCGCGCGGCCTGCCGTTCGAGGCCTGGCACCTTGCCGAGGGCCGGGTGGACTCCACGGCAATCCCCCCCGAGGGGGTGTTCTACAACCGGATGAGTGCCTCCTCCCACACGCGCGGTCACCGCTTCGCGCCGGAGCTGACCCGCAACCTTCTCTCCTGGCTGGAGGCGCAGGGACGTCGGGTGGTCAACGGGCGGCGCGCCCTCGACCTGGAGATCAGCAAGCTGGACCAATACGCCGCGCTGCGGGCCCAAGGGGTGCGTGTTCCCCGCACCCTGGGCGCCGTCGGGCGCGCGGCGGCGCTGCAGGCGGCGCGCGAGCTGGGCCGCCTCCCCCTCATCCTCAAGCCGAATCGGGGCGGCGCCGGCGCCGGAGTGCAGTTGATCGAGAGCCTCGACCGACTGGCCGCGGTGCTGGACGACCCGGCGACGGTACAGCCGCGCGACGGCGTCTGGCTGCTGCAGGACTACATCCGCCCGGCCGAAGCGGCGATCACGCGCTGCGAGTTCGTCGGCGGTGCCTTCCTCTACGCCGTGCGGGTCGATACCGGCGACGGCTTCGAGCTCTGCCCGGCCGACGCCTGCGCCCTGCCCGGAGGCCGCGAGAAGTTCGAGATCCTGCACGGCTTCGACGACCCTCTGCTGGCGCGCTACGCCCGCACCCTCGCCGCCAACGGCATCGAAGTCGCCGGGATCGAGTTCGTGCGCGACCGGGCCGGCCGCGCCTACACCTACGACATCAACACCAACACCAACTACAACGCCGGGGCGGAGCGGCGCGCTCAGGCTTCGGGGCTGCAGGTCTCGGGCATGGGGCGTTTGGCCGACTTCCTCGGCGGCGAGCTGGCGCGGGTGCGCCGCCGCGCCGCCGCCTGAGTCGCTGTCGGCCGCCGCCGGGCCGGCAATCCGGGCAGGGGCCGTTGGCGTGGCTCCGTCGATCCATTGGTTACCACGGGTGTTGCAAGACGCCCCGTTGCTCTATCGTCTGCCGCACCGTCTCTTGCGGCCGGCTGCTGCGCGGGGTGCCCGGACCGCGGCCGGTGCGATGGCAAGAAGAAAAGAATCCGGGGAGAGCCCCGGGGTTGCCACCGGAGTTGCCACCGGGGTCGTCCCAGGGGCCGCTCCGGGGTCGAGAGGGCCCGCCGCAGCGCAGGGCGCCAGGTCAGAGAACGAGGGGAGACTCACGATGTATCACCGCATTTCCAGCTTCGCCGCGGCCGTCGCCGCGGCCGGGACGCTGGCGCTCGCCCAGCCGGCGGCGGCCGACCTGCTCGACGACATCGCCGAGCGCGGCACGCTGGTCGTCGGCGTCAAGGCCGACTACAAGCCCTACGGCTTCCTCGATCCCGACGGCAACATCGTCGGCATCGAGCCCGATCTGGCCCAGGACGTGGCCGACACGCTGGGCGTGGAGCTGGAGCTGGTGCCGGTGGTCGCCTCCAACCGCATGCAGTTTCTCGAGCAGGGCAAGATCGACCTGATGATCGCGACCATGACCGACACCGACGAGCGGCGCGGCGTGGTGAACATCCTCGATCCGGACTACTACTCCTCCGGCACCAACATCATCGCCCGCAAGACCAGCGGCTTCGAAACCTGGGAGGACTTGGAGGGCGCGCCGGTCTGCGGCTTGCAGGGCGCCTTCTACAACCGCAAGACCGAGGAGGAGTTCGGCGCCGAGATCGTCGGCTTCACCGGCACCAGCGAGGCGCTGAACGCGCTGCGCCAGGGCCGCTGCGCCGCGCTGGTCTACGACGACAGCTTCCTCGCCTCGCGCCTGCAGGAGGCCGAGTGGTCTGACTACGCGATGCCGCTGGAGACGATCGACGACGCGCCCTGGGGCGTTGCCGTCAAGCAGGGCGAGACGCGCTTCGCCCGCTTCATGTCCGGCATGGTGGTCGACTGGCACGTCACCGGCCGGATCATCGAGCTGGAGGAGTCCTACGGCTTGACGCCGGTCCCCTTCACCAAGCGCATGCACGAGATCTTCAGCGGTTTCGTGCCGGCGCCGAAGTAGCCACGGGTCGCGACGGGCCTGCCGGACCGCCGCCCCGCCGCACGGGGCGGCGGTTCGCGTGCGCCGGGGGCGATCCGGGCAAGGGTGGAGCTGGGCTGTGCAGGACGTCTACGAGTGGTTCCGCTGGCTGAACGAGGCCTACGGGATCAACCTGACCATCGTCTACGATTCCTTCGACCGCGAGCGGATGCTCGACGGCCTTCTCAACACGCTGCTGCTCTCGGGCGTCTGCCTGGTCCTGTCGGTGGCGATCGGCATCGTCGGCGCCTGGTTGCAGGGCTCGCCGCTGAAGTGGACCCGGCGGCTGGTCAACGGCTACATCCAGCTTTTCCGCAACACCCCGCCGCTGGTGCAGATGTACTTCTTCTTCTTCGCCCTGGGCAGCCTGCTGCCCAGGGTGGAGAACCAGTGGGGCATCATGGAGCCGGTGCTGAGCAATTGGCACTGGGCCATCATCTCCCTGTCCTTCTTCGCCGGCTCCTTCAACGTGGAGATCTTCCGCTCGGGCATCGAGGCGGTGCCGCGCTCCACCGTCGAGGCGGCGGAATCCCTCGGCTACAACCGGCTGCAGGTCTACTGGCACGTGGTGCTGCCCCTGGCCCTGCGAGTCTGCCTGCCGGCGCTCAACAACAACCTGGTGAACCTGGTGAAGACCACGACCCTGGCCTATGCCATCGCCGTGCCGGAGATGCTCTATGTCGCCAATCAGATCTGGTCGGACAGCGTGAACGTGCCGGAGATGATGGTCTTCCTGCTGCTGGCCTACGTGCTGCTGGTCGGCCTGCTGGTCTGGGTGATGCACCGGTGGGAGCGGGCGATGCGCCTGCCGGGGTTCGGCACGTGAGCCGCCGCGCGACCCGGCCGCCGCGCGGCGGCGCGCTCTACGGCACCACCGACCTGCCGGTGCTGCTGCCGCCGGCCGCCCGGCTGGCCGCGCAGGCGCGCGCCGAGCGGCTGCTGGGCGCGCCGCGGCTGCGGCTGCGCGCCTGGCACGGCGCCGCGCTGGCGCTGCTGGTGCTGGGCTGGAGCGGGCTGGTCTGGGCGCAGGACGCGGGCGGCACGGCCGAGCCGGGCGGCGTGCTGGCGGCGCTGTGGCGCTGGACGCCGGTGCTCCTCGGCGGCTTCGTCTTCAACATCGCGATCAGCTTCCTGTCGATGGGCATCGGCACGCTGCTGGGCACGCTGCTGGGCCTGATGCAGATTTCCCTGCTCGCGCCGCTGCGCGGCGGGAGCTGGCTGGTCACACAGTTCTTCCGCAACGCCCCCTGGCTGGTGCTGCTGTTCTTCTGCATGTTCCTGCTGCCCTTCGAGTTCCGCATCGCCGGCGCGACGATTCCCTTCCCGGACTGGATCAAGGCGGTGATCGGCCTGTCGCTGCCGGTCATGGCCAACGTCTCGGAGATCGTGCGCGGGGCGATCCAGTCGATTCCGACCGGACAGTGGGAGGCGGCGCGGGCCCTGGCCTTCAACCGCCGCCAGATCCTCTGGCAGATCATCCTGCCGCAGTGCGTCAAGCGCATGCTGCCGCCCTGGATGAACCTCTACGCCATCCTCACCATGGCGACGGTGCTGGCCTCGGTGGTCGGCGTCGGCGAGGTGATGACCCTCACCCAGCGGGTGCTGGCGGCGGAGAACCGGCCGGAGTTCCTGGTGCCCTTCTACGGCGCCGTGATGCTGCTGTTCTTCGCCTACTGCTAC
>LSZA01000078.1 GCA_001637315.1 Phormidium willei BDU 130791 | reverse complement strand
GGGAATTGCAAGGGGCCCCCTTCCAGAACCCTGATTCTATGGAGTTTTCAAGGTCCATTTGCGCGAGACCCCCCAAGAATAACACCGATCGCCCCAAAAGAGCAAGCCTCGCCCCAAACCGAAAACCCCGAAACCCAGACCCCATCAGCATTACAGAGTTTGCGCGAGACCCCCTGTCCCGAAAAACGCCCGAAACCCAGACCCCATCAGCATTACAGCCCATTTTTAGCAGTGCCTCGCTCATACAACTACCCTCTCGCGCAAACCGTAACATTCCTTAACAAAAGAAGACCGTCGTATCCATCGGTGGGGGACAGCCAATCCGTTCGACAGTCCCCTGATGTTTCCCCCGGAGAAAATAAAAGAGGATGTTGTCCGTCTCCGGCTGAATCAACGTCTCCAGTCGTCCCCGCAAGCGTGCATATTGCATCTGAGTCAAATCGCACTCAAAGACACTAAACTGCATCCACTCGCCATAGGACTTGAGAATCTTGTGAATCCTCGTCCGACGCTTGTTCTCGGAAATATCGTAGCAAACCACCACGTGCATTGTCTCTCACCTCCCCCCTAACGCAACACCAACGGCGGATAGGACTCAATCTCCCCCATCAGAAACTTCGCCAAGAGTCGTCCCTGAATCTCAAACGCCTCCTGATAGGTACATTTGCGCCCCATCACTGGATGCTTAAACTCCGACTGCTTCTTCTCCTCATAGGCCCGCAAAAACCGCTTTAACCCATCCTCCGTCAAGGAAACCGCCCCATTTAACGGTTCTTGCTCAAAATCCCCCAAACTTAAGCCATTGGGCTTCTTCAGCAGACTCAACACCATCGCATCCACCACCAAAGGACGAAACTCCTCCATCACATCCAACGCCAAAGAGGGACGACCGTAGCGTTCCGTGTGCAGATAGCCTAAATAGGGGTCAAAGCCGACAATGTTCAAGGTACTCTGAACATCATGGCGTAATAGGGCATAGCCTAAACTCAGTAGGGAGTTCACCGGGTCTTTCGGTGGACGGCGGTTGCGATGAGTAAATTCAAACGGCGTTCCTTGCAAAAGTTGGTTGAACACCCCAAAGTAGGCCGCACTTCCCGCCCCCTCATAACCCCGTAACTGGTCAATGGTGGGGGTTTTCGGTAAAGCGGCGATCGCCCCCTCCAACTGCGAAATCGCCCCCGTTACATCCACACCATGACCATCGCGCTGCTTCCGTTGCAACAAACTCCGGTAATTCTTCAGCTTCCCGCGCACAAACCCCCGAACCGCTGTCCGGGCGGTTTCCGTGTCTCCCGCTGCGGTCCACTGTCCCCGACGGACAAAGATATTGCGCGTGACCTCCGGTTCCAAGCGGCCCCGATATTTGCCATAGCGGGTGAGAAAACTCAAGGGGAT
Organism: Phormidium willei BDU 130791; assembly: GCA_001637315.1. Classification (GTDB taxonomy): domain Bacteria; phylum Cyanobacteriota; class Cyanobacteriia; order Cyanobacteriales; family Geitlerinemataceae; genus Sodalinema; species Sodalinema willei. The sequence continues at coordinate 20,452 of LSZA01000078.1, read as the reverse complement.
ATTGCGTTCAAGCAACACATCCACCACCGAGGGGGACACCGTGGCCCGTCCCAACACCACCACACCCTGCAATTTCAAGAGGGGAACATCCGCCAGTCGTTCTCCTTGATGCTTAATCTGCAAGCGTTCATCCAACTTGCCCAAAAACACATCTTCGTGCATCACATACATCGTACCCATGATTGTTTCTCCTTATATATATAGATGTCCAATCTACGCTTCTCGATAGCGGGCCAGCTTCGTCGCCGCTTGGGGAAGACAGCGATCGAATAAACTACAGCCACGACAGCGTTTTTCATAGACCGCTGGGGGACAGTCCCCCGTGGTTAGCAGTTCTCGAACCGCCTCTAGGGTGGCGATCGCCGTCTCCCGTAATTGTGGTGACAACTCCACCTCCCGCCGCCGCCGGGATTGCAAGGAATACACATACCCCTTGCGCACAGGAGTTTGGGTCATCTCCTCCAAACACAACCCTTGCGCACAAACTTGTAAATCATCGTTTTCCCAAGGATTTTGCTTCCCCCGCTTGTACTCCACGGGATACAATTCCCCGGCTTCAGACTCCACTAAATCCGCTTTTCCTACTAAGCCGTAGCGTTGGGAACTCAGCCAAATTCCACGAACTTGCCAAGCCTCCTCGCGGAATCCCTCGCCGACGGTATGGATCCGTTGATGTCCGGTGGTTCCTTCCACGGTATAAACATTGTCCACAAACTCCCCGGCGCAAAACATTCGCCAGCAACGATGGGGACAATAGGCATAGTGATTCAACGCTGCAATCGGAATTTCTAACATCATGACCTCCGAGGTGAACGAGCCAGGGCCATCCCCATTCCCATGGTTGTTTTACGACCAATCCCACAGTAAAGGGCATACTGACTCAGGGTATTCAACGCTTTAATCGTGGCAGGTTCCACATCGCCTAAAATCCGGAAATCAATGCGACCTACTGCCCCAATAAATTTGCTGGATTTCCCCTTTTTACGAAATTCAAAGTCCAGAATGTCAGTACGAATATCGAAATAACAGGGAAAAATGTTGTCTGTAGCAAATCCCGGCAACTCAATGCCACTATACCGTTTCCAGGAGTTATGCAAACTGCGAAATACTGACTCGGGAGTCGGCAAGGCTGTGTCATATTTCTGCTGCCGAAATGCCACAGGTGTTGCTAATTGAAAGTTTAGCCGCCGATTAGAATTGGATGCCGTTTCATAAAGTTCTTGATAGGAACAAGCATTGGCCCAAGGTTGCGTGGATTGGGGAGTTCCTAGAATACTGGTAATGTGCAAATTTGCCGCTCCCAAATGCCAAGGTTGGCGAGGATTGAGATTGAGCCATAACTGACTCAATCGTCCAAAAACCTGCTCATCGAGGAGGGAAACACGCCACCAGCAGGGAGTTTGTGCTGGAATGGGACGCTTATATTGTGCTTTGAGAATGTCTGGGATCTGAGGGGGAACGTCACGACGACTGGGAGGGAGTTTTTGCAGGGGAGAACTGGTAAACGCTTTGGTTGTTTTTTGTTCATGGAGATGGGTTGCTAATTCTGGATCAACGGCGTTTACGGCTGTGATAAAGAGGGCATTCAGATGTCGTCCGGTGGCGTAATCTGGGGGGATTAGGGTTTCGGGAACAAAGTTGAAGACAAGACTGTAAGGCATGGGTTAAATACACCAAAATTCTTCGTTGTCGGGACATTTTAAGGCAAATCCTGCTGAAGCGATCGCCAAAATGCCATCTAAACTGGGAAAAAATCGATAGATTTCCTGGTCACCGCAGGCATCTTCTACGGTAATGGGATAGGACACCAGTCCCTGTTTTTGCAGGTTACAAATTGCCCAGCGGTTACGACGATGTTCTTGCACAATCACACCGGGCATTAACGGCGGTGTGAGTTGAGAGAGAACTGCTGTGGGACGGGGAGAATCGCCAAGGGTGCGGCTAATCTCACAGTTGGGGAAGGCAGAAAGTTTCGCCAGTTGGGTATTTTTAAATGTCTCTAAGTTCTCGACCTCTAAGCGAAAACTCAGTTGATAGGTTTCCGAGACTCGGTCGATTAAGACGCAGCGATCGCCCTCACTGACAAACTCATAAAATCGCAACAGATGCAAGGGGTCTAACCGGGTTTCGCCACAACTGTCTAAGAGAAATCCTTGAGGGTCTTCGATGGTGATATTCTCAAACAAACTATCCCGAAAGCGAAACAAAGGCGCATAGCTGGTTTTCAAGACAATCCCATAGTCTTTGAGCATTTGAATTGCCTTAGGCTGGTTAAGAATGTAGGTCTCGACCGCCTCTAACGACTCGTCACCCCGTTGTACCGCTTCCCAGTCCTCCGGATAATAGGCTTGTAAAAAACTCTTGACCAAATTGCGACCGCCTTTGATATATTTCCAATCTTTGGCAATTTTAGATGTCTCCGTTTGGGCGATCGCCTCCGCCCCTTGCAGTATTTTCATCCGTTGTCGATAATACTGCCAGTCTCGGCGACCCCCAAAGACAGCTTGTAGGGTTTGATATAAAACCACAATCAAGTCAGCCCCCGGAGTCTTCTCCAAACTGGCTTCCAGTTCCAGTAGAGGACGGGCAATTTCTAAAAACGCTTCCGACCGCCAATAGATATCGAGAAAAGAGCGTTGTAGGCTGTCCAATTGATTCAGAGTTTTGGTTAGGGAGTGTCGTCCATCCAGAGACTCGATCTCATTCAATCCTTGAGACCAGGCCTCTTCCGGTAAATAGGCGATCGCCTGCGAAGGAATCTGGGTTTGAGATTTCCCTAAAACCCGCCCCACTCGACCGAGTCGTTGCCAAAAGGCAAAGCGATCGCGCGCCGAAAAAATGAGCCAATCGAGGTTTTGGCGATCGCCCTCAATCTCCCGTTCAAAATTAAACCCCACATCCACCGTACTGGTGGCTAAAATCACCGCTTTCTGGGCAGCATCATGACGCTTCTCCTTCGGCGTATCCCCGGTAATTCGTCCACAATCCTCCTGATACCCTCGCGCCTTTAATCCATCGTTAATCCGGTTGAGAGTATCCTTAGAATCTAAAATCACCGCACCTTGTTGCTGAGGACATTGTTGACGGCGATCGCACACCTGCTGAACCACCGTCTCAATCATTTCCTCCTTACTCGGATAGGGACGTATCTCCAAAGAAACCGCCGTTTGCGAGGGAATCAAATCCCCCGTCGTTTGACTTCCATCGACACGATAGATGCGAACCCCCGACTGTTGCAACACCTTCAACGCCTCATCACAAGCCGGTTCCGGAGTCGCCGTCAACAAAACTACTTTGCGGTTATTTTGAAAGTAGCCAAACACCTGAGACACCACCAAATAAAACAGCAAGCTAACCAACTGTTTGGCATCATAGAGATGAAACTCATCAAAAATGACCGTGGCAAAACTGCGATAAAAGACGCTGGCAAGATTACTGCGATCGAGGGGATTGTACTGAAAAAACGCCGCGTAATAGAAAATATCAGGATTCGTCACCAACAACAGCGGACGACCGCCACCACATTCAGGAAACAAAATCGAGGGTTCGCGCAACACATTATAGAGTTTTTCCCCCGACCGTTTGCCCACCCGGTCATCTCGCCAACGACGAATCTGTTCCGCCGAAGCCGCTTTCACCAGATGGGGCAATCCCGCCGCCGCCACAAACGCCTCCGCAGCGGCAGTTTGTTGGTCAATGAGGGCATTGGTGGGGGCAATATAGACCACATTTCCCCGAGGGTTCTCCAGGATGACACTGAACCCTGCTTTGGTTTTCCCGGTTCCCGTGGGGGCTAAATCCAACAAGAGGTCATGGTTTTTTGCCGCTTGATATAACTCCTGTTGATGCCCTAATACCTTCCCCTCAAAAGCCCGTTTTAAGGAATTGGGAAATCCCGCATCGGTTCCGATGGCAATTTCCGCCGGTTCCAAGTTGACATTAAGCGGTTGCATTGACATGACCTCCACAAAAAGCTAAATTTGCCGGACAAATCCAGTCCCCCACCTGCCAAGCCGGACCGCGAAATTGCAGATGTTTCAGGAGGGGGGCCGGCGGAATCGACATGACATCAAACCGCAATAGGTCAATGGCTGTGGGTAAATCCGCCGAATTGAGATAGGTATTACAGGAATAGGTCCCCCTGGGAAGACGTTGGACGGGTAAGGGTTCACGCATCTCCAGGCGAACCTTACTCATAAATTTGCCCACCCGGATATACTCGGGTAACGCCACCTCGCCAAATACCAAAGTTTGAAAACGATTTCCCCGTTCCAACATCCGCAAGCGCCCGGTTTGGGGAAAATTACTGGGACGATAGGTGTTGGGTTTCTTCCCCGTTCGTTTGAGAGGTAAGTCTTCCCGGGCCGTGGCGACTCGGTTATTGGTCATAGCGTACCAATAGGAGTCGGAGAGGGCGTTAAACCGTTCAAAGCGGAAGCTGGGGCAATTGTTCAGAGGCCAGGCGGGTAGAATATACTGGTGTCCGTTGAGGGGGGTTAAATCCTCGATATAGCGGGGTTTCCCGGTCTCTTTACCTTGTAGGCGATAGGGCGATCGCGCCCAACCGAGGGCGTAGGCCAGGGCATAATTGCCAATCACCCCTTCGGTGTAGTACGTATCCGAGAGTTCCCGGGACGCGAAAAAGATGGGTTCGGCACACCAGAGTTCCACCAGACGGGCCTGGGAAAACGGGGAGGGCTGGGGTGGCGGATTGGCTAAACTGTTGTCAACTTGAGTCATGATGGTACTCTCCTGTTGTCTCCTTTTACGATTTGGACTTGCGTCCTTTATTGCTGTCGGCTTTGGCTTTGGCTTTAATTTGACGATAGGGTTCGTAGGACTCATCTAGGCGTTTGAGGAAGTTAGCCTGTTCCTCTAAAGACCAATGGCGATCGACATCTTCAATCAAGTCATTGAGTTCGTCAGGGGAGAGTTTCATAGAAATTCCGCGTTTCTGGGTCCAAGTGTTGAGAATTGCCTCAGTCGCCTCAGTTAACATCTTGCTATCCAAGGGATGTTCTAGGGCAGTTTTGTCGTTGAGGAGACGGTCATACACCCCTTGCACAAGTTCGAGGGAACTGGGGAGTTCCACCATGCCGCCAAAGACCCCTAAAATCTGGTTATCCATCCGTCCCACCCGGCTAGAGACTGCCCCATAGCGAGTGGTCAGTAACAGGTTGCCCAGGGCATACCGCAATTCATCAGCGGTCACATCTTTGAAGGTGACAATATCCAGAAAATGGGTTCCCGGCTTGATATATTCACTGGTGTTGAGGGCGGTGGAGGCTTTGTTTTGTTCATCGCGCATCGTGCCATTTTCAAAAATGGCGTTAATGGTGCGATCGCCCACTAACTCCGTCGCCGGTAACACCGTAAAAGCGTCTTCAGTCCAGACTCGACTTTTTTGCGCTCCTTCACCGCCAGCGGCAAAGCCATACAGGAAACAATCGATGCACAATTCACAAGGGGAATTGGTATTGAGAGAACAAATTGTACCTGCTTTGGGTGCCGTTTTCAGTAACTCATGATTGCGTAAAAACTCCCGTCCCCGCCGCCGTTCCGGGGCAATCTGTTTGCGCTTGGTCATCAACAAGCGGGGAATAGAATTTTTATCTTCTAACCCTGCTTGAACATACTCACTACACATGGGTTCTCCAGTGCCTTCGGTGCGAAAAATCGTTTCAGATTTGGTGGTTCGCAAGACGACAACGCCAATGGTACGTCCTTTAGGGAAGTTTTCGTACTCTTGGGCGAGAAAGGGGGTTAAACGTTCGATAGACATGATTAAGTCTCCAAATTGTGGATAATTGAATGATTCTTAGCTTCTTGTGCCATGGCTCTGCCGTGGCACAGCTTAGGGCGGCTCTGCCGCCAGTTCAGGAGGCAGAGCCTCCGGGGGAGCATTACTTGGCTCTGCCAAGTAACGAGGATATAAGTAACGAGGATATAAGGGCATATCCTCAAGTTTCAGTTGATGTTGGAGACGCTTCAGATTCAGGATTTTTCTCCCGTTCTGCCTTGATTTGTTGACGTGCCTCCTGCAAGAAGAAAAGATACGCCGCTTCCAAGGTTTTACCATCCGTCAGCAACCGTTCTGGACGGCGATCATAGACATTTTCAAACATTTGTTTTAAGACATCATAAAAGTCTTTAATTTGCTCATACTTCGTTGCCCCAACCTGATAGTCTCGAATCCGGTCTAAGCGATTGTGATATTGCTGAACTAGGGCAGCAAACATTGTCTCCCAGTCCATATGTGACTTTTTAGATCGCACCGCTTTGAGAAAATCACTAAAGGGTTCTGTTTGAGCAGTTCGGCGAAAGGAACTGCCCCGTAGCGTGGCAGACTCAGCCAGATAGGCGGCTCGTTTCAGGTAGTCAGACACCTGTTGATGTTCTTCAGACATAAGGCTCTCCAGGAGTTGATTAAGGGGGGTGGAAATTTTCTGCCAGAAATACTCTAAATGGGGGTCATCCTGTTCTCGCAAAATCCAGCGCAAGAGGACATAATAGAGGGTGATGGGTCGGACTGTGGCTCGGGCAAGCTGATAGAAACAATCGTCTTTTTTGCGTAAACTAGAGACGGCGATCGCCAAATCTCCTAAACAGCGCAATCGCAACAAAACAGTGTCAGCCGTTAGACGTTGACCGTTCTCCGTTTTTAACAACTGTCCCTGGCGGTAATACTGCCCATCTCCCAACAAAGGGCGCAGAGACGAAGGAATCCCATCCACCGTGGCAAAATAGTCCCAACTGGGTTTAAGTTCTAAGTTAGAACTAACCACAAGCGGAAATCCCATATCCAGTGCCAAACTCATTTCTAACCCTAAACGTAAGGATTTCAAGAGGGCTAACGAGGAATTGACCTCTCCCCAAAGAATGGGAATGGTGACCGTTCCATGAACAAACTGGGGACGTTTGGGGAACGCGAATCCCACCACTTTGTTGGCTTTGAACACAACGGAATGGTCTCGATACAGTTGCAGTTCATCGACTGTGACCGTTCCATCTTCATTAATTTCTGCTCTTCGTTTTAGAAAACCCCGCCAAATCCGCCGCAGTTCCAAACTCGACCCTGGGGGGAGGGCCAGATGCAAATAGAGGGGATCTTGTTTCACCGTTTTAGGGAAATTCGACCCCACCGCCATCAGTTGGTAACTCAAGGCTGAGAGGGCATCTCCCCGCCGTTTGGGGTCGCCACTCATCCCACCCGGCAGACGATTAGAAAAGGACTGAACCTTAGTCCCCGGCGGCATTTGCGGCGATTTGAGTTCGTTAATCTCGCCGGTCATACTGCCCAGGGAACAGCGTTTGCGGGGGTTGGCTTGGATGTAGGCGTTGAGTTGGTCAAATCCGCTGAACGGCTGACTCTGGGGTAGATTGAGTAGTTCTCTGACGGCTTGGATGAGGTCTTCGGAGACGCTTTCCTCCCCCTGGCTACGACGCTGTTCAAAGGAGTCTTCGATCGCCCGTTCAATGGTCTCTAACCCTCCCCTGACGGCTTTGGCGGCAAATAAACAGCGGCCATATTGGGCGTTAAAGGGTTCGAGGGCCTGACGCTGTTCCGGGGAGAGTCCCACGATTTCGGCGATGCGGTCCCAGGCTAACTGGGGAGACACGTCGGCTTGGCGATAACTGAGATAGGCGCATTTCAAGGCTTCGGATTGGGCAAATTCCTCGGCGTTGGAGACCGGTTGTAATCCCAGATTGGCGGCGGCCTGGACGGCTTCGGCATCGCTACTATATTTTTGGATGTCTTGGGCCACTTTGTCGGCTTTGTAGCCTTTGGCTTTTTTCACCAAGAGGGCATCGACCTGATTCAAAGCCCCGTCTGGGTTTTGTTGGATGGCTTGGTCATCGATTTTAATGCCATCTTTACTGGGTTGGACCAGTTGGGCGACGTTGGCCCCAAAGACGGCATCAATTTGACGTTGCCATTGGCGGGCAATGGCGGGGGCCAAATCTTCCTCGGGGAAGGTTTCCCCTAAAAACAGTTGACCATCGGGGTTAATGGTGAGGGGGCTGAGGTGATGGTCCGTCAGGACTTGTTCACAGGCCCCCAGTAATAGGGCGGTGAAGTAGCCGCGATCTTCGGTCAGTCGCACTTTGAACAGACGATAGGGTCGTTGCAGGGCGACGGTGAGTTCGGTTTCAACTTTGCGAATCCGTTGGTCTTCCGCAATGCCCAAGTCAAATAAGTCTCCCGCCACCAGGAGGGCGGCCTGGCGGTTGATGTCGGGGTCTTCGGGCAAGAAGCGCATCCCATCACTGACGTTATGGCCTGAATGCCGTTCAATGAGACGACGGATGAGTTCTAGGTCGTCATCGCTGCGGATAAACTCAGCCACACAGGCGCGATGGAGTTGTTCGCGGAGGAAGGGGCGATCGCGGGCTAAGGTCCTCACGTTGCGCCCCTGGTCATCGAGTTTATTGAGGTCGTGAACGGCGGTGGCGGCCAGGATGTGCGATCGCCTCTCCTCGGTCCACCCCGCCAGGCCACTCACCGTTAGAACAAACTGACAGGCGGAATCGAGATGTTCGGCCAAACTCCGCCGGGCGCGAGTGCCGTATTGGGCGTGTTGGCCGTGGTTTGCATAAAGTCGGGGGCGGATTTGGCTGAAATATCGTTCTTCCAGGTTGGGCGATCGCCCCTCAATCTCCTCACATAAACGTAACATCCATTTAGGTCTCCCTAGACTGCAAGCTTCAGTGCAACTGGGTCAAAATCCTTTGTTTGCACCTGCACTTGATTTATAATGGCATATACGACCCATACTGTCAAGAGTACACGTATAAATTAGTGAATGTCACGGAAAAAAGAGACAATTACACTGTCAATTTCCCCAGGAACCAAGGCCAAATTGGAGGCGATCGCCCGTCGTCTCGGGATTATGTGGGGCAAATCCCCCAGTATCTCAGGACTTATCGTGGCCATTGCCGAAGCCGAGTATGAACTTGGCGAAAAATTTACACTGACACCGGAGCAAATCAAGGTGCTAGACCATGCCACCCAACTCCTAACGGACACAGGATTCATTGCCGAAGCCGAAACCCTCTTACAACTGATGCTCGATCGCGGCGACCTGGATTCCCCCACCCGTCAGGCATTCATGAAGACACTGAGTAAGACGGGACAGGCCTGGCGCACTCTCGTCGAAGACTATCGCCAAAAACACCAACCCTTCCGGGTTCTCTATCGCAATGCTAAGGGAGAGGAGTACACTTACACCGCTCGTTACGTCCAGTCCGATTTCCACGAGAAACGCTACTATCTGCACATTTGGTGTGACGAGACGGAAGATGTGCGAGATAGCGACTTTCCTGAATTGAATCACAACCGCTGTTTACGGCGCGATCGCATCCAATCTATTATCCCCACCGATGTTCCCTGGCGTGAAGCGGGTTTGGACACCATCAAAGTACACTTACACTTTTATCGTGGCTTAGCAAACGCCTATGAAGGCCGTGAGGTTGACATTGAGGATGAGATGGTTGACGACGTTCGCCGGGTGGTGCGTGAGGTGGCTAATCCCTTCTGGTTGCTGCGAGAGATTCGCCGCTATGGCCCCGACTGTGAGATTATCTCACCGCCTCGCTTGCGGGAGTTGTTGGCCCAGGAACATTATCAGATGTGGCAATGCTACTCCAATCCTCCCCCATCCTAAGGGGTCGCGGTGCTAGTAGCCGCACTTGATGGCGGCTACCATAAAACTCCCTGCCAGAGAAAACCGCTTCAGCAGAGGAAGGTCTAGGCGGGTCGTCAGTTGAGCCTCCTCAAGGAAAGTATCTATAAATTTCCTTTCTATGAAGGATTCTAATGAAAAGAACGACGCCTTCACCCACTTTGATGCCCACGCGATAGCTGCCAACTCTAATTCGATAATAGTTCGATTCACCTCGAAGTTTTTTGAGTTGGCTTACCTGATTTAAATTTTCAGCTTCCTGAATTTCTTCAATCACGTTTTGGATTCTTGACAAAACGTTGCGGTCTTTTATTTTGACAAGGTCTTTTTTGAAGCTTCTCCTGAATTCAACTTGCATTGTTGTTTTTCAGGAGTTCAAAAATCTCCTCCTGGCTGACAATTTCTGTGTTTTCACCTTCTTTAATTGCATTGATCATGCCAATCTCTTCAAGAACATCGCTTAATAGCTCCGAAAAAACGTCCTTCTCTTCTTGAAGTAACTCAACTATTGCTGTTTTGAGCAATTCTTTCAGTTTGGTTTCGTCTAGGGTAACGTCGGTCATGGGTTTGAGGCATCTAAAATATTTGAGTCTATTATATCGCTCGCTCTTGGGGTAGACAATTTGAAGCCACGGGGCTAGTAGCCGCCCCCACAGCTCCGCCGCCGCAGCGGAAGAAGACCTAAGATAGATGTAGGGATTTATCTTCAGACTTCGTATAATCACAGGCGTGCCAAGCGGCGGTCTTACGCACAGTTCCCTCAAGGTTTGTCTCCGGTATTTTAACATGAGTTCGGGTTAACCCGAACTCATGTTATCCAGCCATCCCGACTTACTCCCCCTCCGCCAACGCCTGCTTCAACCGCTGCACAATCGTCTGGGCAATCGGTGCAAACACCGTCTCCTTCTCCTGAGTTTGCGCCTCCGTCTCCCCAGGCGTAACCTGCGTCTCAAACTCCAAACGAGACGTCGCACTGGGAATCAAGCGAATCCGGCCCAACTCCCCCAATTGTTGATGATTAAAGCAGTACGCATAGACCCCTTCCTCCTCCTCCGTCGCCATTGTCACCGCCTCCGGCAGACGAATGGGTAGAGAGTTCGTCGACTTGGCCCCCGAGGTTTCAATCTTGCCATCCTCGCGCACCCACATCGCCTGAACCGTTCCCGCACCGACCATCACCACAACCGCCTCCGACTCAGGATTATACGACTCCACCAAGCCATTCACCTCCGCCTGAGTCTCCGGGGTGGCCATCCAGAGAACCGTGTCGGTGTTGCCCTGGGAAATATAGTAAATAATCGTCTCTAAATCCTTCTGATCATAGAGAATGGCCCCACGATCGCCTCGAACTCGCGATCGCGCGATCGCCTCCTCCACCGCCGCCGGCAGCAACACCGCCGCCACCTGTTCCCGCATACTGTCATCCCACTTCAGCGGATCTTGAAAACGCTCCTTCCACTCATCCGGAACCCGCTCAATCATGCGATTGTAAATCGAAGGGGTCACATCAACAGCAGCAGGATAAGAGGATTCAGCCGTCATAACTCAAGGGGGCGAACACAACCCATTCATCATACCCCCGCCTCGGCCCGGCTTCAAACCGACTCATTGGCATCCGGGAACCGTGGCGAATCTTGCACCTTCCCTCCCTTGGGAAACCGGCCCCGCTTACGAGGCTTCCCTTTATCCTTATCCTGAGTCTCAGGGGTTGGAATCCCCTTCGTTGGGATTGTTTTGCCAGTCTCCTCCCCTTGGCCATTGGCTCGTTCGCGCACTGAGGCGGGAACCGCCACCTCTTCAACTTCCGCCAATTTCTCCACCTTCAACGCCGTACTATGATTCGACCCCGAGAGACGTTTCAATAACTTCGGCTTCGGTGCATGTAATAAATAGATAATCGCATCCCCTTTCTGCCAAGCATCCGCCGCCGACATCACCTGAAGTTTGCCATCTCGTTCTCGCAACAGCGGCACCAACTCCCCAGAGCGAATCAAAGCCTGTAAATGAGCCTTCTGGAACGCAAATCCATGATCTTGCAAGAGGGTTTCCCCGAGCTTCACTTCCCCGTCATCGAGGTACTTGTTCCACATCTTTAAGGGAAAATCCGGGGCGATCGCCTGACGGATTTTCGCCTTATTCGTCGGCGTTCCCGTTTTCTCACGCGGCAACAAGGCCAGAGTTCGCGGGGGTTCAAACTCCTCCATCGCTCGCTGGGCCAGAACCGTGTTCACCTCCCCATTACTGGTCATCGTGAGGAAGGTTCCCATCGACTCTAACCCCGCCTCTTCGAGAACCTCCGTATCCAAAGCACTACTGAGAAAGACCTTCACCCCCTGATCTTCTGCCAAACGACAGGATTCGGCATTGGTATCAATCATCACCACCGCCTCACCCCGTTCCTGAAAGAGTTGGGCAATCAAGCGACTGAGGGGATTTGAGCCGACAATCAACACCCCAGTCGCCGTCGTCGCCTCAAGTCCCAAAACTCTCACCAACCAGCGGGCCGTTAGACCTTGTAACATCACCGTGACGATAATCGTCAGGAATACCAACGCCTTAATGGCATCCCCCCCATTAATCCCCCGTTCCGTCAACAAAATCGAGAACAGCGAGGCCACCGAGGCGGAGATAATCCCCTTCGGTGCAATCCAACTGACGAAGAGCTTTTGTCGCCAATTCAGGGGGCTATTCGCGGTACAAATCCAGACATTGATGGGACGCACCACCAACATCAAGGCGGCGACGGTGGCTAAACTGCCCCAGCCTAGGGCGAAAATACTGGGAATCGAGAGATCCGCTGCCAGGAGAACGAACAAGACGGACACCGCCAACACGGTCAGTTGGCTCTTAAAGCGCCGTAATAGTCGTTCCTCGGGCAAGGACGAGGCCCGCATCACCAACCCGGCCACCACCATGGTCATTAAGCCAGATTCTTCGACGAGGAACTGGGAGAAACTGTAGAGGACCCAGACACCGGCTAAGACGACAAGATTTTTAATTTCTTCCGAGAGAAAATTAGCTCGGGTGATAAAGTAGCCCAATAACCAGCCGCCGAGGCCACCGACGGCTAATCCTAAACCCAAGCGGAGGAATAGGCCCACCGCAACGCCAAGGGGGTCAGCATCGCCGTTGAGGACGACATCGAGGACTAAGACGGCCAGAATCGCTCCTACTGGGTCGATGAGGACTCCTTCCCCTTCAAGGAGGGTGGCCACTTGGCGATCGACTTGAACTTGTTTAAGGAGGGGGGCGACAACTGTTGGCCCGGTGACCACCACTAGGGCCGAATAGAGAAAAGCGATGGGCCAAGGAAATTCGGCTAGGGCATGGGCCGCTAAGCCGCCGCCGATAAAGGCAATCAGGGTTCCGACACTGACGAGGTTGCGTAGACTCCCTGAGACACGACCGAGATCTCGCAGTTCCAGGCTTAAGCCTCCTTCAAAGAGGATAATGGCAACGGCCAGGGAAACGATGACTTCTAAGCCGCCTCCGAGTAAGGCCGGATGCAACCAATCTAAGCCACTCGGTCCGAGGAGAATGCCGACGAGGAGTAGGAAGACAATCCCTGGAACTTTAAAGTACTCCGCTAGGACCTGTGAGCCGATGCCAGCGGCCACGGTTAGGGCAATTAGAACTGTAATCTCGAAAGAAGCGTCCATAAACTGGGAGTGTCAGCGACAACCCTTTTGGCAGGATTGACGGGTGATGTGTTGATTGGCAGTTGACGAGTCAGTTGACGAATCAGTTGCCCACGAGTGTGGGAACGATCGCTGAGGTTGGGGCCAGGGAAAGCCGGCGATCGCCATGTTAAGCTATCGCCTCCAAATTTAAACGGATTACCTGTTAAGTTAAACGTTTTTAGTCAAAAGCGGTATGGCCTAAACTCGGCTTCTAATGTCGATTCGAGTTCAAAGAGCATAACATACCGCCTTCATCTAATCGCTCTATTCTAGAGCCAATCAGACTTCAGCGGTTGTGAGATATCGGTCAGTTAAGGCGATCGCCTCGGCAGAATCGACCCTTATTTGAATTTTTAATCAGTCGCGATTCAGGTTAAGGTGAGCTGATGAATCCCTAGAAGCGATCGACGCTGGAGGTGAAAATCGGTTCGAGGCGCATGGCCAAGATCGCCGAGGGACGAATCACCATATATTCCCCCTGAATATTTTTGAGGGGGACATTGATAAAGTCGTCGGATTTCGATTTGGGCTTGACTTCGCTCCCATACCATTTCTGAAAGTCTTCAATGGAGGGGAAGCGCACTTCTTCTTTCTGGCCACCACTAATGAAGAGGTGAACGGCGTATTCACTGGGTTTTGGCATTGTCCTTCACATCCTGGTACATCCTACTCGGTCGCTTAAGGCTACCATTTTCTCTCAGGATACCAAAGCAAACCGCTGTAGCATCGAGTCGAGGAGGGTGGGAAGCTGATCGGCGATCGCCTCGGGGTTAGGAAACTCAATCTCTTGATAACTGGGTAAATCGAAGGGAAACACCCCAGATCCCTCATGTTGCCGCACTTTCGCGAGGAGAATCTGCTCGACACGCTTGGCTTGCAAGGCGTAGCCGAGTTCGACACAAACGTTGGCACTCGGTAACAGTTGCGGGGTTTCGCTGCGGCTGACGGCCAGCGGCGTCACATCGGCGATAAACAATAAACTTTTGCGAATTTGCCGCAGTTGATAGGTTCCCAGACGAGTCGCTCCCTCGGCGGGCCGCTTGCAGATATCTAGGCTCAACGGAAGCCGCGAGCGCCGATTCACGTCCGCGATATACTCGTCTAAGACTTCGATCAGCTGCGAGCTGTGGTTGGCCTCGGAGACACTGAGAAAAATCCTCGGATCGAGATAGGCGCTGCCGGCTTGCTTTGTAAAATAGATTTCGTGGCTACTGAGGTCGATGTTGGCAATGAGATAGGAGCCACTCCCTTCGATGTAAAATTCGATGGCTTCCCCCGCCAGGTAACGATTAAACCACTCGGCTTGTTCAATCTCCTGCCGTTCTTCGAGGAAATCGGCCCGCAACCCAGCTTTCAACAAACTATTGCGGCTGAGACGAATATCATGGGGACGCTTGCGTAACTCCGACAAGGGTTCGTACCGTTCGATATACCAACCCCGTAATGCGATGATAGCCATACTGCGATCGCCCCCTTAAAACTTACAAACTGCCCATCATAGGAATCGAGCGACCTTTAATTATATCGCAATCTCCCCATCCCCCCAACAAAAAATTTCTGTTCCGGTGTTCCCCCTTCCCTGTTCCCTGTTCCGGTGTTCCCTATTCCCTGTTCCCTGTTCCCTGTTCCCTGTTCCCTGTTCCCTGTTCCCTCAAAAAAAAGAGATTTGCCTCTTGACAAATCTCTTTATTCGTGCATCTAGGACTGAATGAGGATTAACTCACTTGCATTTGACGATGACACAGGCGTAGTAGAACCCAGGCTGAGGCGAGTTTGAGAACTTCAAGAACCCAATAGCCCTGCTGCATCGTCTCCATGAGGGGTGAGAACCCAGTCAGAGGTTCTAGGGGCGTTAACGACATCCCTAAAGCACTCATCTGAGGGGTAAAGAAATAGGTGTAGGCGATCGCAATCCCCAACAGGAGCGTTGATAAGATGATGGCTTTACGGGTTTGGGAGCCGAAAAAGTGATCTTGACGGTTGAGAACCAATACGCCCGTCAACGCTAAGCCCCCGAATAACAGTTCGAGATGATTAAACCGCTCAAAGGCGCTGTAGCCCATCGCGGGGAAATCCGGCTGACTCATCATGCCCAAGCTATACATTCCGGGCATCAACACAAAGTCTAACATCAGACTCCCGCCGAACCACAATGCCAAAATCAGAGTAATAATGGCTTGCCAAGAGGGAGTTTTGCGAATCCAGGCATTGAGTGCAGTCATGGCGTCTTCAGTGTTATTTCCTAAGTTCAGGATAACGAACTTCTGACGCCAAAACCATGACAAATTATTGCAAGAAACTCACGAATCTTGACACTCTTTGACACTCTTATCATGGGCTTATGACGGGTTGATCATGGCTTAAGAACGCCCGGCTTATTGTTAAGATTTATGACGAACTCTCCGAGTTGACTAATTCCGTTTCGCTGCTGCCATCGGCCTCAACCCAGGCAATTTGGGTGACACGACGACGGCGGGCGCTGTCTCGCAGGCGTTGAGCCTCAACGGGGTGATCGAGGCAAAGTTCAACACGGATGAGATCCTCTTTTTGCCGTAACTGGCCAGCAAAGGCGAAGGCGGCGGCTTGAGCCTCGGGGGAACGAGGAACAACGAGCCAATCGCTAGAGGGGGTTTGCTCGGGGAGTTGGTCGCCGCTGAGAAGTAGATGATGCAGATCTTCGAGGTTAAGGGAAAAGCCAATGCCGGAGCAGGCCTGATGTTGGGGATGATAGAGTTCAAGGAGTTGGTCGTAGCGGCCGCCTTTCCCGAGTAGTTGGCGATCGCCGCGACTGTGGCCCACCACCTCAAACACAATCCCAGTGTAGTAATTAAAGGTTTCAATCAAGCTCAGATCCAGGACAATTTGCCCATAGAAGTCCGGTTGCGTGGTCTGAAGGATGCGAAGGAGGGCGCGTAGGTTTTCCAGGGCTTGCTGGGCGTTTTCGGGGAGGTCAAAGATTTGTAAGCGCTCTAGGACCTCCTCGGGAGTTCCCCGCAGGTTAAAGAGGTTCAGGGCGCGATCGCGGTGTTCTGGGGAGAGATCGAGAGTTTCGAGAGTCACATAATCGAGATCGGCGATCGCGGCCCGAATGGCCGTGCGACTGGCTTCTGGGAAGGGGTCGAGGAGCGATCGCGTCAGTTGGGCTTCCCCAAGGACCACCTGCACATCCTCAACCCCGAGCCGGTTTAAACTATCAGCCAGTAACAGTAACACTTCCGCGTCGGCCAGCGGTCCACTAGCCCCAAGCAGTTCCACACCCGCTTGATAAAACTCCTGCTGACGGCCATAAGCATTGCCACCACTGCGGCGGAACACATTAGCATTGTAGTAGAGTCGTTGCGGGAAACTCGAGTCCGAGAGGCGACTCACCGCCGCTCGAGCAATGGAGGCGGTGAGTTCGGGCCGTAGGCCGAGGAGTTCGTCGTCGTTATTTTGGAACTGGACCACGGTACTGCGATCGATGGCCCCTCCAGCCATGAGCGTATCGAGGCGTTCCAGGGTTGACGTAATAATGCGGTGATAGCCCCAGCGGCGGAACGCATCTTGCAAACGCCGTTCAATCCATTGTTTCTGGGTGACATCGAGGGGCAGGAGATCCCGCGCCCCAGCAGGAGGTTGGTGTACCGTCATGGGTTTTGTTGTAAGTAGCTGTCGTGAGTGACTGTCGTGAGTGGTTTATTTTTTGGCTTATTTTTTCTTATTGCCAAAGAGTCCAAAGAGTCCACCGCCCCCTTGATCTGATTTTTTAGATTTGCTTTTAGTTTTATCAGATTTTTTGGGGGGTTTACTCTTGGGTTTCGTCCCGCTACCGCTCGGCCGGGCCATCATTCGGGTTAAGGTTTTGCGGGCTTCGAGGGCTAAGGGTTCTTTGGGGTCAAGTTTCAGCGCTTTCGTGGTGTGGGAGTTGGCCATCGTCAAGTTAACCTTAGTCGGTTGCACCTCTTGCTGTTTGAGGTAAACCATGGCCATCAGACCATGACAGCGGCTGTTCTCCGGTTCGAGTTTAAGGGCATCTTGCAGTTCTTTGCGAGCTTGGGCAAAGTTTTTCTGCTCCATGAGCGATCGCGCCCGTTGTAGATACTGTTCGACAAAGGTATTCGTGGAGACACGGGGGGGTGGCGGTGCTGTTGTCGGTCCTGGGGAGGGCCGTTTAGAAGGTTGCGCCCAGCCTTTGTTTTGTTGTTCACGACGGTAAAGATAGACCAAGTTCAACTCACTCAATTGGCCGACATAGTCTTGGATGTGGTTAAGGTCTTGGTATTGTTGTTCGGCGAGGTCGTCGATGGCTTTGTGATAAAGCGCCTCGTAGTTGTTAGTCTCGATGAGACGTTTGGCGACGGCTGACTGGAGTTCAATATGGCTATATTCCTGTTGCAGTCGCTTGGCCAGCATCCGCAGCAAGATGGTGTAGTCGGCGGATTCCCGCTCGTTGGAGAATTTACTATAAGCGGGATTGATCAATTTCGAGAGAATTGCTTGGGCCAACTCGCGGTTATCCGCCTGACAGACATCGGGATGTAAGCAGCGGGCAATTTTGAGATAGCGTTTACGAATAGCCTTGGTCTCAGCATCGACGGCCACGCCGAGAATGGCATGATGATCACTGAAGTCGAGGGTAAATAAGCCTCGGTTAAAGTCAAAAGAGAACGACATTGTGTCGTCACCACCTCCCTGCGATGAGTTTCCTGATCTGAGTGACGCGACCGTACCATCTCCCCGGGGATGAGTTTCCTGATCCGAGTGACGCGACGGTATCACTTCCCCGGGGATGAGTTTCCTGATACGAGTGACGCGACTGTCTCTACTTTACTGTGGTTACTGGGGTCTTAGACGGGCGATCGCGCGCTGAGGCGGCCAATTCCAGGAAGTTCTCCGAGGGGTTGGACTTCAGCGAGGCGATCGCTCAGGGCAGAATGGAGAGGCCCATTGGTGGCCAACAGTCGCCCGGAGGGTAAATCTAGGGGAGATTGGTCATAGGCGGTGACGACCCCCCCAGCTTCGCGGACCAGGACGATTCCGGCGGCTAGGTCCCAGGGAGACAGTCCCCGTTCCCAATAACCATCAATGCGGCCACAAGCCACGTCGGCTAAGTCTAATGAGGCTGAACCACCCCGGCGAACGCCCTGGGTCAGATGGGTCAGATAGCAAAATTCGGCATAGTTATTATCATCTCGTTCTCGTCGATCATACGCGAATCCGGTGACCAATAGGCTGCGATCGAGGGTTTTGGTTTCTGAGACGCGCATGGGTTGGCGGTTATAGGTGGCCCCAACTCCTGTAGCGGCTTGGAAGAGATCTCCCCGAATGGGGTTATAGACGACCCCCACTTCGGGAACGCCATGGATGAGGAGGCCGATGGAGACGGAACAGACAGGATATTGATGGGCGTAGTTGGTGGTTCCATCAAGGGGGTCAATAGCCCAACGGAAGGGACTCTCAGCGTTTCCCAATACGCCCGATTCTTCGGCTAGGATGCCACAATCAGGGCTATGACGTTGTAAAACCTCTAGGACTTTGGCTTCGGATTCTTTATCGGCGACCGTCACCAAGTCTCCAGAACGTCCTTTTTCTTCGACGCCTTCGAGTTTTCCCCAATAGGATTTTAGGACTGCGCCCCCTTGCATGGCGGCTTCGGTGGCAATGTCGAGAAAGAATTTTAGTTTGTCTGGTGTGACGGAGTTCATAAAAAGGGTTGACGTTTAGGGGGGGGGCAGTTTTGACGGGATGAGTCGGCGATCGGCTTTGAGAAGTTTAGCAGATCGATGACCGTGGATTCATCTAGCGGAGGGATGAGTGGAGCAGGGTTTTCGGGGATTTTTTAGAGGTCTGTTGAGATTTTGCAGCTAGGGCGGTGTGAGTGAACTACCGAACAGTGAATCAAAGATTACACAGTCGGCTTCCTACCCAGCAAATTGCGAGATAGTAGATTTCTTACGTCCTCTACTATCTCGACTTACACTTGGGCGATAGGCGAACTCCCCAGTCCCTGAGGATAAAATACGCAGTCCTTCGTCTCTGATATTTTTGGCAGCGTTGATGTCTCTATCGTGCCTTGTTTGGCACTTTTCACACTGCCAAGACCTAACATCAAGTGGAAGGCTTCTTACTTGATTTAGGCAAGTATTGCAGGTTTTAGAACTAGGGAAGAATCGGTCCACCTCTAGGTAGGCTTTCCCTTCCTGTTCTGCTTTGTATTTCAACATGGTACAAAACTGACCCCAGCCCGATTGACTAATTGCTTTCGCGAGACAGTGGTTTTTAACCATATTTCTAACCGCTAGATTTTCCACCACTATAACTTGGTTTTCGTTAACTATCCTGCGTGATAGCTTGTGGTGGAAATCTGACCTGCATCTGGCTATTTTGTTATGTACCCCGGCTACCTGCTTTCGGGTTTTATTGCGGTTGCTTGAGCCTTTCTGCCTTCTGGATAACCGCTTCTGCTTGGCTCTTAGATTTTTCTCATGCTTAGCCAACCAACGGGGGTTGTCAAATTTAGACCCATCAGAGGTGATAGCAAAATGAGTCAACCCTAAATCAATACCTACTGCTTTACCTTCAGTCGTTTTTTCGGGGATATCCTTCCCGTCATCAACCAGGACAGAAGCAAAGTATTGATCCTTAGCATTAACCGATACTGTGACTGTTTTGATTTTCCCCTCAACCAGTCTGTGTAGTCTGGCATTAACAATCCCCATTTTAGGGAATTTGATGCCATTTCCTACAATAGAGACATTCTGGGGATAGCTGATGGATTGTTTTTGGTGCTTTGACTTGAACTGAGGATATGAAGCCCTCCCTTCAAAAAAGTTGATAAAAGCCCTAGATAAATTCAGGGCGACAACCTGTAAGCACTGGGAGTAGGGTTCTTTCATCCATTTGTATTCTTTCTTGAGATTGGTTATCTCCGTCTGAATAGCAAAGCGACCCAACCCCTTCCCTGTAGTCTTATAGGTTTCATTGGTAAGGTTAAGAGCGTAGTTCCATGCGAATCTACAGCAACCAAAACTCTGGGCAAGGTGTTGCCGTTGCTCAGTGGTCGGGTAGATTCTGTACTTGGTCGCTCTCAGCATTACCGTGAAAATAATT
>LSZA01000077.1 GCA_001637315.1 Phormidium willei BDU 130791 | reverse complement strand
AGTGATGTCAACCTTTCAGGGGATCTCCCCATTACGTCTGATGTTATGGCTGTTACTCCTCGAACCCTAGGACGCTGGAAACAGGAAAACCGTCCGATCGTCGCTTTGACGGCTTGGGATTACGCGATCGCCAAAATCCTCGACCAAGCCGACGTCGATCTGATCCTGGTGGGGGATTCTCTGGCCATGGTCGCCCTTGGGTACGAGACCACCTTACCCCTAACCTTAGACGAGATGTTGCACCATGCCAAAGCCGTTCGCCGAGGCGTGAAACAGGCCTTACTGGTGGTGGATTTGCCCTTCCTAACCTATCAGGAAAGTCCCCAGCAAGCCTTGCACTCAGCCGGCCGAGTTCTCAAAGAAACCGGAGCCGCCGCCGTCAAATTAGAAGGGGGCCATCCCGAAATGGCTGAGATTGTCAGCAAATTAGTCCGAGCCGGGATTCCCGTGATGGGCCATGTCGGACTCACCCCGCAATCAGTGCATCAGCTTGGCTATCGCAAACAAGGCACCAGCGACAGCGAAAGAGCGCGAATTCTCTCGGAAGCCTTAGCGTTAGAAGCTGCTGGAGCTTTCGCGATCGTCTTAGAACATATCGACAGTCAGTTAGCTCAAACCGTCACCGACAAGCTCAACATTCCAACAATTGGTATTGGAGCCGGAGAAGGCTGTGACGGCCAAATTCTAGTTACTCATGATCTGCTTGGATGGTCCGATCGCCAGCCTCCCTTTGCCAAAGTTTATGCCAATTTACGGGAGACCATTCAACAGGCGATTCAAAACTATAGTCATGACGTGCGATCGCCATCTTAATCATGCCGAGAGTGAAGCTGGGATCAAGGAAAAGTGACCCGTTTAGACCGTCTAGGGTCAGTGTTTTTACGCAAATGACCGTCACACTCTCAGCAAAACTACAGGAATTTCTGAGACCCTTGAGGTGAAAACCACCCTTGACAAATTGCACTAAAATTAGCTATGACTTTGCCACAAGTTTGTAAAGTTTTAACTCATCTCCCGGAACCCGGTCATGGCTACGAGATATAATTAACGTAAATAACCAATAGGTTAACCCAACGTTAACATCAATTTTTCTCCCTTGAGTCTCCTGACCTTAGTCATATCTTCCATCTCTAATGTGTCTGTGATTCATCTCAATTGTTTCGGGGCCGTTATTCCTTAAAACACAACCGAGCTTGTGTCAAGGGGCGTTCCCGACCACCCATGACCCACCTATCCAGAGGACTCCGAACTATGGCACGCTCCGCATCTCCCCTTGACCGTCCCTATCCTTCCCTTGAACACCACCGCTCCACCAACAGCCATCGAGTCCGCTCTCGCCGGAGCGATCGCCTTGGGTTCGAGGAACGAAATTTAATCAACGATGACGGTGAATCGATCACCATTTACCTGCCCCATCGCCAGTAACGTCCGCTGGATCGAGTTTTTCCGTGACCTCCTCGGGATGGATCACAGGTTAATCAACCAACCCGAAGAGGTTCTTGCGACTCACTTCGGGTTTTGCCATATCTGACCTGAGATCGTCGTAAGTTATCCCCACAAGTTATAGTGAAGACAACCGCTTAACCGAACCTGCTGGGTCAGCAATTATTTGTGAGTTATTGCATTAACCCCCAATGCCCTAGCCCCGAAGACGGGATCGATCCCAAAGACACCGTTTGTCCTCACTGCGGGTCAGACTTAGTCTTTCAGAATCGCTATCGCATTAACCGACTCTTAGGAACTGGGGGATTTGGCAAAACCTTTGAAGCCCTTGACAGGAGAGAACTAAAGGTGATTAAGGTTCTCTTCAAAAATCATCCCAAAGCGGTCACCCTCTTTCAACAAGAAGCCAAAGTTCTCAGTCGTCTCGAACACCCTGGGATTCCCAAAGTCGACCCCGACGGCTACTTTACCTACACCCCACCCGACAGCGACGACCCCGTCCATTGTCTGGTGATGGAAAAAATCGAGGGTTTGAACCTCGTCGAATGGCTCGAACAACGCAACAACAAGCCCATCGACAAAAAACAGACCGTCGAATGGCTCGAACAACTCGTCGAGATCCTCGAACAAGTCCACCAACAGCACTACTTCCACCGGGACATCAAACCCCAAAACATCATGCGCCGGCCCAACGGGCAATTGGTGTTAATCGACTTCGGCACCGCCCGGGAAGTCACCGGAACCTACCTCAACAAAGTCGGTGGCGGCCAAAACGTCACCGAAATCATTTCCGCCGGGTATAGTCCGCCCGAACAAATTAACGGTAAAGCTGTCCCCCAGTCTGACTTCTACGCCTTGGGGCGCACCTTTGTTTATCTGATGACCGGCAAAAAGCCCACAGAATTTCCCGAGAATCCCCGAACCGGCAAACTTCTCTGGCGTGAAGGCGCCCCACAAATTCCCGAAGCCCTCGGAGATGTCATCGATTACCTAATGGCGCCGTTTCCCGGTAATCGGCCTCAACATGCCCAGATGATTCTCAATTGTCTGGCCGAAGCCGAACCCGCGATCGCCTCAACGAAATCCACCCTCACCCTCTCGTTTCAACGCAAACCCAAAACCCCATCGGGCAAGGGGGCGACGAAAACGGGCCAACGGGGAGGCAATTCGACGCTGTCCTCGGGCAACTCTTCAGGTCAGACCTCCTCATCCCAGACTCGAACTCGGACCGGCCGCACTCATCCGCCCACCTCACCGGCCAACCCTCGACCACTTCCCCAACTCCCCCGGCTTCAACTCCGCCTAAGTTGGCAGCCCCTCGTAGCTCTTCTCGTGGCCATCATTGCCCTCAGCCAGGGCTATGGCTATTGGCGCTATGGATTCTTCCCCGCCAATCCCTGGCAATTAATACTCGCCTTCCCCAGTGCCTCGTTTCTTAACACGGTCATGTCTCGTCACGCGGGAGAGGTTCAAGCCCTGGCCCTTTCGCCCGACGGAACCTTGCTCACCAGCGGTCACTACCAAGACCTGGATCTGATTGCCACTCGCAACAATATCGTCCTGCAAACCCGTTCCGTTCACGAATCTTGGATTCGGGCCATTTTGATTACCCCGGACGGGAATAGCCTGATTACGGCCGGTGACGATGCCAGCATTCGGATCTGGGATTTGCGGACCGCCATTCGTCGTTTTACCCTCAGTGGCCATGATGGCCCCATCAAGGCCCTGGCCCTTTCACCGAGTGGTGATCAACTCGTCAGTGCCGGGGAAGATGGGACCGTCCGCATTTGGGATGTCGCCCGCGGCCGGGTTCAGCATGTCTTGTCAGGACATAGCGGTGCGGTGAATGCCCTGGCTCTCTCCTCCGATGGACGAACCCTCGTTAGCGGAGGAGACGACCAGACCTTGCGCATTTGGGACGTTCAACAGGGGGTACAAATTCGCTCTCTGACCGGTCATGAGGGGGCCATTGAGGCGGTGGCCTTGTCCGCTGATGATACCTTGATTGCCAGTGCGGCTTCGGGGGACTCGGTGCGGTTATGGAATGTCTTTCCCGGTGCTGAAATCTTTCGCTTGCAAGAGACGGACGTGTCGGTGCGTGAGTTAGCCTTTTCCCCCGACGGTGCTTATTTGATTGGGGCAGGGCGACCGCTCTATATTTGGAGCCTAGAAACGGGCGATCGCCCCTATGTTTTACGGGGCCACAGTCAGGATATTCGCAGTTTGATTCTCACGCCTGATGGTCGTCAAATCATTACAGGGTCGCCCGACGGGACGATTAAACGTTGGAACCTTCCTGGAGCGATCGCCGATCAAGCCAGTTCTCAAGATTGAAGGCCAAAAATAAAACCTGTGAAGGGGAATCCCCCTCACAGATTGTTCTAGATATGTCCCGAGTCGTTTTGCGTTCCGACTGTATGAACCGATGATAGACGATGGGGGAAACGATCGTGGTCTATCTTAAGGTAGAGATCTCATTGACATCCTCAATCGTTACCTGTTTATGACAGTGGTCTGTACTGCATCATATCCCTCCTGATCTGGCTCTGCCTTGCGTCTTCCTTGGGCTAAGCCATCTCCAGGAAAATGCACAAGACCCTCAGATTCCTTGTTAAATTTTATGTCAACCACACCTTTATCCGTCAATATTGTCGCTCGGGATAACGCCTCTGGACTGACTCGTGATGTCCAGATTATCATGGAGGCCTTAAACTCTCCAGATTTTGAGCTGTCTTGGTGTTCAGCCTGTCGCCCCGGATTACGACATCAGTTCCCCCGACAAATGATGGCTCGCCTCGAACAACTCTTGTATCGAGCTCGCTATCAGCAGCCTCGCTATGACGTTAATCTTTTTGTTGAAGGAGTCGTTCCCTGGTGGTTTCCGTTTGCCCGCTTTAACCTCTTAATTCCCAACCAAGACTGGTTTCATGGCTATTGGCAACCCTATCTCAAACGTTTTGATTATATTCTCTGCAAAACTTACCTCGCCGAGAGACTATTTAGCCCTTGGGGAAAAACCTACTATATTGGGTTTACCAGTAGCGATCGCCGTGATTGGCAAATGACCCCCAACTACGATACAGCCTTTCACCTCGGTAGCGATCGCGTCCGTCTCGGAACTCAACTACTCTTAAAGGTTTGGCAACAGCACCCCAAATTTCCTAAACTCACACTAATTTCTAAAAATTTACCTCCGACAACACAACGGGCTGAAAACATTAATATCATCAATCAATTCATCCCCGAACCTTATCTTATTCGCCTACAAAATCAACATGGCGTGCATATTTATGCCACCCGCATTGAAGGGTTTGGCCATCGTATCATGGAAGCTATGAGTGCGAGTGCTGCCAGCGTTACCACCAACGCTCCCCCCATGAATGAGTTAGTCACCGCCGAACGAGGCTTGCTTATTCCCTACAGCACAACGAAACCCCAAAATTGGGGGACACGCTACCATGTGGATGTCAAAGGCTTAACGAAAACCCTTGAAACCCTCTGGGGGACTACGATTCAGACTCGTCGAGCCTGGGGAGAACAGGGACGAGCTTATTATGAAAACAGTCGCCGAGACTTCCAGCAGCGCCTTCTAACCATTCTGAAAAACTTATAAACATGAGGTTTTCAGGATTAGCAAAGTCCCCCAATTTTTATCAACAAATCGTGAAGTGTATAACTAATAAAAAAACAAGCCCCGAACGAGAGTTTTTAATTAGTCATGGACAGTCCCCTCCGCCGCAAATCGTCCCAACGCCAACAACGGGAAATAAAGCCGATAATAGTCATAACGCAGATAAAAATGACTCGGAAACCCCGTTCCCGTAAACCAGGACTCTTCCCAAGTTCCATCAGGTTGTTGCGTCTCAATTAAATAGGCCACACCACGCTGAATCGACATTCGCCAGGGGTGGGCCGAGTCGACCTGCAACCCCTTGACAACAGCCATCAATCCCAATAGCGCCCAGGCCGTTTGCGAGGCGGTACTATCTCCCTCTCCCTTAAAACGAGGATGGTCATAACTCAAACAAGTTTCCCCCCAACCCCCATCAGCATTTTGCACCGCCAGCAGCCAATTGGCTCCTTGCTCTAAAGCCAAACGGTGGCGTTGTGGGGTAATCAGGGCTAAGGCCGATAAGGCGCCACTGGTTCCATAAATGTAGTTGACCCCCCAGCGGCCAAACCAAGACCCATCCTCCTCTTGTTCCCCTAACAAATAAGCTAAGGCCCGTTCAAACTGCTGTGAATACTCTTGTAAGGGGCTATCGGGGGCCTCGGGGTCTAACTCCCCCGCCATTTCTAACAATCGCGCTGTCACATCGGCGGTGGGAGGGTCAATGGTGGCTTTGAGGTCACTGTAGGGAAGGGCGTTGAGCCAATCTTGGTCATTATCCCGATCGAACGCCGCCCAACCCCCGTTGGAACATTGCATCGAGAGCATCCAACGAATCCCTCGTGTTAGGGCGGCCTGTTTCTGGCTTTCGTTGGGGAGTTGGCTTTGGTTCAAGGCCATTACCACCACCGCTGAGTCATCTAAATCGGGATAGAAGCGATTGTCGAACTCAAAAGCCCAGCCTCCGGGTTCAGCAGTGGGGTTTTTCACCGACCAATCGCCGTAATCGAGGATTTGTTGGTCGAGAAGCCAGGTTGCCCCCTTGACAATAGGCGCATCATCTGGATTGAGTCCTGATTCTATCAGCGATCGCACCACCCAAGCCGTATCCCAAACCGGTGAGACACAAGGCTGGACCCAATAGTGATGTTCTGTTTCTACCCCAAAACGGGTGATCGCCTCAAACCCTCGTTGCACCACTGGGTCTGCCAGATCATAGTTCAAACTGCGCAACGCCAACATCGAGTTCAGCATCGCCGGAATAATCCCCCCCCAGTCGCCGCTGGCTTCCTGACGTTCAATCACCCACTGTTCGGCGGCTTTCAACCCCTGTTCCCGGAACGGAACCAGGTTGAGGGTTTCTCCCAACTTAAAGAGATTGTCGAGTTCCACAAAGCCATCACTCCAGTCACCCTGACGAGGTAACTCAAAGCGGGCCGCATGAACTCCTTCCGCATAAAGTTCATCGAGAGACACCTGGGGATTGAGGCGATGCACCGGTTTTTGGTCAAAGACAATTAACAGAGGAACCGTACTTCCCCGCGCCCAACTGGACATATCATAAATACTAAACGGCGCTTCACCTGGAAGAAGCATAATCCAAGCTGGAATCGAAGGAATCCCACGCCAGTCATAGGCTCCCATCAAGGCCAGGTGCATTTTCGTAAAGATACGAGTTTTACTAATTCCCCCTTTCGCCAAGATAAACTGTTTGGCCTTGACTAAAGCTGGGTCATCTTGGGGAACCCCAAGCAGCCGCAATCCTAGATAGGCTTCGACGGAAGTACTCAGTTCGCCACCATCCCCCCGGAACAGTTCCCAACCGCCATGATCGCGTTGTTCATCTCGGAAGAACTGTTCGGCTTTACTCCAGGGTAAACGGTCTTCGAGTCCCCAAATTTTATGCAGCAAAATGACCTCGGCTAACATGGTGACATTGGATTCGAGATCCGCCCACCAATAGCCCTGGGGATGTTGCTGATTGAGAAGATAGGTTTGGGTTGCACGAATGCTTTTTTGAAGCTGATTAGTATCCATGAGTTATTAAAAAAAATTGCGATCGCCGCCATCTAAGTTGGGCGAAAAGTTGGGCAAAATCCCCGCCACAGGAGATTTTACCTCGAATTTTAGAGTTCAGAGTTTAGACGACGCCTAGACTAAAATAGTCGCTAAACCTTAATGTAGGACATCATCTAAACTCGGAACATCAAGCCAACCTTGATGTTGACTCGATTCATGAGTTAAATCCATCAATAGTTGGGAATAGACCCCCTCGCGGAACGAGGGCGCGATCGCCACCCCACTATCAATTCCTTGAACCCAACGATCAATGGTTCGTAAAAACGGAGCCAATCGTCCATCGGGATAACTGCGAGGAAACACCAAACGTTCTGGAATATCCAATTCCAATGGCGGTTTTCCACCCGTAGATCCCAACAACTTAAAGCCATGCACATAGTCCTTTTGATTATGACTTCCTAAAATCAAAGTTCCCGCATCTCCATAGACTTCTAGCCAATGACCGCGTCCGGCGTAGGTCACTGAACTGATACTCACCTGACAGGGAGTTCCATCCGCTAACTCCAGGGTTAACAAAGCCGTATCATCAGCATCGACCGGTTTCAGAATACCCCCTTCATTGGAGTCCGGGCGTTCAGAAATGGCCGTCGTGACTTGAGCAAAGAGTCGTTGTACCGGACCGAACAACCAGGCAATATAATCAAAGGTATGAGACCCTAACGCTCCCAACGCACCGCCTCCTTTGTCTTTTTGCGCGTACCAGTTCCAACCCCGTTCCGGATTGGCGCGACTCGACATCAACCAGTCAATTTTGATCAGTCGTTTCTGGCCCACATAGCCGTCTGCGAGGAGTTCCGCCAGACGCATCCAAGTGGGAACGCCGCGATATTCAAAATCCATGGCCGCCACAATTCCTTTCTCTTGAGCCAAATGATAAAGGGTTTTGGCTTCGGCCAGGTTCAGGGCCATCGGCTTTTCGAGGAGGACATGTTTCCCAGCCGCAATAGCCTGTTGGGCCATTTCCGCATGGAGAAACGGCGGCGTCGCGATACTCACCGCGTCAATATCCGGGGAATTGAACAACTCCTCCAGAGAACTATAGGCCTGGGGGATGTTGAACTCACTAGCCACCGCTTGGGCCTTAGCCGCATCGCGATGATACACCCCTTCAACCTTGGTGCGATGGTGAATCTGAAAACCGGGAATATGGACTTTTTGCCCAAATCCTGTACCGATGACAGCAACCTTAATATCTCCGTTCATAACATCTCGCTAACGTTTCATTAGTCTTATGGTGACAGGGAGATGGCCGGGCGGCTAGTTTCCGTGACGTACCTGTTCGATGCGATCGCAGATCCAAGTCACCACCGTCTCCCCTAAGCGCACATGATCGAGTAAGTCAATCTCCCGTACCCCCGTGGGACTGGTGACATTCACTTCGGTCAAATAGCCGCCAATGACATCAATGCCCACAAAGTACAATCCATCTTGCCGCAACTGGGGGGCAACTTGCCGACAAATCTCTTGTTCTCGTTCGGTAATCTCCGCTTTCGCCACCCGTCCGCCGACGGCCATATTCCCCCGAAACTCCTCCCCAGTGGGAATCCGATTCACCGCACCGATGGGTTCCCCATCTAACAGGATAATCCGTTTATCTCCCGCTTTGGCTTCCGGGAGATATTGCTGCACCATCACCGGAACCTGGCCGTTAAGGGTACTCAGTTCCACCAGAGAGTTGAGGTTAAAATCCCCCACCTGAATCATGAAAATCCCTTCCCCGGCTTTCCCTCCCAGGGGTTTGAGGATGGCTTTTTGGCGACGTTGCACAAAGCCACGAATCACGGATTTATCTTGCGTGACAATGGTTTCGGGAATGGCCTCAGGAAACTGCAAGGCATACATCTTCTCGTTGGCGGTCCGCAAGCCTCGGGGATGGTTGAGGACTAAGGTCTTGGCTGGGTTCACATAGTCCAGGATATAGGTGGCATAGAGGTAGGGAACATTCACCGGCGGGTCCGTTCGCATTAACACCGCATCCATGGTTTCTAGGGGCTGCCAGAGGGGGGATTCGACCTGATACCAGGGGTTGGCTGCCTGCCAATGACCGTCATGGTTCTGCACGGGAGTTAGGGTCACCGGAGATAGCCAACTATAGGCCACTCCATCCACGACCCCTAATTGATTGGCTTGGGTCGTCCAGACTTCATGGCCGAGATGTTGGACGGCTTCCATGAAGGCGACGGTGGTATCGTGACCGGGGTCAAGTTGGTCTAGGGGATCGAGGATGAAGGCAAATTTCACGGCGGCATTCGTTTTGAGATCTGACTCCTGGTATTTTGCCTTATTTTGGGGGGGACAGGGAACAGGAAATCGGGAATGGGGGGAGATGGTTGGAGCGATTGGTATACTTTTGGCTAGGCTTGATTGTGTTCATGTCTCCAACTCTTGGCGATCGCTCCCATGACCATTACTGGATATCGACATACTGCAATTCTCGTCTCTGACCTCAGCCGCGCGGAACGGTTCTATGGTGAGGTGTTGGGACTTACGCCGGTGGAACGGCCCCGGTCCTTTCCGGGAACTTGGTATCAAATCGGGGCCATGCAATTGCATCTGATTGTCTCGGAGTCGGTCTCGACGGACTTGGCCTCTGAGAAATGGGGCCGTAATCCTCATGTGGCCTTTGCGATTGATGACCTCGATCGCACCCTAGACCGCCTACAAGCCGCTGGCTGTCCGCTGCAACGCAGTGCATCGGGACGACCGGCCTTGTTTACCCGAGACCCTGATGGCAATATCATCGAACTCAGCGCCGAATGAAGGTTGTTGTCTATTCCTATCGTCTCAGTCCCGATGACCCACTCCCGGAGATAGAAACCCCTGGGTCTGGACCCGTTCAGCAGCGCTATTGTGATCTTGGGGAGCGATCGCAGCTACAACACCTTCTACAAGACTGTCGCCAAAATCCTGTGGATTATCTCCTGGTGGATCAGTTACAAGATTTAGGAGATACGGTTGAGACGATTGTTGAGTATCTACGAGCGTTTCAGGATCTCGGGGTTAAGGTGGTCGCCACGGGAGGAACCGCAATACAGACGCTTCCGGAAGACCCCCTCGACTTGTGGGAGGCGTTGCAACATCTGCATCGGGAAACCCATCGCCAACGGTTGCGCCGAGGTCATCAACAGCAACGTCTTCAGGGTCATCCGCCGCCAGGAAAGGCCCCGTATGGGTATCGACGTGGCGGCGATCGCTATCGCCTCGATCGTAGCAGCGCCCCAGTCGTGAAAGCCTTTTTCGAGCATTTTCTCCTCTATGGGTCCTTGCGGGGGGCTGTTCGTCATCTGGCGCAACGCTACGGAAAACGTATTTCGGTCACCACGGGACGACGTTGGTTAACCAGTGCGGTGTATCGTGGCGATTTGGCCTACAACGATGGACGGGTTCTCTCCAATACCCATGTGGCGATTCTCTCGCGCGCTGAAGCGGCCCAAGTTGATCGCCTGCTACGACGCAATCGCCGGGTTCCGTCCCGTAGTGCCAGTGCGCCGCGATCGTTGGCGGGGTTAGTGTCCTGTCACCAATGTGGTTGTGGCTTAACCGTTAGCCGCGTGACACGCCGTCATCACGCTGGTGAGTATCTGTATCTGCGTCCCAAGGCCTGTCCTCAAACCCCGAAATGTCAGGGACTCTCCTATGACGAGGTATTACGGCGGACAGTCGAACAAGTCTGTCGAGATTTGCAACGGTTGGCCACCCAGTTACCGCCTCCGGGTGATGATGGCCGCAAACAAGCTCTGCAAGAACAAATTGGTCGTCAACAAGAGCTGCTCAGGGATTTGCCTGAACTGCTCGATCGCGGCATTCTCGACCCGGAAACCCTGGCGTTACGCCGGTATCATCTTGAGGCGGAAATCTCTCAATGTCAGTCCCAGTTGGCGGCCCTGACTCCGGTGAACTTACAGGAAACGGCGAAAACCGTGTCCTTGCCGCAATTTTGGTGGGATTTAACGGAAACGGAACGCCGTTTTTATTTTCGGGAGTTTGTTCAACAGATTTACATTCTCCATGACGGTGATGACTGGCAACTTCAGATCGATTTTAGTTTCAGTCGTTAATCCTCCCAATTCAAGCCAATTCAAGAATTGTGTTGACAATTTAGATTGCCTAGGCTTATAGTCTAATTGTGGCTTTCCCGTGTTTTTTAGGGGTTTGAGAGTTTTATAAAACGGCTTCCCTTTATTCACAATTTTTAACATTTTTATGGCTTATCTCAATCAACAGAAATTCTGAACAATTCCCTCTTTACTTAAACAACAAGAACGGGGCATAATGGGCCAACTTGAAAGTAGAGAGGATGTCATGGCAATTCTAGGGACTTGGTTCGGTTTAACGTTATTGGTACTGTTCAACGGCCTGGTCTGTTTGGTCTTGCCACGACTGCTGTCTCTCGATTGGGGAGGAGTTATCTCGGTTTCGACAGCTCAAGATTCCCCGGACGTGCCGTCGCACTCGGCCAAGGCTGAGGTGGAGGATGAGGGAACCTCAATTCAGGCTCTTCACTCCTAAAAATGCTTGATTAATTAAGAATATTTGACGCGGGGAGCTTTGACTCAGACGAACGGCTGGCAGAAGGTGGCTGTTTTGAGCTGTTGTCAGCCAGTTTTGGGGTTTACCTGGGGAGTTTGCAATACGCTTAATCAGACTCGACGTGAATCTTGAGGGGCGATCGCCCCATCCCCTTCAAAAAAATCACCAAAACTGTGTAAATCGTCCCACAACGGCCCCAAAGATTGCTATACTAGGAAGTAGAAATCAATCATTCTGAGATGCAGGCGTTCTAGGGCGTAGCCCTTGCGGTCTGAGACTCGTTGAGGTTAGCCAAACTCTCGAGTCTTAAGGTTTTTGAGCTAGGGACTCGGTTAGGGGCTAACACTAGAATTGACGCCATCCCACTGAGTCAGCTGTCGTTGGGTTGAGACGAAACTACTCTCGTCAGAGAGCGATCGCCTCGGTGTTGTGCAACGCAACGGATGCAGGTGGGACTGGATACCAACGCCAAGCCGGAGGCTCCCAGCGACCGAGGTCGAGCGGGTTCCCCCTGGTGACGGCTGTTGAACATATTGAATCCTTCACGCCTTTTCACGCCTTAGAGTGCTGAACCTCCGGATGCGGTTTATGTTGTTATTGGAGGATTATTCGGTCTTGTGAACGTTCATTTATCGCCATTGAGGTATTTGGCGGTCGTCTCGGTTTGTCTGCTTATTGCAATTTTTTCCGTCCTTCCCCAATCTTGGTCGTTATCAAATCGGTTGGGTGTTGTTCGCCGCGTTCCAGTCTCGGGTTGGGTGATGTCAACACCCGTGGGCCATCCCCCCCTGTTGACCTTTGCGATTCCCACCGCCACTGAGAAATCGCTGGTGACACAGCCCATGAAGACCTTGCAGGATGTGTCTGATGGAGACAAGTTGATCACTGAGTTTGGAGACATCTTAACCCGTCTACGTCGTATTTTTTGGGCGATCGCCCGACGCTGTCGGTTGGCCATGCAATCAACCCAAGCCCTCTTAATCAAAGAAACGAACCTAGCCCACAAGGGAGACGATATGCTAGAGAGTGCTGCCTAACCTACTCTTACCCTTACTCTGCCTGTGAAGTTGTGGTCTTTGATTCCTCTATATGATGCCTCCGTTCGCCAATGGAGTTGGGAAGCCCGACTGTTGCGTTGGCTAACCCTGGTTTGGCTGGGGGTTGGCTTGCTCGTCTTATTCTCCGCGTCCTATGCCAATGCGGCCTTAGAACTCGGAGATGGGACTTACTACTTTAAACGTCAACTCCTCTGGCTTCTCGTAGGGTTGGTGGTGTTTAACGCCGTTGTACATACCCCCCTTCATCGCTGTTTGGCGATCGCCCGTTGGGGGGTTTTGTCTCTACTCGGATTATTGCTATTAGTATTAGTCCCGGGATTGGGAACCACCGTCAATGGAGCCACTCGTTGGATTTCCATTGGTTTTATTCCCATTCAACCCTCGGAACTCATCAAACCCTTCCTGATTCTACAAGGGGCGATTGTTTTTGGCCGTTGGAATCATCTCTCCGTAGGCAAACGGCTGTTTTGGTTAGGGGTTCTCGTCTTGATTTTAGGCTGCATTATCTTGCAACCGAACCTGAGTACCACCGCTATGTGCGGCATGATGCTCTGGTTAATGGCTCTAGCCGCCGGGATTCCCTATCGTATCCTATTGGGAACGGCTGGCGGTGGATTACTCTTGGCGGGGTTGAGTCTCACCTTTAAAGCCTACCAGCGCCGACGTGTTCTCTCGTTTCTCGATCCTTGGGGGGCCATGAGTGGCGATGGCTACCAATTAGTTCAAAGTCTGCTGGCTGTTGGATCTGGAGGTCTCTGGGGCAATGGCTTTGGTTTGTCACAACAAAAATTGTTTTATCTGCCGATTCAAGAGAGTGACTTTATTTTCGCGGTCTTTGCTGAGGAATTTGGCTTTGTGGGCAGTCTGTTACTCATCGGCTTTCTCATTGCCTATGGAACCTTAGCCTTGCGAGTTGCCATGAATGCCCGCAGCATCATCTCCCAATTGGTCGCCATTGGGGTGATGGTCGCTCTGATTGGCCAGTCGTTTATTAACATTGCCGTTGCCACAGGAACCTTACCCACCACCGGCCTTCCCCTACCACTGTTTAGTTATGGCGGCAGTTCAGCGATTGCCAGCTTGATGGCAGCGGGGTTATTGGTTCGGGTGGCCCGAGAGGGGAGTCAAGCTCAAGTGATTTCCTTTTCATCCCCGCCCCAATCGGCCCGGTCTGTAAAGAAACCTAACAAATCGAGACCGTCTCCAGGAACCTCCTAAGACTATGTTACAATGGTACATTAGCAGCCCAAATGATAGCTGGGCCATGTTGCCCAGAGAAGTCCCCCAGTGGCTCTATCACCGCTTCAGGGAGGCGAGTTAGTCAGGTTTATAGAAAACTTCCCAGAGTCAACCCCTGGGAAGTTTCTGTCCTGAGGTGGTGCGATCGCACCGCCTCAGATCGGGCTAGGAACTCCGGGACTCTCCTGCGTTGCGACTAAAAAAACGGAGAAGGAGATGCACCGAAATCAGGTAACCGGTTGCTAACAGTAGAATCGTCAGTGGAAGGTCGTCAAAAGTCATAGGGCAGCCAGAAAATGAGAAGCGGAGGACAAACACGATCAAGAAATTAGCGGTGAATCCGCAGCCAAAATGGTGCAGATTCCGCAACGTCCCAAGTAACCCCCTCAAGAGGTTGCCTGGTGTGACTGGGGATGGGATGGAGCGATCGCCTGCCAAAAAACAGACGAGTCCCGTTAAGTTCCAAGTAACTCCGCAGCACGAAAGACCGTCCTAGCCGATGACAATCGGGTAGCCACGGATCTGAGGTTATCTTCGAGACCTTCGCGACACAGATGGACTAGGGCCAATCTGACTGTCCTTCCACCGCGAGTCGAAACCACCGGTAGGAACAGGCGCTAATGAGCCGGTCTCTCCAATAGACTCCCCACAACCTTATCTGCGTGTTGATCGTTTTGGAGTTACAACAATCCTTATCTATAAATGTAACATACGATCCCCGATTTGGGGAGCCGGTTTGAGGATTTTTTTTACAAAACGTCATCTCGGCAGGTTCAGAGTAAAACCCTGATTCCATCAGGGATTCAGAGATCAGCGCCGCGCCGGTCTTCGGATCCCGCCAGCGAGGCCAATTGACAGAGAGATTCTGATAATGTTAATCAACTGCGCCAAGAAACTTTCCTACAAGGGAACGGTTGCCTTAGAATAGAAAGCAGGATATGTAAACTTTCGTAACTTAGCCCCTGAGTCAGCCGATCCATGACCTCAGTTACCGCCCTTTTTTCTCCCGTTGAAGACGACTTGCGCGTTCTCAACCAAAACCTGAGACAGCTCGTCGGAGCGCGTCATCCCATCTTATCTGCGGCTGCTGATCGTTTATTTCAGGCGGGAGGAAAGCAACTGAGACCCGCGATCGTCCTCCTAGTTTCACGCGCCACCGTTGGCGATGGGGATATCACCCCACGACATCGGCGGCTCGCAGAAATCGCTGAAATGATCCACACCGCCAGTTTGATCCATGACGACGTTCTCGACGAATCTGACGTACGGCGGGGAATTCCCACCGTCCACAGTAGTTTTGGCAACCGTATCGCCGTTTTAGCCGGAGACTTTCTCTTTGCTCAATCTTCCTGGTATCTGGCCAACCTCGATCACCTAGAGGTCGTCAAACTCCTCTCCCAAGTGATCATGGACTTAGCCGAAGGTGAAATTCAGCAAGGCCTCAGTCACTTTGACACCGACCTGTCCCTCGAAGACTATTTGCACAAAAGCTACTATAAAACCGGTTCCCTAATTGCCAACAGCAGCAAGGCGGCCGGCCTGCTCAGTGGCGTCAACTCCGATTTGGCTGAACATATCTACCAGTTTGGGCGCCATATTGGCCTAGCCTTCCAAATTGTGGATGATATCCTTGATTTTACTGAATCGAGCGAGACCCTGGGCAAACCAGCCGTGTCCGACTTGCGCAGCGGGAACTTAACGGCCCCGGCTCTCTATGCCATGCAGCAACTGCCGCAACTGGTGACCCTCATCAGTCGAGAATTTGCCGAAGATGGCGATATCGACGAGGCCATCAGTCTGATTCAGGAGAGCGACGCCATCAGCCAATCCCGAGAGTTGGCAGCCGAACATACCCGAGTCGCCATTGAGCATCTCAATCATCTGCCTCCCTCTCAGACACGTCAATGTCTCAGCCGTTTAGCTGACTATCTTCTGAGCCGGTGTTACTAACTTCGATACCCTGAAAATTGATGATTCCACCGACTGCCATGGTAAACTATCACCGTCAAGGTAAGATTTTTCCCACAAGCTATCATGCAGGATAGTTGACGAAAACCAAGTCATCGTGGCCGAAAATCGAGTAGCCAAGAATAATGAGAAACTGCATATTTTATCCTCAGGGACTGGGGAGTTCGCCTACCGTCCAAATGTAAGCCGAGATCACAGAGGACGAAAGAAATCTACTATCTCGCAATTTGTTGGGTAGGAAGCCGACGCTGGTGTCTCTGATTCAGCGTTCGGTAGTTCACACTAGAGTCAAGACCAGACTACGCACAGCAAGAAACTCAATGATACCCACCGTAATCGAACAGTCCGGGCGCGGCGAACGCTACTTTGACATCTACTCACGACTTTTGCGTGAGCGTATCATTTTCCTGGGAGAACAGGTGACCCCCGAACTGGCCAATCGTATTGTGGCCCAACTCCTCGTTCTCGAAGCCGAAGATCCCGAACAAGACATCTACCTCTATATCAATTCCCCCGGCGGTGCGGTGTCGGCGGGGATGGGTATCTTCGATACCATGAATCATGTACGCCCCGACGTTTGCACCATCTGCTTAGGCTTGGCCGCCAGTATGGGGGCATTTTTGCTGAGTTCAGGCCAGCCTGGCAAGCGCATGAGCCTACCCCACTCCCGCATCATGATTCACCAACCCCTTGGCGGCGCCCAGGGACAAGCTAGTGATATTGAGATTCGAGCCAAAGAAATTCTCTATATCAAAAACCGTCTCAATCACTATCTGGCGCAACAAACAGGGCAGCCTTTAGAAAAATTGCAAGAAGACACCGAGCGAGACTTTTTTATGTCCGCCGAAGAAGCCAAAAACTATGGCTTGATTGACCGCGTCATTGAACGGGGTCCCTCGGCCAGTCGTCCAGTTTCTGTAGAATCCTAAATCTGGGAAACTAAGTCAAACTCCCCTAAAAAACGCCCCAAATTATAGCAGACTTACTTCGGTATGTCTGCTTTTTTTGCAAGAATTAAGCCTTAAACATGAGTCCAAAAAATATGGGAACATAAAGGGAACGGCTGCAAGACTTCGGTAACCATTGACTCTCGGGTCAATCCTAAAGACCACTTGTTGACCGATAATTTCTGGTAATAGTGTCTGATCTAGTGTCCGATTATGTCTCAATCCCTATTTGCTGACGCGATGACTCGGCTCGATAAAGCCTTGCAGCACGTCTCGATCGCCCCCGAAGCCATCGAACGGTTACGGTATCCTAAAGCCAGTCTCTCCGTATCAGTCCCCGTCCGTCTCGATAGTGGCGAGTTGAAGGTGTTTCAGGGCTATCGCGTCCGCTATGATGACACCCGAGGCCCAACGAAAGGGGGCATCCGCTATCATCCCAACGTCAGTCTCGATGAAGTGCAATCCTTGGCCTTCTGGATGACCTTTAAATGTGCCACCATTGGTATTCCCTTTGGTGGGGCAAAAGGGGGAATTGCCGTCAACCCAAAAGCCTTGTCTCGCATGGAACTCGAACGATTAAGCCGGGGCTATATTGACGCGATCGCCGATTTCATTGGCCCCGATACCGATATTCCCGCCCCCGATGTCTATACCAACGCCACCATCATGGGCTGGATGATGGATCAATATAGCATTATCAGTCGGCGCTTTTCTCCGGCAGTGGTGACGGGCAAACCCACCGCCATTGGCGGCAGCCTCGGACGAGAAACCGCTACCGCCATGGGGGCCTATTTTGTCATTCGCAGCTTGATGACCAAACACCAAAAACTCCCCCAGGTGACAACGGTAGCCATTCAAGGATTTGGGAATGCGGGCGCGGTTTTAGCACAGTTATTGTACGAAGCGGGGTACAAGGTTGTCGCCGTCAGTGACTCGAAAGGGGCGATTTATAACCCTCAAGGGTTAGATATCCCCAGTGTGCGCGCCTATCAGCAGGCCCACAAAGGCATCGAAGCCGTCTATTGTAAAGAGAGTGTTTGTAACATCGGCGATCGCCAACTCCTAACCAATAGCGAACTGTTGACACTCGATGTCGATGTGCTAATCCCGGCAGCGTTGGAAAATCAAATTACCCTGGCCAATGCCCATGAGGTTAAAGCGAAGTTTATCTTCGAGGTAGCCAATGGCCCCGTGAACTCCGCCGCTGATTTGATTTTGCAGCAAAATGGAGTTTGTGTCGTTCCCGATATCCTCGTCAACTCCGGAGGGGTGACGGTGAGTTACTTTGAGTGGCTCCAGAACCGCAGTGGACTCTATTGGAGTCTCGAAGATGTGAACCAACGCCTACAAGAAAAAATGGAGGCGGAAACGTCGCAGATTGTCAATCTTGCTCAAGACTTGAATCTCTCGCTACGAACCGCCGCCTATGTCCACGCCCTAAAACGTCTCGCCGCCGCCATTGAAGCCAAAGGAACCCAGCAATACTTCGCCCAATCTTGAGGCGATCGCCGATCGCCCTGAAGCCCTCGTCGAAGCGATCGCCGCCCGTCAACTCCTGTCTCCCTGGCAGTTCTACCGCCTCTGTCGCCAGACTTGTCAGGCCTGGGGGTGCGATCGCCTCTATTTTGGCCAGCTTCCCCTAGCCCTATCAAAATCGTTTCCAATTCGGGAATTGCAGCAGTTTTTTGATGCCCTTGCGATACCCGTCGGACAATCCCACATCCCCCCAACCTCCACAACCTACCATCTCAGCGCCCCTGGGGGTCATCGGTTAACGTTACGAGTCACCTACGTTGGGAGTGGTGTTGTGGGGCGAGTTGTCAAAATCTCTCAGCTAAACGGGGAGTCTTGGGCGTTCAAGGCCTGTTTTGATCCGCAATGGGTTTGGCAACATGGAATCTGGGCTGAAATTCCCATTGGCTTGTATCTGCGATCGCAGGGAGTTGGCCAAAATATCGCTCGATTTCAAGCCGCCGGCCTCACCTGGATGTTGTGGGAATGGATTGACGAGACGGAGAAACCCGAAAACCGCCCCGGACTTCCCTATGAAACCCTCGCCCGACGGGAACATCTCACTCGTCTGAATCCTCTCAACACCTCCAACTATAACCCTCATGGAATACGCCTCGATCCAGGAGGGATTCAGGTCAACTCCTGGGGGCGACGTTGGCGGGATGGAGTCTATACCCTAGGATTTTATTGGCGTCGCTTTCGGAGCGTTGGTTGGAGGTTTCTGAATCCTCATCTTAACCTCAAGAGTCTACGTTATAGTCTCAGACGCTGTTGGCGACTCATCCGAGGCCGTTAACGTGGTCTCGATTCCCCAAAATGGGTAAAATTATCCTCATGGTGGAAGAGTCGAAGCCGCAACGGTTCCCCGAATTAGCCCCGTTTCAGTCTCATTTAACCTGTGAAATACCGACGTTTTGGACGCACCGAGTTACCAATGCCCGTCTTCTCCTGTGGGGGGATGCGCTATCAACATTCTTGGAAAGATGTGCCGCCAGGAGAGATTCCCCAGGAGAATCAGCGTAACTTAGAGGCGGTGATTCGGCGATCGCTCGATGTGGGCATACACCATATTGAAACGGCCCGAGGCTATGGAACCTCAGAGATTCAGTTGGGGCGGATTCTACCGCAGTTTCCCCGTGATGAGTTGATTGTCCAAACCAAAGTGGTTCCCACCGCCAATCCTCGGGAGTTTCGCGAAACGTTCCATCAATCTCTGGATAACCTCAAGTTGGATGATGTGGATTTGTTGGGGATTCACGGCCTCAATACCCC
Source organism: Phormidium willei BDU 130791 (assembly GCA_001637315.1). Lineage (GTDB taxonomy): Bacteria > Cyanobacteriota > Cyanobacteriia > Cyanobacteriales > Geitlerinemataceae > Sodalinema > Sodalinema willei. The sequence continues at coordinate 2,979 of LSZA01000077.1, read as the reverse complement.
ACAACTGTTGGAGGAGACGTTACGGCCTGGGGGCTGTTTGGCTGAAGCCCAACGGTTACAGCAAGAGGGAAAGGTTCGCTATATCGGCTTTTCAACTCACGGCGCGACGGAGTTGATTGAGACGGCGATCGCCTCAGATCAGTTCGATTACGTGAATTTGCATTGGTACTATATCAATCAGGCCAACTGGCCCGCCATTGAAGCGGCGCGACGCCATGATATGGGAGTCTTTATTATTAGTCCCTCGAATAAAGGGGGATTGTTATATCAACCCTCGCCTCGGCTGCTGGAGTTATGTCAACCCCTCTCGCCGCTGGTGTTTAATAATCTCTTTTGTCTGAGTCACCCGCAAGTTCATACGTTGAGTTTGGGGGCGGCCCGTCCCGGGGATTTTGAGGAACATCTTAAAACTTTACCCCTGCTAGACCGCGCTGATGAGATTCTACCGCCAATTTTAGAGCGTTTGGAAACAGCGGCGATCGCCAGTTTAGGTCAAGAGTGGTATGCGTCTTGGTTTAAGGGCCTACCGGAGTATGATCAAACGCCGGGTGAGGTGAATATCCCGGTAATTCTCTGGTTACGGAATTTGGCGATCGCCTACGATATGGTTGAGTATGGCAGAATGCGCTATAACTTGCTGGGAAATGGGGGTCACTGGTTCCCCGGTAAGCCGGCCAAGGATGTGAATCGGCGATCGCTCTTACAGGTGTTACGCGACAGTCCCCACGCTCAGATTATCCCCGATCTGTTGCAGGAGACGGATCAACTCTTGGGGGGTCAAGATGTGCAACGGTTATCTCAACAATAAATGCCAAAAAGGGAAGTATGTCTCAAGAACACACTCCCCTTTTTTAAAACTCCCCAGGCCGGATTCGAACCAGCGACCAATCGATTAACAGTCGACCGCTCTACCGCTGAGCTACTGAGGATTGTCGGCGCGTTTTTTCCCAACGCATTATCAATCTTAGCTCAGGGATTTGGTTTTGGCAAGGGGTTTTGGGATTTTTTTTGAAATTTCAGAGTCAGAGGCTGAAACTACCACCCAAAGAGGGTTTAATAGCCCCGGCGTAACTGAGCGAGTCGTTGCTGGGCAATGGGATCGAGGCGAGTTCCCAGAAAAGGACGACTGGCCCGTTTGGGTTTACTGCGTTGACGACGGCGCATCCGTTGCTGAGTGGCTTTAACATCTAAATGGAGTTGATCCGCCGACATCCACTCAGCACCATAGCCGACGACGGTTAATTGTTGGGCGCGATCGCTCGTAGCGACAATCGTGCGGGAGGCAAAGGGCGCTCGTTGTCTCGCTCGAACCGCACAAAGTTTTTCGATATAGGTATCGGCGGTTTGATTAAAATCCGTATAATGGACCGCCAGGTTACGAGAAATCACCTCTCGCATCCCTCGGGAATTACGATACTGAGAATCAAAAACCACTTGTGCCTCATAACCATGATAAGCACTGTAATTTACTAACGACTCAATTAGGTCTCTGCGGGCAGCCTCTAAGCCATCGCGATCGCGGACATCGCGCAGCGTTGACCAGATACCAATGATATTATACCCATCAACAAGGAGGGTTACGGGGGTTGAAGAACGTGGCATTTTAACAAACTCAGAAAAACGTATGGGGTCAAAGATGGCTAACTCTAACGACATCTTTGCTTAACATCATTGCCCATTGTTGAGTTTTGTGCCACCCTCTCAGCCGACCCTCATTTTCTCCGAGAGGATCTCATCTAGGTATCAGCTAGGTATCAGAGACACTTCAGCCGGGCAACATCAAGCGGTGTTTGAGGCGTTCAGGATCTCCCGAGTCCACCACACGTCCTCCTTCGAGCAAAAACGCCCCATCGCAATAATCCAACTCATCCAAACGATGAGTCACCCACAAGGCCGTCATCTGTCGCTGGCGGACTAACTCACTCACCTGCTGCACCAAATCCGTCTGACTCTCAGGATCGAGCAGAGCGGTGGGTTCATCGAGCAATAAAATATCACAATGGCGGGCGATCGCCCCAGCAATAGCCACCCGCTGTTTTTGCCCCCCACTGAGGGCATAAATGGGCCGTTGTTGCAGATCTTGTAAATTCACCAAGGTTAGGGCTTCCGTCACCCGTTGCCGTACTTGAGGAACCGTCAACCGTTCCTCCACCAAACCAAAGGCCACATCAGCCCCCACCGTCGGCATCACCAACTGATGATCTGGATTTTGGAACACAAACCCCACCTGGCCGTTCATCTCCACCGTGCCACCACTTCGAGGCAGCAAATCCGCCAAAATCCTCAGCAGCGTTGATTTACCGCTACCGTTGGTTCCCAGGAGCATCCAAAACTCCCCCGACGGAACATCAAGGCTACAGTGGTTGAGAACGACATGACCCGAGGCCCATTGAAACGAAACATCCCGCACAGTCATGGCGGGATGTGTGGATGCAGAAGTCATTACGAGTCAGCCGTGGCCACGAAAAATCCGGGTTGGCGATCGCCTCCAGCGGGTCCCTTTTGAGACATCTGCACCGCCACCAACTCGCTCGTGGCAATACTCAGACGTTTCTCAACTTTGCCCTCACAAGTGAGTTCGAGAACCTTAGGATTTCCAGAGTTCATCGCCTCACAGATCTCTCGGTAGAGAGACTCGGCGCCTTCCTCATCTTTCCGTTGCACCGACAACGGCATGGGGGTGTATTTCAGGATCAGGTCAATCGTAAACATAGGGTAATGAAGCGTACCGTCGCAATGAAGGTTGAAACTAGGACTGTTACCCACTGTATCGGATGTCGGGAGATTGCGCCGCAATTCGCCAGGAAATCTTACTCCCCTAGGCGATCGCTCCCCCCCAGACTGGATCTTTTTAAGAAAAATGAGTACAATGGTAAAGAATCGTAAACTTCCTGCGGAAAACTTGTTATCATTCTTTCAAACGATGCCTTCCCAGGAAGTCCCCCAACGATTCTGAAGCACTCATTCGGAGTTTAGCTC
>LSZA01000076.1 GCA_001637315.1 Phormidium willei BDU 130791 | reverse complement strand
GAAGTGCGAGACGGCGCCCAGTTGAATTCTAATACATGGGGTCAAGGGAATGCGGGAACAGTCTCGATTGAGGTAAGTGAGACATTATTATTATCAAATGGCTTGGTCGTGAGTGGTGTAGGAGAAACGGGACGTGGTAATGCGGGTAACATCACTGTTGTGGCTGACCGGTTAGAAGTCCATGACGGAGTGTTATTGTCCAGTAGCTTCAATGAAGGAGATGCGGGAACGGTAACGGTTGAGGTCCGAGACAGTGCCATCTTTTCAGGGTTGTATACTGATTTTTCAGACCCGGAACCTGAGGTCTGGCCGAGTGGTTTATACAGCACCATTGAAGAAACCGGACAAGGGAATGCTGGAGGCGTAAATCTCATTGCCGGAACCGTGGAACTGCGAGATGGAACGCGGTTATCCTCCAGTAACAACGCCACAGCCAATGCCAATGACTTTACAGCGGGTGATGTCTTTGTCCAAGCCGATCGCCTACACCTGAGCGATCGCGCCGACATCAGTGCCAACACCGGCGGTCGTGGTGGCAACATCCGACTCAACACCGGAACCACCATCCTCCGGCGGGGTAGCACCCTCCAAACCAACGCCGAAGGAGACTTCCCCGGCGGTAATATCATCATCGATACCGATGCCCTGGTGGCCCTAGAAAACAGCGACATCACCGCCAATGCCATTAACGCCGCTGGCGGTCGAGTGATTATCAATACTCAAGGCATTTTTGGCACCGAATTTCGGGACGAACTGACCCCCGAAAGCGATATCACCGCCACCTCCGAACTGGGGGCTGAGTTCAGCGGTTCTGTGGAACTCAATACCCCAGATGTGGATACAGAAACGGGATTGGTGGACCTGTCTGCTAATCCCATCGATGTGGCGGCTATCCTGGATACTGACCCCTGCACTGGGGGACGGGAGAGCGAGTTTTATGTCACAGGACGGGGGGGATTGCCCCCAAATCCCGATGGGTTCTTAGCGACTGAAGCCACTTGGCTCGATTGGCGCTCTCTGGAGGAAACTTCCTCGGAAACTGCCCTGAGCCACAGCGAGGAAACCGCCCCCTTAGTGGAAGCTCAGGGCTGGCACGTTAATGGGGATGGGGCGGTGGTTCTCTCGGCCGAGACGGCTGATGGCTCACCCACTCCTCCCCAAGCGACATCGGCTCACTGTTCTCCTACTCATCCCAGCCGTTGAGGTTTCTATGTCCCATCGCACCTCGATTCCCCTCGCTCTACTCAGCCTCTGTCTCTGGACGGCTCCCGCTCAGGCGGCATTACCTTCCCTAGAGGGGTTCCCAACCCTCGCCCTCAACCGGGACACGGCAACCGGCAACGATTCCCGGAGCGGGTCGGGGTCTCAGATGCTGCAACAGGGACGAGGGTTCTATCAGGCGCAACGTTATCAGGAAGCGGTGGAGGCCTGGCAACAGGCGGCCCGTGAGTTCGATCGCCAGGAGAATCGCCCTCAGCAAGCCCTGGCCCTGAGTTATCTCAGCTTGGGATATCAACAGCTTGGGCAGATGGGGTTAGCCCATGAGGTCAATGAACGCATCGGGGACCTCCTCTCGGCTAACCCCATCGCCTCCCCAGGGCGATTAGCGCAAATTCTCAATATCCGAGGCCATCTGTTTCTCACCTCGGGACAGCCACAACGGGCGTTTGACATTTGGCAACAGGCCAGCGACGCCTATCGGCAAGCCGACGATGCTGAAGGGGCGATCGCCAGTCAAATCAACGAAGCCCAAGCCCTACAAGCCCTGGGACTCTACGCCCGCTCCCGCAGTCGCCTCGAAACCGTCGCCAGCACCCTCGAAGACCACCCCGATTCCCTCATCAAAGCCCTAGGGTTTCAGAGTTTGGGCAATACCTTCCTGGCTATTGGTCAATTACAAGAGGCCCGAGAGGTTTTAGAACGGAGTCTCCAGATTGCCGAACCCCTCGGAGATGAGGCGACCCTGGCCTCGATCTATGTCAGTTTAGGCAATACCATCAGTAGTCTCGTCCAACGGGCCAGGAACACCCAGGATCTCGAAACCTTGGCTCAGGAACGACAGGCCGGTTTGCAAGCCTATGAACGGGCCGCCAGCCTGGCCTCAAGTCCCATCCTCCGGTTAGAAGCCCAGTTAAATCAACTCACCCTCTTAGGCGAAAACGATCGCACCTCAGAACCCGACTCGCTCACACCCCCAGACCCCCCGGAGATAGCCAGACTACAAACGGCGATCGCCCAGCAACTCAGCCAAATTCCCCCCAGTCGCCGCAGCATCTACGCCCAGGTTCGCTTTGCCCGCCATCTCATCTCCAGCGGCAACAACCCCCGTGAGGTGGCGGAGGTTCTGGCGAAGGCCGTCCAACAGGCCCGCGAGATTGGCGATCGCCGTGCCGAATCCCATGCCCTGGGGAACTTAGGCCATCTCTATGAAACCAACCAACAGTGGCAGATAGCCGAAACCCTAACCCGTGAGGCCGTGGTTTTAGCCCAGTCCATCGATGCGGGAGATATCGCCTATCGTTGGCATTGGCAGCTGGGACGACTACTCAACGCCCAGGGACAAACCGAAGCGGCTCAGGATGCCTACCAGATTGCTCTAACTACCTTGCAATCCATCCGCAGCGACTTAGTCGCCATGAACCCCGAAGTTCAATATGACTTCCGAGAAACCGTCGAACCCGTCTATCGGGAATATGTCGATTTACTGCTGTCGGACGCCAATCCCCGTCAGACGAATTTACAAAAAGCCCGAGAGGCGATCGAAGATTTACAACTGGCTGAATTAGACAACTTTTTCCGGGATGCCTGTTTAGATACCACCCCCGTTTCCGTCGAAGACATTGACCCCAATGCGGCAATTCTTTACTCCATTATTCTGCCCGACCGTCTGACCACCATTGTCTCTCTTCCTGGAGAACCTCTACAGTTTTATGAAACCGCCGTTCCCCAAGCGGAAATCGACGACAAACTACGCAACTTTCGCTCAGATGTCGGACGAGTTAGTACCAGTCTCTCGGAGGTTTTGCAACAATCCCAACAACTCTATGATTGGGTGATTCGCCCTCTAGAGACGGTGTTAGAGGACAGTGACGTGGAAACCCTCACCTTTGTCCTTGATGGCTTGCTTCGTAACATTCCCATCGCCGCCTTACATGATGGAGAGCATTATCTCATTGAACGCTACCGTGTGGCTCTAACACCGGGAATGCAGCTCTTGGAAACGGGAGAGCGATCGCGCGATCGCCTCACGGCCTTAGCCGCCGGTTTATCTGAAGCCAAACATGGGTTTTCGGCTCTCATTCATGTCCCTAGAGAACTCGAAGAGATCACCGATCAAGTTAACCCCAGTCGCCAGTTACTTAATAACAGTTTTACCCGCGCTTCTCTGGCTGAGGAAATCCGTAACTTTCCCTCCCCCATTATCCACATTGCCACCCATGGACAATTTAGTTCTCAGGCAGAGGAGACATTTATTTTGGCCTACGATACCCCCGTCAATGTGCGGGAATTAGAAACCCTACTCCGCCAACGAGGAGAGGATGGGGAAGCGGAGATTCTAGAACTCTTAGTTCTGAGTGCCTGCGAAACGGCAACTGGCGACGATCGCGCCACCCTCGGTTTAGCCGGGGTAGCCGTACGAGCGGGAGCCCGCAGTACTCTCGCCACTCTTTGGCAAGTTGACGATGCCGCAACTTCGTTATTTATGTCAGTTTTTTATGAGCATTTAGGCATTCCGGGGACGACTAAAGCGGAAGCCTTACGACAAGCTCAGCTCAGTTTGTTGGAGAATGATGATTATTTACTTCCTTATTTTTGGTCAGCGTATCTATTAGTTGGAAACTGGATATAGCGTGTTCCAATCTGCGAAGGTACACCCTTGATCAATCATCTGTTTTGGTGTTCCATGGACACCATCATGATTCAGGAAGCGGAAACCATCCCCTTCGTAGAAGCCCAAGGCTGGCACATCACTGGAGAGGGGGCGGTGGTTCTCTCGGCTGAGACTCCCGATGGCTCACCCACCCCTCCCCAGACCTCATCGGCTCACTGTTCTCCCCCACAGCTTAGCCGTTAATCATCGGGGTCCCCCTAGGCTCCTCCCCGGAGCTTATCGAGGACACCGCGATCTTGCAGCGTCGAGGTATCCCCGGAGATTTCCTCACCGGCAGCGAGATTGCGCAACAGACGACGCATGATTTTCCCAGAGCGGGTTTTCGGTAAATCATCGGTAAAGCGAATCTCCTGGGGACGGGCGATCGCCCCAATATCCTCAACCACATGCTGCTTCAACTCCTTCTCCAAAGCCTCAGAGGGATCATGCTCCGACTCCAGAGAGACAAAGGCGACAATACTCTCCCCCCGTAACTCATCAGGTTTGCCCACAACGGCCGCCTCCGTCACCGCCGGGTGAGAGACTAACGCCGACTCAATCTCCATGGTTCCCAAACGATGGCCCGAGACGCTAATCACATCATCAACCCGGCCCATGACCCAGAAATAGCCATCCTCATCCTTGCGGGCCCCATCCCCAGCAAAATAGAAATGTTGCCCATCTTTGGGGGGAATATTTTCCCAATAGCTGCGACGGAAGCGGTCGAAATCACCATACACCGTGCGCATCATACTGGGCCAGGGATGCTTAATCACCAAATAGCCCCCCTGATTCGCCTCGACGGGATTGCCCTCTAAGTCCACTACATCCGCCAAAATTCCCGGAAACGGACGAGTCGCCGAACCGGGTTTCGTGGCAGTCGCCCCCGGAAGCGGGGTTAACATAAAGCCTCCCGTTTCCGTTTGCCACCAGGTATCCACAATCGGGCATCGCTCGCCCCCAATCACGCGGTGATACCACACCCAAGCCTCGGGGTTAATCGGTTCACCCACCGTTCCCAAAATCCGCAACGAGGAGAGATTACGGGACTTGGGATGCTGTTCCCCGGCCTTCATAAAAGCCCGAATCGCGGTGGGTGCCGTGTAGAAAATGGTCACGCCGTATTTTTCCACCACATCCCAGAAACAGCCCGGATTGGAAGGACGAGGAACCCCCTCGTACATCACCGTCGTTGCCCCATTCGACAGGGGACCATAGACAATATAACTATGGCCCGTAATCCAGCCCACATCCGCAGTACACCAATAGACATCAGTATCTTTCAGGTCAAAGGTCCATTGACAGGTGACATGGGTGTAGAGGTTGTAGCCACCGGTGGTATGAACGACCCCTTTGGGTTTACCGGTGCTGCCACTGGTGTGGAGAATAAATAGCATATCTTCACTATCCATCGCTTCCGCCGGACAGTCAGCAGAGGCCGTTTTTTGAAGCTCGTGCCACCAATGGTCACGGCCGCTTTCCATCGTCATCTCATCCCCCGTGCGCCGCACCACCAGCACATTATCTACGCTGGGGATGGCGTTGTCGTCGAGGGCCTTATCCACTTGGGGTTTTAGGGGAACCACCGCATCTTTGCGATAGCCCCCATCGGCGGTAATGACCAATTTGGCTGAGGCATCTTTGAGCCGTTCCCGCAGGGCCTCAGCACTGAAGCCACCAAAGACGACCGTATGCACCGCCCCAATGCGGGCACAGGCTAACATGGCGATCGCCGCCTCGGGAATCATGGGCATATAAATCCCCACCACATCCCCTTTCTGCACCCCAAAGGACTTGATGACATTAGCCATCTGACAGACTTCGCGATGCAGTTGTGCGTAGGTGAGGGTGCGAGAGTCTCCCGGTTCTCCTTCCCAGACTAGGGCCGCCTTGTTTTTGCGCCAAGTGCCTAGGTGGCGATCGAGACAATTATGGGAAATATTAAGTTTCCCTCCGACAAACCATTTGGCTGTGGGTGGGTTCCAATCAAGAACCTTGTCCCATTTCTCGAACCACTCCAGTTCCTTCTCAGCCAAATCACCCCAGAACCCTTCTGGATCAGCAGCGGCGGCATCATAAAGCGCCTGATAGTCCTCCATGCTTTTGATGCGGGCCTGAGCCGAAAACTCAGGGGAAGGGGGAAAACTGCGCTTTTCATGCAGGATCGATTCAATCGTAGGTTGAGACATGGTAAAAAAACAATGATTAACAGTTTATTTGTATCCAGGCCAACAGACACCAGAACTTCTATTTTGCCTTGAGAGGCGATCGCCCGAGAAGCCCTCGTTAAATCAGTTAATAATCCGTGGCGGGATTCGGTGTCGGATCAGCGGCAACTTGCCCCAAAACACAGGTATTCCGTCCTTGTTCCTTCGCTTCATACAAGGCACTATCAGCCGCCTGGATCAGTTGATGGGGGGTGTGACTGAGCTTCGGGGTAAGATTGGCGACCCCACAACTGAGCGTAACATAGGGGGCCACGGCTGAGCTTTGATGGGATAAGCGTAAACACCTGACGTTCTCATTGATCCGCTGCGCCACCCTCAGGGCGTCCATGAGCGTCGTCTCCGGCAGAATGATGGCAAATTCCTCACCGCCATAGCGAGCCACCACATCCCCGTTACGGACCGATCGCGCCAAGGTTTGGGCAATTTTCCGTAAGCAGTCATCCCCTTGACGATGGCCATAGGTATCGTTATAGGGTTTGAAATAGTCCACATCACAGAGAATGATCGAAATCGGTTGTTGACGACGTAGACTCAACCCCCAAGCGCGATCAAGATATAAATCAAAATAACGGCGGTTGGCCAGTTGCGTGAGGCCATCACAGGTGGCCAATTTTTGTAGACGATGGATTTTATGCAAACTAATCACAAAACTAGCGGTCAATCCAGCGGCGAGGGGGGAAATGACCGGAATCCAGAGACCATTTAGGAATGCCAGATAGCCAACGGTGGGGGGAATCAGACAGAGTCCCAGCAGATAGAGTAGTAGAAGACTCCAGGCGGGGGAGGTATGGCTGCGAAACTGGCTTGTTTGCCACCAGGACCAACTGATCAATGTCCCCGCCGCCGCCCAACTGATGACCCAAAGCCATTCCAGGGCCGGACTCGGGACGCGAATAATTTTACGACCATCAAGGGCCGCGCTCACCAATTGGCTAGTGAGATTGGCGTGAATCACCAGACTCGACATTTGCGTGTCGCGATCGCGAGTCCGGTTACTGTAGGGGGTGTTGTAACCTTCCTTGAGACTTGGGGCCACCGGGCCGATAATGACAATGCGATCGCGCAGTCGCTCATCGGAACTCTCCCCGGCCAGAACTTCGGTCATCGAGACGCGTTCAAAGTTCTCTCGGGGGCCACGATAGTTGAGAATAATCTGATAGCCGCCATCATCAATCTGAGCATAGCCGCCATCATTCTTGCGCAGGGATTCAATCAGGGTTTTGCCTAACTGGACGCGACTGCTTCCCGGTGCATCGGCTTCAATGGACACCTGTTCTTGTTGCAAATACATCAAGGCCAAGGCGGCGGCGAAACTATTGCGAATGTTTCCCTCATCGTCACGTACAGAGACCAATGCTCGACGAATCACACCATCGGGATCCATGACCATATCCGCTAACCCCACCTGATTCAGCTGTTGCAAAATCGGCGGCGGCGGCACCGACTGGCCCACATACTTTTCCATACCGATCAGGTTGGGGGTACTGGCCAACACCTCCGAGAGGCGATCGCTTCCCGGTGCGATGGGAACATCCCGATAGAGATGGAGTCCTAGGACACGAGGCTGCTGCGATCGCACTTCTTCGAGCAACATCGCCAATCGCTCATCAGAGAGGGGCCATTGGCCAGCGGCTTCGATATCATTCTCGTCAATGGTCACTAGGACAATGCGAGGGTCAGGAGCTTCGAGGGGACGATGTTGAATATAGCGATCTAACATCGCGGCTTCAAACATTTGAAACAGTCCCCCAGTCGTCGCCGCTAGGACGACACCGGTTGTACCAAAAATCGACCCCAGTCTGGCTCGCCATTGCCGCAATCGGTGTCGAACGGGGGAACTGCTGCACATAGATTCAGATGGCCCCGTTTGATTACGGAAACGGGGAGGCGCGATCAGCATAGAGTTTGTCCGCAGATGAAGTCTGATGATCGAGGATTAAGCAGGGGGCGATCGCCTCCCCGGTTGAGATCCGTGTCTCCAGTGTAGTTGTTTTTTTTGGGGTGAAAACCCAGGCCCGTGCCGCTGACGGCAACCGAACCCATCTTAACGCCGCTTCACGTTATCTTTAGTTGTTTAGCTGTCGTCATCACCTCGTCCCCGGAACAGTTCACCAGAAGATTGGCAAACTGTTCGGTTTTCCCTTGCTGAGATCATCGCTCGAATCATCGCTCGTAGCCATGGACGAACCGTTTAGCCTACCGTGTCTTGAGGCTGGCCGTCATTGTCATCTCTTGGCTCGAACACCTCTGCCGCACTGCGATCGCCAGGTTGAACCTGACTAAAAACCGGGGCGATCGGGTCGAAGCGAAGCCGTGAGCTGACGCTCAAATCAGCACCCATGACCCCGTTGATCGCGGTCAATAGCACCATACTGAAACCCATGACGGGCCAAGAAACCCAATGTGTCTTAACCATAATCGATGCACCCTGATGACGGTTGGCGAGCTAAGCCATTTGATACTTCCATTGTCTTAGAATAGGAAGCATCCTGTCATCCGTTAAATTGCGGAAATTGAGGCAATCTCAGCAATAAACCCTCTAAAATGAGGGGGCAGACCCCTTATTTTGCTTTGGCGACCCTAACAAAATCGCAATTTTCCTGGCATCACGAGAGTCTTTTGTCATCATCGTCCGATGTCATCCTCTCCTCTCCTTGCATTTGCTGACAACGTTCGATATATACCTCACAGGGGCGATCGTTTTTCATTTTTTCCAAACAGCTTTCAAAGAGTTTTTGAGCTTCAGGATATTGCTTGACATGATATAAAAGCACCGCTTGTTCAAAGGTAGTACGTTGTTCAAACTTAGCCACCTTTAAAGATGGTGAATCCGCATCAAACACTTCAAACACCGAGACCTTTTCCGACTTCCCTTTTACCTGAACCCGGTCAATCAAGCGAATCATATAATCATTCGTATCTTCAAGTTGTAAAAACGTCCCATGAGAAATCAACAACGGTGTCCCATAAAGTTTCGTTAGCCCTTCAACTCGAGACGCCAAATTCACCGCATCACTGATCACCGTCGTGTCCAAATGATGTTGTCCGCCGACCGTACCAAGCATCAAAGACCCCGTATTGATGCCAATTCCGATACGTAGAGGCAAACGCCCAGGACGTTGACGAGTGGTGTTATACTCACTCAGACAGTCCAACATGGCGATCGCCGCCCGAACCGCATCATCAGCTCCCCCACCAAACAGGGCCATAATCGCATCCCCAATATACTTATCAATAAACCCATTATTATCAGAAATTGCCGGTTCCATTCGCGACAAATAGGCATTAATAAACTTAAAATTATCCGCTAAACTCATCCCCTCTGACAAGCTTGTAAAATCCCGAATATCGGAAAACAAAATTGACATTTCCTTCTCAACCGCCTGACCGAGCTGCACATCAACCAAACTCTCATAGCCCAAAAACGAGAGAAACTCATGGGGGACAAAACGAGCTGCCGCATCCGTTAACTGAACCTCCATATTCAGGGCCTGATCCAAATCTTGGTTGAGTTGAAACAGCTCCCGGGTCGCTCGTTCTTGCTCCGCATCAGCCTGGCGACGAGAGGTAATATCCTGAAACGCGATCACCGCAAAGGTGACATGGCCCTGACGACTAAAAATCGGCGCTCCCCACATTTCCAAAGGTAGACGTTCCCCCCCCAAGTCCACATCCAGGGCATTCGCCTGAGAATGTTGCCCCTGTAACGCTCGCCAAGCCGGGGTTTGCTCCAGGGGAAACGGTTGTTCAGTCCCAGCAATATAGGCCGCAGGAGCCTGACGCACCTCATCGCAACTCCCAGGAACGCCAATCTTTCCCAAAATTTGATCGGCCATTGCATTGGCATAATGAACCGTGCCATCATCGTTAAGCACACAAATACCAACCGGTAAGGCTTCGAGAAACTGCAACAAACGGCGATCGCTCTCATACTGTCGTTCCCGAATCCGGCCCGTCGCCGTAATTAACCCCGTCCCAAACAGCGCCACAATCGGGGCAATCACCGGTAGCCACCAGCCGAGCTGAAACAAGAGATAACTCAGCAAAACCGGTAAACTTCCCGTTAAGACTAACGTTCCCCCCAACCAGAGCCAACGGAGCGTGCGAGACTGGCGGCTGAATTGGCGTTCCCCCAACAAGCGATGGGAAACCAGCACCCCACTGACGGCCCAAATGAGAGTCCAAAGCACTTCTTGCCAACCCGAAATCCAGCGTAACAACGGTCGTCCCTCTAACGCCGCTGCGATCATTTCACTCATAAAATTCCCTTGCACCACCAGACTCGAACTGGCAAAATTCGAGTCGGTATCACTGTAGGGAGTGTACAGACTCTGCTGCAAACTCTGGGCCACGGTGCCAATCAGGACAATTTTATCGGCGAGGGCTTCAGGGGAGAGGCGATTGGCTAGCACATCCCGGATCGAGATCGAGACAAATTGTTCCCGGCCGCCGCGATAGTTGGACAGAATTTGGTAGCCTCTAGCATTCGTCTGGCCATAGCCACTTTCTCCCCCTCGTAAGGAAACGAAACGAGCCTGACCTAACTCCATGATGCTCCCTTGAGGGTCAACGACCGTCAGCTCGAGGTGACGCTCCTGTTGCAGATAGAACAAGCTCACCTGAGCTGCAAAACTCAGTTGCACCTGATTCTCAGCATCGGGATGAGAGAGGAGACTGCGGCGTATCTTACCATCTGGGTCTCGCACAACATCAGCAAAGCCAATTAAACCTCGCTCCGCGAGAATCGGCGGTGGAGCCACGGGAGAGCCGATAAGCTTATAGATCCCGATGAGGTTCGGGAGCGTCTCCATGAGTTGGTCTAACGCCTCAGAACCGGGGGAGACGGGTAAATCTCGATAGATATTTAGACCGATGACCGCCGGGTTGGTTGCCGCGAGATGGCTGAGGCTTTGGGCCAGGATGCGATCGCTGATGGGCCATCCTCCCAACTCTCTGAGGTCATTCTCATCAATGGTGACTAAGACAATGCGAGTCTCGGGTGATTCGGGAGGACGCAGGCGAAAATAGTGATCGAATGTTGCCCATTCGAGCAGTTGAAACATCCCCTGATATTCCAAGACGATGACGGCCACCATCACCATCAAAACTGACAAAACGAGATCTCGCCAGCGATTACCTTTTGCCCATCGAGTTGCCCATCGAGGTCTTTGCATGAACAGATTAGTCGGTGCAGTATGGCCAGATTCAAATGATGCGAGAGGATGCACCCTGCCAGTCAGGGAAGGTTAGAGCCAAACGTTGATTCCCTTCTACTATATCGGTCTATTGGCTCTCTCGCTGTCGTGAAACCCAAACTGATGGTAAACGTTCACCGGTTGGGGGATCAAAGGCCACTGGCCCAACCCTTTGAGCGTGAGGGGAGTTATTGGGGGCTGTGACAAACAGACCCGTCACGGTAGCTCCATTGTAGTCTGCTGAATTGGCGACGGTCCAAGTTGGGTTATGGCAGTTCTAAGCTAGAACAAGCAAGCCACAAAAAGCATCATTCTAGTCCTCTAGTGACATCGCCTGATTCATCTTCAATCATCTTCAACAATGGCGGTGCGATCGAGCAAGAGTAAGTTTCTCAAATGCTCAGTATCGAGATCGGCCAGCCAGGATTCACCGGAACTGACCACTTGTTCAGCTAGGGCTTGTTTGCTCTCAATGAGGTCGTGGATTTTTTCTTCGAGGGTTCCCTGACTGACAAATTTGTGAACCTGAACATTACGAGTTTGACCAATGCGAAATACGCGGTCAGTGGCTTGATTTTCCACGGCGGGATTCCACCAGCGATCGACATGAAACACATGGTTGGCGCGGGTTAAATTCAACCCAGTTCCCCCGGCTTTCAGGGAGAGAATGAAGATACGGGGGGCTTGGGGATCCTCTTGGAACCGTTCCACCATCTCCTCCCGTTGAGCTTTACGAGTTGCACCATAGAGGAAGAAGACTTCCCCACCCAGTCGTTCTTCTAAATGGGTTTTTAGGACTTTGCCCCATTCCGCAAATTGAGTAAAAATTAAGGCGCGATCGCCTTCAGCAATCAGTTCATCGAGGAGTTCTTCGAGTCGCTGTATTTTACCTGAATCTTGACTCATAGATTTCAAGATATCGGCTTTGCTTTTTTTATTTTTTAATCCCAATAATTGAGGATGATTACACACTTGCTTAAGTTGAGTTAACAAGCCCAAAATCAAACCACGTCGTTGAATCCCCTCTGCCGATTCAATCTCGACCAGAGATGCTTGCACCAACTCTTGATAGCGTTTTGCCTGTCGAGGAGCAAGCGGACAAAACTCTGTTATCTCTTGTTTTTCTGGCAAATCTTGAATAATATCCTTATCCGTTTTTAGACGGCGTAAAATAAACGGCTGAACCAGCGATCGCAGCGTATTCAGAGAGTCAGTATCCCCATAGCGCTCAATCGGAATCGCGAAACGACGTTTAAAGAAACCATGATCTCCCAAATAGCCCGGATTCAAGACATCCAGGATTGACCAAAGCTCCGACAGTCGATTTTCCACCGGCGTTCCCGTCAAGGCAATGCGAAAGTCACTATTAAGTTGTCGCACCGCCTGAGCTTGTTTCGCACGATGATTTTTAACATTTTGTGCTTCATCTAACACCAAAACCCGCCAAGAGATTCGCTTCAACAGCTTTAAATCTCGATAAACTAGAGCATAACTGGTAATCAAAAGATCATGCCGTTTCGCGACCAACCCAAAGGTATTGCCCTGAGCTCGTTTCGCCCCATGATGCACCTGAACCGACAGCGACGGACCAAACTTTTTCACTTCCCGCTCCCAGTTCCCCAACACCGAGGTCGGACAAACCAACAACACTGGACCCGTCAACGCCTCCTGGGCCTGCAAATGTTGCAAAAAGGCAATAGTTTGGATGGTTTTCCCCAAACCCATATCATCAGCCAAACAGGCTCCCAACCCCCAACGCTCCAGAAAGGCCAGCCAACCCACCCCTCGGGCTTGGTAGGGCCGCAACTGGCCCACAAACGAGTCTGGCGCGGGCAGGGGTTCTAGGGTTCGTTTCCCCGTGAGCGTGTCCATCAACTCCTGCATGGCGCCGCTGGCTTCAAACTCCACCACCGGCAGTTTGCCCAGAGTCTGGGTGTCCCCCATACTGATGCGCAAAGCATCTTCGAGGGAAAGAGACAACTCCCCTTGACGATCACTGAAAAACTCTTGCGCCGCTCGCACATCGGCGACGCGTAACTCCACCCATTCCCCATCGACTTCGACTAAGGGACTCCCCTGGGTGGTGAGATGGTCAAATTCAGCTTTAGAGATCGTTTTCCCGCCGAGACTTAACTGCCATTGGAAGTTGAGTAACCCTTGCAATCCTAGGGTTTGTCCCGGTTTGGGGGCTTCGGCTCGCACTTGTAGGCCCATACGTCCCGAGGGGCGATCGAGACTCTCCAAACTTGGCGGCAAAATCACCCCTAATCCCGTTTCCTGAAGCCGCCAACGCACGGTTTTAAGAAATTCATAGGCCTGAATGCCATCGAGGGGACAGCGTTCAGGGCGGGAGGTTTGTAAGCTGGCTTCCAGGGTGGGATAAAGCCGTGAGGCCAGGCCCAGACCACTGAGGAGGGTTTCTTGAGGGCGGTTGATGCTGTGACCGCCCAGGGTGAGCTGATCGACGGGGTGACTCCAGATGGTGGCGGCGGAAACGGTAAAGCTGGGGTCATAGACCGCTTGTAGGAGAAAGTCTAAGCACCAGGGGTCGCCGCTTCGTTGGGGTGGCTCTAGGCGTAGGGCGGTGCGAAATTGGTTTTGGCCCAATAGGGCCGATTCGACCGGGGCTAACCAGGTGTTGAGGGTGCTGGCCAGGGGATCGGCTTGTTTGAGGCTGAGATTGAGGTTGGGAGAGTCGCTCGTGAGGGCGCTGAACCACTCTTGGAGCAGTGGCGGGACGGGGGTATCCTTGGGCTGGGTCAAGGTTTGCCGCACTTGGCGATCGACGATCGCACTGAGGAAACTGCGAATCAGAGACTCGGGAGTGGGGTAACGGCTGTCAGCGTTGAGGGTCTGAGGTCCGATCGCACGACAGACTTGAGGAAACTGTTGACTGAAGCGGTAGAGGCGATCGCTATCTTGGGGGCGATCGAGGAGGAGTTGCCAACGGGCTTCGAGATGTCCATCGGGACAGATGACGAATCCGGGGACAAATTTACCGCGAGCGAGTAGATCTAAACTCCAGCGGCTCAGATGTTGCCAAAATTTCAAGTCGGGGCCAACTAGACTTTGTTTTGGGTCTGTCTGAGCCACCGTCAGGGGCAGTTGACGCAACAGATCTAAGGTGTGTTCAGGGCGCAGACGCCGGCCAGACACGCGCCAGGGATGTAGCGTCACCGCCGAAGCCTCAGGAATGGGTCGGGCCGAATGCAGAGGACGTAGCTGGCCGCGGTCATCTTGGACACTGGGGAGTTGTAGGGGCTGCTCCTCTGGAGGACAGTCAGCGGCGAGATGAAGCTGATGCTGCTGTAGACTCTGGTGCAGTTCGTCGGGGCTAAGGGCGAAGGGATGAGCGGCGATGGGGGTCGTCTCGTCGGTGGGGTGAGCGTCAGGACGCAAACGCCGCCAGGTTTCCCCCCAGAGGAAAAAGTCATTGTCGTTGAGGAGCCAACTCCCGTGTAAAACTGCCATGATGATAGAGATGCGATCGCGCGGTGAACGAGTGGATAGAGCTAGATAGTGAGTATCCCCGTGACGGCGGACAATTCCCAACAGACGGCTCACCGTAGCAGATGAGTCTGATGGAGACTAGCGCCTTGGATCGCTATCCCGGAGCTGTGGCGAGTTTGGGGGAGCAGCGAAGAAATAGGATGAAGGGATGGGTTGGTGTTCTGCCTTTGAGGATCAGACCCACGGGCTTCCTTTGGTCTATGCTACTGTGCCACGGCAGCATTTTCTAGATACTTTTTGAGATTTTTCTGGGTCTTGGTTAACTCAGTCTCGGGCCAAGGTGGTATCGCCGAGCCGTAGAGCCTATCTGACATCTCGAAAATTCCTGTGTAAGATTGGAGCGACAGAGCAGGGGAGCAGTGGGGCAATGACCCCAAACATCAGGTTGGATCTCATTGGTTGTTCAGAGGCAGTTTTGCATGAAAGCCCTTACCGTGTTAGGGACAACATCTCAGGCCGGAAAGTCAATTCTCACAACGGCGATTTGTCGCCTACTTTCCCGTCAAGGTATTCGCATTGCTCCGTTTAAGGGAGCGAGTATCGGTCAGCAAGCGTATTTGACGGAAATTGGCGGTCAGATGAGTTACGCCCAGGCGTTACAGGCTTGGGCGGCGGGGGTTGCGCCGGCGGTGGAGATGAACCCGTTGTTATTAAAACCCAAGGGAGAGTCGACCTTTGAGATGATCGTCAAGGGGGTCAAAACCGAGACGATTAGTGTCAATGAGTTTTATCGCTGGGCGGAGACTGAGGGGTGGGCGATCGTTCGCCAATGTTTGGATCAGTTGGCCGGGGAGTTTGATCTGTTGGTCTGTGAGGGGGCCGGGAGTACGGCGGAGGTGCATCTGAAAGCCTCGGATTTAGCGAATATGCGGGTGGCCCGCTATTTGAATGCACCAACGTTGTTGTTGGTTGATAGTGAACGGGGTGGGGCGTTGGCCCATGTGGTGGGAACTTTGGAGTTATTGGAACCCATTGAACGGGCCTTAGTGCGCGGGATTGTGATTAATAAATGGCGTGGCCCTGAGGCGGTCAGTCGTGCGGCGGTCTCCTGGCTCGAAGAACGGACGGGGATTCCGGTGTTGGGGGTGATTCCTTGGGATGCGATCGCCTGTTCTCATCAGGGGACTTTAAATCTCTTGAAACGTCATGGGAAGCCAGCCAATCCGGAGGTGACGGTAGCGGTCATTCGTTTACCCCATTTGACGGGGTTTGCGGATTTTGACCCCCTTGATGCTGAACCGACGGTTCGGGTCAAGTATGTCTCGCCCAAGCAGTCGTTGGGCTATCCTGATGCGGTGATTTTGCCCGGAAGTCGCACCACGTTGGCCGATTTACAGGTGTTACAAGATTCGGGGATGGCGCAAGAGATTTTAGAGTATCAGGCGGCGGGGGGGACCGTGTTGGGGATTTCCGGCGGCTTTCAGATGTTGGGGCAATTTGTGGCCGATCCTGACGGACTTGAAGGGGTTGAGGGTCGCGTTGAGGGCTTATCGTTGTTACCGATGACCACGGTGATTACGCCGCAGAAGGTCGGCCGTCAGCGATCGCTCACGTCGACCTATCCTCATGTTGGCCTACAGGTGACGGGCTATGAGTTACATCGAGGCCATTCTAAGTTCAACGACATGGAGGCGTTTAAACCGCTATTTGAGGATAGGACGTTAGGGGTGGTCGATACGTATCAGTCGGTTTGGGGGACTTATCTTCATGGCATTTTTGATAGTGGTCCCTGGCGACGGACTTGGTTGAACCGCTTACGACAACAACGGGGCTTAAAGGCCTTACCCACGGGGATTCCCAATTATCGGGAACAGCGGGAAACGCTGTTGGAAAATCTGACGGATTTTATGGATCAAAATCTTGACATGAGTCAGATTTTAAGGTAAACGATGCACCCTCAGCTCAAACCCAGGAGGGCGGTCAGAATCAGTAGACTACTGATCAGGGCAAACCAAATAAATTGATTGTCTGATCGGTTGATTTGGCTGGGATCAATTGGCTCGGGTTGACGGATAGGGCGGGGTTTGGGACGACGAGGACTGCTGGGGTTGGAGCCTTTGCGATCGCTCGGCTCGGCCAGGTCGGCCGAGTTGAGATCAGGAATACTGACGTTCCACTCGGGGCGAGAGGCCAGGCGGGGGGCTTCTAAAATCGCCAGGAGACGACGACTCTGTTGGCGGGTGGCCCAGTTGGGGTGACGGGTAAGTTGACGACAGAGGCTCAGGGCGGCGGGATAGTCGCCCACGGCTTGGTAGGCGGTGATGAGCCAAATTTGAATGTCTCCGCCGAGGGGGCTGGCCCGTTCGATGAGGGCGCTGGCTCGTTCTAGGGAGGTGACGGCTGGGCGATATTGACCCATCTCAAACTGCTCTTTGGCGGTTTCGTAGTGGAGACGGGCCAGGTCGGTTGCTTCGGGGGTACTCACAACGATGGAAACGAATCAGAACTAAGGGAACTCGATGACGGGCTAACCCATAGGCTCAGGGGCGACTCATGGAGTTGCGATGGAGTTGCTCTCGGGAACGGTATCGGCAAGTTAACCGTCGCCATCGTATCGTCATCGTATCGCGATCGCCGCCGCTGCAACAGGCTCGTGGGGCGATCGCCGAGGGGGGAACTCAAAGACCCAAAGAAATTTTTGCCCATTTTCCGTCCAACCTCTCAAACGAACTGCTATGGTGCTAAGGGGACAATCCCGAATTGCCCAGACTTCTGTGGCAAAGGACGTTAGCTACTTGTCCGACGCTTGGCGAATTTCAGACGAAGCATATGACCAGATTGCGTGATTGGATGGTGATTAGCTTAACAGCCGCCATCGCCCTCAATTGTGTTGAGGTTCAAGCCACCCCGAAAGCGTTAGGTAAAGACGTAACCCCAGACCCCGTTTCCGACGGCGATCGCGTTGTCTCTAAACAGCTTACGGTGGACTCGTTAGAGGCTGACCCCGTCCCGCCTCAATCGTCGGCGGCGGACTTGGCCACTCCTGAGATGGAGTCGCGCCAGGCTCAAACGTCACAAGCGCCAAACCAACCCAATGTTTCGGACTTTCTCCAACCGTCTGGGGCGACGCCCATTGCACCGGATGAGCCGGCCCCGGCCTATCTTGACCCTCATCCTAATCTCCTACGCTTCCCCACTCGCACGGAGGAGGTTGAAATTGTGGGGACGCAGCCGATTAGTCTCAATCAAGCGTTAGAACTGGCGGTTCGCAATAATCTTGATCTTCAGCAAAGTCGTGTCAATCTCGAACGCAGTTTGGCCAGTTTACGGGAAACTCAAGCGGAGTTATTTCCGGGGGTGAATCTCTCCTCGAACTTGACTTGGAGTGATTCGGCCAATGCTCGGATTAGTATTCGCCGCCAAGAGGACACCCTGGGGGAGCGATCGCCGATTCAAACGGATCCTACGTCGATTACTTGGAATACGGAACTGAGGGTCAATTATACTCTCTTCGATTTTGGGGGACGCTCAGCCCGGATTGCCGCCGCCGAGGCCCAGGTGCGTACGACGGAGTTGGAAATTGAACGACAGCTCGAGCAGGTCCGCTTACAGGTGAGCGAGGCGTACTACGATATCCAAGATGCGGATATGAGTGTGCAGATTAATCGCTCGGCGGTGGAGAATGCTCAACAAAGTTTAGAGGATGCTCAAGCCTTAGAACAAGCTGGGGTGGGGACTCGGTTTGATGTCTTGCGGGCTGAAGTGCAGCTGGCGAATGATCAGCAAGCGCTCAATGAAGCCTTAGCGAGTCAACGGGTGGCTCGACGACGGTTGGCGCGGGTGTTGAATGTCCCCCAATCGGTGGATCTAACGGCGGCTGATCCGGTGGATTTAGCGGGCGTGTGGGAGTTGGATCTCGAGCAAACGATTATTTTAGCCTTACGCAATCGCGCAGAGTTGCAGCAGCAGTTAGTCGATCGCGATATCGCTCAAGAACAACAACGGGCGGTGCGATCGCAGGCGCTCCCCCAATTTTCTCTGTTTGGCTCAGCTAACCTCGTTGACACTTCCGGCGATGATGTGGGCGGTCTCACGGAGGGCTATTCAGCGGGAGTCCAGATGCAATGGAGTCTCTTTGATGGTGGCGCTCGGGCGGCTCAGGTTCGCCAACTCGAACTCGAGGAAGAGTCGGCAGAAGTTCGGTTTGCCGATGCGCGTAATCAGGTGCGCGTGGAAGTTGAGGAATCTTACTATCAACTTGACTCTCGTTTAGACAATGTCAGTCGAGCCACGGTCGCTCTGGAGTTGGCTGAGGAGAGTCTGGAGTTAGCCCGGTTGCGGTTTCGCGCTGGAGTGGGAACACAAACGGATGTGATTTCGGCCCAAAATGATTTAACTCAGGCCCAAGGAAATCTGGTCACGGCCATTTTGGGCTATAACCGCTCTTTGGCTCAGTTACAACGCGCTGTTAGTAATTATCCCTTTACGGATGAGATTCAGGGACGCTTCTAGGAGGCGATCGCCGGCACAATTGGACAAGCGTCGGCCAACATCAGCCGGATGAGTCGTTCCCCTGAACCTCAATCTGGGCTTGAGTTAACAATATTTTACAAAAACCGTAAAGATTGTTAACATCAAAAGACCCCCGAATTGTTGTAAGCCAAACCCACAGATGGAGAGTACCCATGGCTAATATTAAGTTTGTTAACGAGGACTTGGAAATTGTCGCCGCCGATGGTGCCAATTTACGGATGAAAGCCCTTGAAAATAAAGTTGATGTCTATAAAACTTGGGGCAAGCTGACGAACTGTGGTGGCTATGGACAGTGTGGCACCTGCATTGTTGAAGTCATTGAGGGGATGGAGAACTTGTCACCGCCGACGGAAACTGAAAAGCGTAAGTTGCGCAAAAAACCTGACAGCTATCGTCTCGCTTGTCAAGTACAAGTCAATGGTGAGGTGAGCATTAAAACCAAGCCATGATATCCTAGAGAAGCTTCATTGTTTAAGATGCTCGAGGCTTTCTATGGAAGTTAATGATCTTGGTTTTGTAGCGAGTCTTTTATTTGTACTCGTGCCTACGGTTTTCTTGTTAATTCTGTATATTCAGACCCAAAGCCGGGAGAGCTAAGCCAACGACACGCCGTGATCGTTGTGGCTCACCCCAATGTCGCTAAACCCCCAGTTTCTTCGGAAAACTGGGGGTTTAACGTTGAGACTCGTTGGGGGAGAGAGTCTATAACGCGTTTTTAACGTGCGAGTAACACGGGACAGTTGGCATACACTCGCACATAGTCAGACAAGGACTGGCCGAGAAGGCGATCGAGATCCGGTAAGGCTTTGGCAATGTTCGGACGGCGATCGGGCGATCCTAACACCAACAGATCGACGTTTTCCTCTTCCGCAATGCGGCAAATTTCCGGGCCGGCTTTCCCGGAGGTGATTAGACTTTGGGTTTGTAAGCCGAAACGTTTGGCTTTCTCGTTGGCGGCTTTCAACACCGGATCATTTTCCGGGGCCACGTTCTTATCGGGTGGGTTGACGTGGGTCAGCAGCAGTTTGGCATCTTTGAGATCTTTAACCCAAGATAAGGTCAAATCTAAGGACTCTTGAGCCGATTCAGAGGCATCGAGGGCCACCATCACTCGTTTGAGGCGTTTGACGTATACCTCATCCTTGACCAGTAACATGGGGCGATCGGCCAGTTGAAAGACATACTGACTGACGGAGTTCTCCAGAATTGAGACGAGACGACCCAATCCCCGAGATCCCATGATGATCAAATCGGCGTTTTCCTCTTTCGCCACGTCGCAGACGATAGTTTTAGGATCGCCTTGCTTGAGTCGGGGGTTGATCTTACTCGGATCAACTTTGAGGGATTTAACGGCTTGGGCCAAGACACGTCCCCCTTCTTCAAGTTTCTCGGAGACCAAATCAGCGGAGACTTGAGGGGGGACCACGTGAAGGACAGTAATTTCGGCTCGCTGAATCTCCGGAATCTCAAGGAGTTGGTTGAGCATCTCTTCGCACAACCCCCGTCCGGCGACGGCAACAAGAATTCTTTCAATCATAATTTTGGTATCGGGTATTTACAACAAGTGATGCCAGGGTATACCGTTCGGCGGCGGTGTCCCCAAAAGTCTGCAACGACACTACCATTAAGGATAAGCCCGTTGACCGGCACAAAATTTGTAGAAATGTAGCGTTTTGAAACGATTTGTGATGCGAAATTCAGAACATCTCCCCACTGGGGCTATCCAAAACCGCGTTGTGGCTGAAGATGGCTTATGGTTCGAGTACCCCGTTCGCGCCCATCCTCACCATACGGACTATGGCGGGGTGGTTTGGCATGGACAGTATATTGCTTGGATGGAGGAGGCCCGGATTGAATGTCTGCGATCGATTGGCATTGATTATGCGGACTTGGTCGCTCTCGGCTGTGAGTTGTTGGTGGTGGAGTTATCGACGCGCTATCACCGAGCGATGCGTCTGGGGGAAACGGCGATTGTGCGAACCTCGATGGAACCGGGGGTGGGAGTCCGCCTCAATTGGGATTACCAAATTGTGCCGATGGAAGGAGGCGACCCCTTTCTCAGTGCGCGTGTGACTTTGGTCACGGTCGATCGCGAGAAAGGTAAAATTATGCGCCGCCTCCCCCCGGTGTTGGATGAGGTCTTGGCCAAGTTGACTCAAACCTCCTAGACTCAAACTTCCTAGAGCCTTCTAGAGTCTCCTAGGGGTGAATTTTAGCCAGTTTGGGCAGCAGTTCCTTGAAGGCTAGACCCCGGTGACTACAGGCTTTTTTGCGCTCGGGGGACATTTGAGCGAAGCTTTGCTGTTCGGCGTCGACCCAAAAAATCGGATCGTAGCCAAAGCCGCCGTCTCCCTGGGGTTGATGGAGGATCTCTCCGGGACAGCGGCCTTGAACGTCGAGAACGATCGCCCCTTGGGGATTGGCGAGGGCGATGGCGCAGATGAATTGGGCCTGACGATCGCCGCGATCGCCGAGTTCCCCCAGAAGCCGATTGATGCGATCGCGATCGTCGGTCCCATAACGGGCTGAATGGATACCTGGCCGACCATCGAGGGCATCAACGGCGAGTCCTGAGTCGTCGGCGATCGCCCATTGTCCGGTCGCTTGCGCCACGGTGGCTGCTTTGAGACGGGCATTTTCAGCAAAGGTGGTCCCGGTTTCATCAATCTCAAGATCGGCGGGTTTCAACTGCAAATCCCAGTCCGTATCTTGAAGATACTGCTGCATCTCCTTGAGTTTACCGGGATTCCCGGTGGCAACAATTAGAGTGGTCATCGCTGAATCGGGGCTGGCGTACGTGGATATCGTTCCATGAGCGATCGCACCTGTTCGGCGTGATAGGAACTACGAGTCAGAGGAGAAGCTACCACCTGCAAGAAGCCAATCGACTCCCCATACTCGCGCCAAGCCTCAAACTGTTGAGGGCTAATAAACGCTTTAACGCCCAGATGTTTCTGACTCGGTTGCAGATATTGTCCCAAGGTGAGGATATCGCAATCAACGGCCCGCAAATCTTGCATCACCTGACGCACCTCGGCATCGTCTTCTCCGAGTCCCACCATAATTCCCGATTTACTGTAAATCCAAGGGGCCATCTGCCGAGTTCGTCGTAACAACTCTAAACTCCGTTGATAGTCACCCTGGGGACGAGTGCGACGGTACAGACGCGGCACGGTCTCTGTATTATGATTGAGAACTTCCGGTTGTGCTTCAAGAATCGTCGCCAGGGCCGCCCAGTTCCCGCACAGGTCAGGAATTAGCACCTCAATGGTTGTTCCCGGAGACAGACGACGCACGGCTTCGATACAGCGGACAAACTGAGACGCCCCCCCATCGGGGAGATCATCTCGGTTCACAGAGGTGATTACCACATGATTTAGGTTCAACCGCCGCACCGCTTCCCCGAGATGCTGAGGTTCGTTGATATCGAGGGGCTGGGGTTTCTTCTCGAAGTCAATGTCACAATACGGACAGGCGCGGGTACAAGCCGGCCCCATAATCAGAAACGTTGCGGTCCCGTTATTGAAGCATTCCCCAATGTTCGGACAAGAGGCTTCCTCGCACACGGTGTTGAGGCTGAGGTCTCGCAGAATCTCTTTAACGTTGCCGACTCGTTGCCATTGGGGGGCTTTGACGCGCAACCAGTCGGGTTTGAGGTTGACTTGCTCCACAGTTAATCTACCTATTGCAAGAGAGCTTGAGGCTTTATTGTACCGTGGGGGGAACGGGGAACGGGGAAC
>LSZA01000075.1 GCA_001637315.1 Phormidium willei BDU 130791 | reverse complement strand
CTCCAAAACCCCTCTGGGTGAAGTTAGAGCTTCGTCCGGGGGGGTTTTTTAGGTTGATTTCCCTCCTATTCATCCCTGCTATTGTTATAGCTTTGAAAGATGGCTTAAGATCTTGCGTATGAAAGATGGCTTAAGATCTTGCGTATTTCTGCGGTATTAACCCCTTAAAATGGGGGGGACTCTTCCGTGCGATCGATGGGAACTTTTCAATCTCTATCAGCCAGTGATATTCTCAAACGGGGTCCAGATTCCTGGAACCGTTGGCGGGAAGAACAGCCCCATTTGAGACCGAGTTTACAGGCAGAGAACCTGGAGCAACGGTATTTGCGGGAAGTCAACTTTAGTTCTTGTAATCTAGCGGATACTAATCTCCGGCAAGCGGACTTATGTTTGGCTAATCTCGAACAGGCTCAACTAAACCGAGCTGACTTAACTGAGGCAGTTCTCTACACAACAGATTTACGGTATAGCTCTTTGAAAGAAGCGATTCTGACTCGAGCTGATTTAACGGAGGCTAGCTTGGTTAAAGCTGATTTATCCCTAGCTGTGTTGCAACAGGCACAACTGAATCGGGCGGATTTTACTGATGCACGATTGTACACGACCAATCTACGTCAAGCGGATTTATCAGATGTGGAGTTAATCCGTGCTGACCTGCGGGAAGTCGATCTGACAATGGCGGATTTGGGGGAAGCGGATTTACGAGATGCTAATCTCAGTTTCGCGGTCTGTTCATTAGCTCAGTTTGTGGGAGCAACTCTCTGTCATGCTAATCTATATCGTGCCAATCTTAGTCTGGGTAATCTTTGTGTTGCCAATCTCATGGGCGCTAATTTAACGAAAGCGAGTTTTATTGGTGCCAATCTCATCGGGGCTAACCTGTATTTAGCTAACTTACGTTTTGCGAACTTGGCTCAGGCTGATTTGCGAGAAGCGAGTCTACGGATTACTAATATGACGGGTGCTAACTTGGCTGGTGCCAATCTTAGCATGGCAAACTTGACGGAAGCTACCTTAGTTCGTGCCAATCTGACTGGGGCAAATTTATCTCGTGCCAATCTCCACCAAGCGAATTTGGATGGGGCAATTTTGAAAGGGGTTACTTTGCCGGATGGGCGCAAACACCCCTAAAATTGGGGTGTTTTATCTGGATTTTTACTAGTAACTACTGGGCTTTGTTGAGTTTATGCGCAATAATTTCTCGCAATGTTTGTTCAACGGGACGGGGTTGCCATCCTAAAACTTTTTTCGCTTTACTGCCATCCACGCGAACACAGCGTTCGTAAATATAGTGGACCCGTTCTCGACTGAGGGGGGGATTCCAACCGCTTAGTCGTCCAACGATATCGAGAACGTTGCCACTCAAGCGAACGAGGGGTTGAGGAAGTTCCTGAGGGGGGGTGACTCCAGCGGCATCGCCAAGAATTGCAAACATATCCCGAGTTGTTAAGTCACCGGCTGAAAGAATATAATGCTCTGCTAGAGGACTTTTCTCGGCGGCTAAAATCATGCCTTGTACGAGGTCATCGACATGGACAATACCGGTGATACGATCGCCGCCAGCCCAAACCGTTAACTTACCCTTGAGAAAGTTGTCGATGACGGGGCCAAAATGAGGGTCATCAGGACCAAAGATACCAGAAGGCATGACACTGACAACAGGTAAACCTTGATCAGCTGCACGATCAACAAGCTGTTGGGCCGTATATTTCGTCCGGTCATAGGCAGAGGAAAAATTCTTCTGAGTCCGTTGGAATGTTTCGTCAATGGTTTGTCCCTGGGTATCTCCATAGATACCAATGGTGCTGCAATAAATCAGTTTGGATAGGGTTGATACCTTAGCTGCCTCTAGAACTGTACGGGTTCCATCTACATTTGTCCGCTCCATCAAGTGATCATCCACGAGTCCGAGTTCAACAAAGGCCGCAGTATGAAACATCCAGTCAACATCGACGAGATGCGATCGAAGTTTCTCAAAATCAGTAATTTCTCCTTCGATCAACTCAATTTCTAATCCTGCCAAGCGTTTGATATTTTTGGAATTGGGTCGAACCAAAGCTTTAACGTGATGTCCTTGTTCTATCAGTTGACGAACAAGATGGGATCCGGTAAATCCACTGGCACCGGTCACAAATGTTTTCATAACTCTAGGTAATTAAAGATGACGTCAATTGGACTCTGAAAGACGAATCAATCATGGCTGTTGTGTTGTTGTCTGGTGTCATCATGACATGGTCTCGTCATCGGACATTAGCCGATGACGAACAACAATCGTGGTGCAATGGCTGCCCCGCGCGATCGCCCGAGGAATATTGCCATGCAACGCCTGTTGTAAGACTCCCTGACGACTGGCCCCCAAAAGAATGGCATCATACGGCTGCCATTGAGTTTCCTCTAACAGAGCTTCTACGACGGAACTGCCATAAATAGGAATGGCCGAAACCGGGCAAGGTAGACGGGTTTCCAATACCTGTGCCGTTCGTTTAAGGAAGGCCCTTTCCTCATCATTGGCCGGTTCCTGAAACACTTGACATAAGCGAACCAGGGAGCGATCGCCTCCTGAGACCAAAGCCGATAATAACTCCAGTCCCGCCAAGGCATTAGCACCGCCGCCGAGGGGAACCAACCAGCGTTGCAATTCCGGCATGGTGGCCGGATTCTGTTCGATCACTGCCTGGCCCCATTTCACTAATACCATTTGACAGGGGGCTTGCCGTAGCAAGGTATCGGCTACATCACCAAAAACTCGTCCTGGGGTACGCGTCCCTCCTTTCCAACCCATCAATAAGGTATCAATATGTCGTTCTTGAATCGTCTCTAAGACCGCCGCCGCCACATCATGGGCCACCCGAATTTGGGTGTGGACCGGAATCTGCCATCTGCGGCTCAGGTGCAGAGCTGTTTGCAACAGGCGGCGGCTATGGGTAATGCGGACTGGGGTTTCCGAGGGACTGCGATGGCGAGGTACAGGAATCACCTGTAAACATTCCAACTCATAGTGATTGGCCGCTGCGATCGCCGCCGCAAACTGCAATAACAGAGGGGCGGTTTTAGGATTAGCCAAAGGAACTAACAACCGCCCGCGGCCCGTGGCTGGAGCGCGGGTCACATAGACGGGATAGGAGGGTTCAACCTTACGATAACGACCCCGACCCATCAACTCCCGAGTTTCGGCTTCAACAATATCACTGTGAGTAATAATCCCCACCAAACGCCGTCCGTCTACCACTGGTAGCCGGCCAATTTGATGACGTTCAAGTAAATATAACGCCTGCATCAGACTATCCTCAGAACTAACCATCACCGGTTGAGGCATCATAAACTCAGAAATGGGAGTGTCATTAGACAGGGGAAGTTGCGACAGTTTCATCAAATCCGTTTCCGTAATCATTCCCACCAGGCGCGTCTCCTCCACCACGGGAAAGCCTCCATAGGGCGATCGCCGGAAAATCTCCAACACCTCTGCTAAGGGTAAATCACTCTCAACGGTCTCGACGCGATGTTGCATGACATCATTAACTGGGATGTCAATCAAGGCAGACGAATCCACCTCTGGGGCCGGTTTTTCCCAACCGCGCCATTCTAGCAAGCGATCATATAACGACCCTGCCGAGACCTGCTCTGCCACCACATAGGCCAAAACGGAGACAATCATCAGAGGCAGAACCACATTAAAATCTGCCGTAATCTCAAAAATAATGACGATCGCCGTAATCGGAATCTTAGCCACCGCACCAAAAAAAGCCCCCATCCCTGCCAGCGCAAAGGTTCTCGTGTCGCCAATATTAAACAGAAGCTGACTGCTTAATCCCACCAAACTGCCAATCGCTGACCCTAAAATTAGAGTCGGAGCAAATAATCCTCCTGAGGCTCCCGAACCATAGACTAAAAGCGTTAAGGCAAACTTCACCACCAGGGCGATCGCAATCATGCTCAAACTGGCCTCACCCGTGGTTAAAAACTCTCGCAACCCCGCATTATCGCGAAACTCCACCGGCAATAACGCCATCGTTGTCCCAGACAGGAACCCCGCCACCGCAATCCGTCCCGGAAGGCCAATGGCCAAATAGCGACGCTGCCAGGTTAAGCTGGCAACGATACCTCGGTTAAACCAACCGCTACAAATTCCGGTAATCACCCCTAACAGGAGTAACGCCGGAATGTCTTGGGGGGCAAACTGAGCGGTCACTGTACTCACATCCGGCTCTAGCGTCACATCCCAAGGACCGCCACCTAAGATTCCCGAGACAACAGCCCCCACAAACGAGGCCAGGATGGCCGTACCGAGCGTCAAACTCGACACATCCTGCAATAGTTCTTCGACAACAAACAACACCCCCGCAATGGGGGCATTAAATCCTGCCGCTAAACCGGCGGCGGCTCCGGCGGCGATCGTTTGCCGACGATAGCCGGGAGAGGTGGGCATCCAGCGAGTCATGGATGCCGCTAATGCGGCTCCCATATGCACCGTTGGTCCTTGTCGTCCCAAAGACATCCCAGAACCGACCACCAGCACCGTACTCAGAAGTTTCACCACCGCCAACCGCAGGTTCAGAGACATAGCCTGAGGCAGCCGTTGAGAAGAGGCCAGTTGCACCTTGACATGGGACACACCGCTCCCAGTAGCATCAGGGGAAAATCGCTGAATTAACCATCCCGCTAAAAATCCTCCCACTAAACCAAATAGCGGCAGTTTCAGCCAAATTGGCAACCAGGGGGACGCTTGTACTCGCCATCCTCCAAGCCAGCCAATCCCTTGACGTAGAATGACCGCTGCTAGTCCTGAGACGAGTCCAATACAACAGGCTTCAAGCAAGGCCAGCCGTCGAGGCTCAAGAAAATACAGATGAAGACGACGCGACAACGACGAGATGGCCTCACGGCTCGAAGGCAAAAGTTTCATTCATTTTGTCAGGAGTTTAATGGTATAAACTACCATCTGGCATAGTCGCTCCAGTCCAGATGCCTTCTAAAAAATTGACGGCTTCCAAGGTGGCATTCCGCAAGCTAGCGTGACTAAAGTTGCTGCCAAGGACATTGACGCGATCGAGACTGGCTTTCCAGAGGTAGGCCTGTGCGAAGGTTACGTCTGTCAGATTAGCACCATCAAGATTAGCGAGGTTAAGATTAGCTTCACTGAGATCGGCTCCCGTCAGATCGGCATCTTCTAAGTTGGCTTTCATGAGGTTAGCAGCAATGAGGTTCGCTCGTATCAGGAGACTCGCTTCTAAGTTAGCGGCACGCAGATTGGCTCCTCTGAGAATCGCCACCCGTAACTGACTTTCCCGAAGATTGGCTGCACAGAGATTGGCCCCGGTGAGATTCGCGCCACTGAGTTTCGCCTCATGAAAGTCCACCCCATCGAGATCTAACCCTTGTAAGTCAGCGCCATTGAGCCAAGCATGGCTAAGATTAACACCATTAAGATTTGCGCCGTTGAGATTCGCGCCACTGAGTCTCGCTCCGTGGAGATTAGCCCAACTCAGATTAGCCTGTCGTAGATCGGCATTGCGGAGATTGACGCCCACTAGGTTTGCGCCACAGAGGTTGACTCCCGAGAGATTGGCTCGACGCAGGTTGACGCCGCTGAGTCCTGCTCCACTGAGCTTGGCCCCCACTAACGAGGCCCCGACTAGAGATGCACCGTGCAGTTTAGCTTTCGTTAAATCGGCATTGCTGAGATCGGCTTCATCGAGTTTGCTGTAGTTGAGGTTTGCCCCACAGAGATAACTGCCTGAGAGATTGGCGTAGTCTAGGTTCGCTCGAGTTAAGTTAATGGAGTTAAGATAGGAATCACTGAGGTTAATCTCTTTGAGCTGAATTTGTTTTAAATCAGCGCCAATGAGGTTGCTATTGTGAAAATCTCGTTGTCCAGATTGGTATTCATCAAGGAGTTGCTGCAATTGACTCATGGTGGGGATCCTCATGACTAAGAGATTTGTGATGCGGGATCTTGGACTCAATGAAGAAAATTTAGAGCTAACCCCGTCCTATTATTATATCAGTTTTAATGCTGTAAAAAAAAAAGATAGTCGAAGAATTAAATTTTATAAAGGCTACCCAGATATTTGATGGCTAAGGAGATAGACTGGAGTGAATTTGGGCAAGTGGTGGGAAGACGTTGAGGTGATTCGCTAGACTGTCCGAGAGATCTAGGAGGTCAATACCCCTTAACTTAAACAGAGGAAAACAAAGTCCGAGTCTGGGAAATTTGCCCTAACACTAGATCCGGTGTACCTTGACGAGATACTCTAGGAACGGTTTTTGATTGTCCAGGTGAAACACATTATGAAAGCCTCAGATATTATGACCACTGATGTCGTAACGGTGCGTGGTAGCACCACCGTTGCTGACGCCGTGCAGTTGATGAAAGACAAAAAGACCCGAGCGCTGATCGTTGAGCGTCGTGAGGGTGACGATGCCTATGGTATTGTCACCGAAACGGATGTCACGTACAAAGTGGTGGCCTTTGGTCGAGATCCTAAAGCGATGCGGGTCTATGAGATCATGAGCAAACCCTGTATTGTCGTCAACCCAGATCTCTGTGTTGAGTATATTGCGCGTTTATTTGCCAATACGGGGATTCACTTTGCGCCGGTGATCAAGGATACTCTCCTGGGTACAGTGTCAGTCTCTGATATTTTGACCAAGGGAGACTTTGTCGAACGGCCGCGAAGCCTGTTGCTCGCAGATAAAATTCAAGAAGCCATTGAGGAAGCTCGCTCAACTTGTGCTGAGAAGGGGCCGCGATCGCCTGAATGTGCCTCGGCATGGGATGTCGTTGAGGAACTGCAAGCCGAAGCGGCGCATCAAAAGGCAGAACGTCTGCACCGAACGGCTTTTGAAGAATACTGTCAGGAAAACCCCGATGCTCCTGAAGCTCGAGTTTATGACACCTAAGTGATCGGCTGGTATTGGGCTGGGGGGGCGATCGCCCTCGTCCTCTTGGCCTTGCTCCTGGTGACGCTCTCACT
The DNA here is from genome assembly GCA_001637315.1 of Phormidium willei BDU 130791. Lineage (GTDB taxonomy): Bacteria > Cyanobacteriota > Cyanobacteriia > Cyanobacteriales > Geitlerinemataceae > Sodalinema > Sodalinema willei. The sequence continues at coordinate 16,165 of LSZA01000075.1, read as the reverse complement.
TCACGTTCAGACGCGCTCTGTTCGCTTTACAGAACTTGAGGCTGTTCCCTCTCGTCCTGTCGCAATTGTGTTTGGGGCCGGTGTATGGGACGACGGAACGCCAACTCCGATGTTGGCCGATCGCGTCTTGGCCGCCGTCGACTTGTATCAACGAGGGACGGTTGAGCAGATTCTTATGTCCGGTGACCATCAGACTCCCGACTATAACGAAGTCGATGCCATGATCCAACTCGCGGAACGGTCTGGAGTGCCGCAAGCCGCGATTTTGGGCGATCGCCTGGGATTAAGTACCTATGAAACCTGCCGACGAGCGCGAGATCACTATGATATCCGTGCGGCCATTTTAGTCAGCCAACGGTATCATCTTCCTCGCGCCATTTACATTGCGCGACAGTTAGATCTCGATGTCGTTGGCTATGGAGTCGCCGATTGGGGGGTCTATCGTTATCGCTCCATGCTCTCCTATTGTTTACGGGAAGTCATTGCGATCCTCAAGGCGATCGCCCAAACCGCACATACCTCCTGAGTTTGTCAGATCCCCACGAGCAAAGTTTGGGAAATTCTCCGGATTACGCCCTCTTACTCGAGGAGAAAGGAATGGTAGATGCACCCTGATGGCAAACCCCGGAACCTGCTGGAGGTTCCGGGGTTTTTTTTTGCTTCTGTTCCATCGAACATCCATCCTCGCCAATCAGGCCATTGAGCGCAGACGACCCTCAGCCAGCTCACGGATTAGCATCAGATGCGATCGAATATAACTCGCCAGTTCCTCTATATCATCTCCTGCTAACGGTCTCTTCTGCTGCAAATTCTCTAACAGTTGTTCAACTAAGCTCGTATCGTCTAAACTTCTTAAGGTTTGGGTTTGAGTCTCTTCAACCGTTGACCAAAGCTGACGTAACATCGTAGCATTCATCATCATTCTCCAATATCTAACAAGACTTCTTACTGATACATTAGACAATTTTTGTGCCAACCAACAGCCATGATTACGATTGTTTTACAAACTTTTGTTGACTAGCTTAAGGTAATATTAAGGAATTCAGGAGCAATCAACAAACCATGCCATCTTGTGTAAACAACCATTAAAATCTCATCTTATTTTAACGAATCCGATCCGGCTCCGTGATCCGATCAACTCCAACAATGCAACAAGCCAGAATGCTTCCATACCTAAGACGAAAGGTTTCTCAACCCAGTTCGACTCACCGTCAAATCCCGATCACGTGTGACGTCACATAACGTTATTTAATTTTGGTGTCCACATTTTATTTTTTTACAAAAATCTACCTAGAGATGGATAACAATCACATCAAAAATCCGTTAAACTGCCTGCAAGAACGACTTGCATTCAGTAAAATTCAAATCCGGAGGATATAAAGTCAATGGATATCGTGCGCCTCATCGCCGCAATTCTCTTACCCCCGCTTGGGGTCTTCTTACAGGTTGGGTTAACCGGGCAGTTTTGGATTAACATTCTCCTGACCCTTCTCGGCTATATTCCGGGGATTGTTCATGCCGTTTGGATCATCGCCAGACGCTAACAGGCGGCGAAAGCCAGTGAACATTCTCAAAACGGCCCAGGCTCAACGATACAATCTCATCCGGTGACAGACAGATCACTGTACAAATTGGCAGAGATATCCCCAGTAAGGCCCGAGAAATCGCTCCTGGGGTAGATCCTTTGCCCCAAGCCAATGGATTATACTGGCGTCAAGACGAGAGACGGGTACATAGACATCTACCGAACGGGCAAAGGGTCCAGAGGCTTAGAGTCTGGCCACTTACCTTGATCTCATTTCACTCAAGTACAGACAACGTTAAGGAATTATCTATACTATGACTGAGCAAATCCCTCAACGAGAAGAATATCAAGCCAAGGTGAAGGCACAACTCGAAAAAATCAACGCCCAACTTGATGAACTCAAGGCAAAAGCCGCCCAAACTGAAGCTGATGTCAAAGCTGACTACCATGGTCGCATGGAAGAACTCTACGCCAAACGAGACGCGGCAGGCGCTAAACTCGAAGAACTGCAAAAAGCCGGAACCGACGCTTGGGAAGAAGTCCAAAAAGGCTTTGAAACAGCTTGGTCCGACTTAACCAGTGCGTTTGAGAACGCATCCAAGAAGTTTGACCAATAGATAGTAGGTTTCAAGTCCTACCAGTCGTAACCGGGTTGGAAACTCTCCCATCCCGGTTTTTCTGTAATTCCCTATACCGAGTCCCTTATTTCCTCAACCTCTGTCCATATGGCTGGAAACTCCATTACCAAAATTACGAAACCGAACTCTCGCCAGCGCGAAATCCTTGAAGTTGTGCTTAAACATGGCTGGGATTACATGAGGCTGCTGCTGAGTAGTAATGAAGCGGAGGAACCTGAACTTCCTCCGCCAACTGTTTTACAACGGATTTTTGTTGATCTCGGGCCGGTCTATGTCAAACTTGGACAATTGCTCAGTACTCGTCCTGAGTTATTACCGCCTGAATACATCGAGGCCTTGAGTTCTCTCCAGGCTGATGTTCCGCCAGTATCTTGGACAGAAATTGAAGCACAACTCAAGGGAGAACTCAAACAACCCCTGGATACAATTTTCGAGGAGATCAAGCAAACCCCTGTAGCAGCCGGGTCTCTAGCTCAAACCCATAAGGCCGTCCTCCTGAATGGCCGGGAAGTGGCCCTGAAAATTCAACGTCCCGGGATTGACGAGACGGTTGAGCGAGATATTGAACTGCTCACCAACATTGCAGAACTCGTCTCCGGGACGGACTTCGGGAAATACTATGACGTGACGGGGTTGGCGGAGGAATTTAGTAATGCGTTGCGAGATGAGTTAGATTTCACTCAGGAAGCTCATTATACCGAACGTCTCAGACGGTGTTTGTCAAAAAGTTCTTGGTTTGATGTTGAGCAGATTACGGTTCCTGAGATTATCTGGGACTATACCAGCCAGAAGCTGTTGACGATGGAATGGCTCGACGGCGTCCCGCTGCTATCGGCTGAGATTACTGGAGAGCGCTATAACGGCGACCCCCAGGCTGAGCGAAACGCGATTACGACTCTACTATTCCGTTCGTTTTTACAACAACTGTTTGTTGAGGGATTTTTTCATGCTGACCCTCATCCGGGTAATATCTTCTATCTCCATGATGGGCGAGTCGCCTTTTTGGATGTGGGAATGACCGGAACTCTCGACCCACGAACGCAGGGGTTATTGGTCGAGACCATTTTAGCGATGATTACTCTCGATGCTCAACGCTGCGCTCAGTTGAGTTTACAGTTGGCTCACCCGGTGCGAGCTGTGGATTTTATTCGCTTGGAGAATGATTACGATCGCCTGCTACGGCGTTACTATAACCTGAGTGTGGCCCAGGTGAACTTCAGTGAGGCCTTTTATCAACTGCTGCAAGCAGCACGACGCAATCACCTACGTTGGCCGAGTAATATGGGACTCTACGCCAAGGCCCTGGCAAACTTAGAGGGGGTAGCGCGAACGTTTAATCCTCAAGTGAATTTACTCGATGAGATTCAGCCTTTGACAACGGATTTGATGCGCCGTCAACTGATTGGTGATAATCCGCTGCAACAGGTCCTTGGCGCTACCTTAGAGTTTAAGAATCTTTCTCTCAAGTCGCCGCGCCAAGTGGATTTTCTCTTAGAACGGGTGGCCACGGAAACCCTGAAATGGAACCTTCAAGTCAGTGAACTGACGGAGTTACGCCAAAGTCTCGATGAGTCTGCTAACCGACTCTCATCGAGTGTGGTGGTGGGGGCCTTGATTTTAGCCGGGGCCTTGGTTGTCTCCCGAGATCAGACTCACCGCATTCCCTGGTTGGGGAATGTTTTATTTTGGACGGCTTGTCTATTGGGGTTATGGTTGGTGTTTAGTATTTGGCGTTCGGGCAGCAAAAAATAAAAAAAACCCTGGAACGTTGAACGCTCCAGGGTGTGCCATCAGGGTGCATCTACCATTCCTTTCTCCTGAGATCGTCTAGGGGTTTCCGGATGGTTTCAAGAAAAAAGTTGACTGATAGACGATCTTGGCTGAGTCGTGATCCTGGCAAAGACCTCAAAACAAGGTGAGCCTAGCATTCGGGCTAGGCTCACCAAAAGAGATCTAGGGTTTTCAAAAAGCGTTCTCTGATTGAATCAGAGGTAATGTTGACATCATTCCCAGCCCTGCCTGTGGAGATGAATGAATCCTAAACAGCAGTCAGACAAGGGGCTAAGCCGGGGTTTTAACTGCACGGAATGCCTACCGCACAGCCAGCACGGTGACCAGCTATCAAGACCGGAAACTCAGTGCCAGGGATGACTCATTTCTCATTGCCCGTCATGATGGAGCTTGAGGGTCAAGCACAAATGCCGAGTCGAAATCATGGAACTTGGAATCGAACTTGAAATCGAACTTGAACAATTGGACAATCGGACAATTGGATACAACATGTGAAACAGCAACGGACATTAGAAACGAAACAATGCTGCTCGACATTTCGGGGGTCTACTGATAGACCAAGCCAGGCAAGGAGAAAATGTTGAAAACCATTGACGAGTCACTTCCACCGCCCTAAACGACAGGGCCAACTCTGGCCGAACGAAGTCAAATGAGGCTATTGAAGACGACAGCTTGGGTGAACGCCACGTAACGAAAGGGGTTAAACCAAGGGTTTACAGGAATACCGCTAATCGTGTTTGCAGTTGCTCGTGCATCGGGTCTTTCCAGACGTTGGGGAAGGTTTAACGCTAACTGGGTTCCGAGGGAATCCTGTAGGTGTACCTCATTTAGGTGATGCAACAGGCAGAAGATTATACGGTTGGGATTGGTTCGCTGAATGACACTGAGCGACATCCCGGAGTTGATTCGAGTCAAGTTGGTGTTCTTTGCTCTACAGTGTCTGATATTAAACTAGCATAGCGGTGGCTTATGACAACCATAAGTTAACCTAAATTTACATTTGAGTTTTGTCTTGACTCGTGCCGGTCAATCTGCTAATTTAGAAAAGCTGAAAAAAACACGGCTTGGTAGCTCAGTTGGTTAGAGCAGGGGACTCATAAGCCCAAGGTCGTCGGTTCAAATCCGACCCGAGCCATTTTTTAATGAATAAGTGCTTCAGGATCGTCTCGTTTTTTAGGGCGGGTTCCTGTCTGCGATCGCAGGCGAGGGGCTACTGAGGCCCAGGAAGCCCTGCCCAAATATCTCAAAGTCGTTATGACTATGATAGAGTTGTAACAGTTGGTAAACAGGTGCCTGCTGTTGCCCGGTTGTCTTGAGGAGGCAACCAGTTGGCGACGGAGGAAACCGAGATCACACGACAGAAATAAGGAGATTTATAGATCCATGACACAAGAAGGATGTCTACGAGTCGGTCAACCGGCCCCCGACTTCACCGCTACTGCTGTTGTTGACCGCGAATTTAAGACCGTGAAACTGTCAGACTATCGCGGTAAGTATGTGGTGCTGTTCTTCTACCCCTTGGACTTCACCTTCGTCTGTCCTACGGAAATCACGGCCTTTAGCGATCGCTACGAAGAATTCAGCAAACTCAACACGGAAGTTCTCGGCGTCTCCTGTGACAGCGAGTTCTCCCACCTGGCCTGGATTCAAACCGATCGCAAATCCGGCGGTGTCGGTGACTTAAACTATCCCCTCGTCTCGGACTACAAAAAAGAAATCAGTTCCGCCTATAACGTCTTAGATCCTGACGCTGGCGTCGCCTTGCGTGGTTTATTCCTGATTGACAAAGATGGTGTCATCCAACATTCGACCATCAACAACCTGGCGTTTGGCCGGAACGTAGACGAAACCTTACGGACTCTGCAGGCCATCCAATATGTTCAGGAACACCCCGACGAAGTCTGTCCCGCCGGTTGGACTCCTGGCGAGAAAACCATGAAACCCGATCCGGTTGCGTCTAAAGAATACTTCGCGGCGATCTAATCTCACCTCAGTTTCAGCAGAACGACTGGCCCCCTAACAACTCAGTTTTGGGGGCTTTTTGCTAGAGTATGAACAACGAGACCAGTCACGTTCTGTGAATAAGACCCAATTACCCAGCCGGTTGGTCGTCGATCGCTGACACAGCAGGAGACTCAACACAAAACAATACCCGGCTTTTTTCCTGTTTCGTGTTCATTTTGACATCCATTGTGCCATCATGCAGCTTTACTCTAAAGACTTCCGTGGCTTACTCAATCGCCGTTTCTTGCACAACTTTCTCCCTATCCCGGCCACCAATCAATCTTACTATGACGTGGCTACCCCAGATTTTGAGTTACCGGATATCACCAACGGACGACGAGTTCACCTACGGGATTATCGAGGCCAACAGCCAGTTATTCTGGCTTTCACACGTATTTTTACAGAAAAGCAGTATTGTCCCTTGTGTCTACCCCATATTGTTGCCTTAAACAAGAACTATCACCGCTTCACGGAATTAGGGGTAGAGGTGTTAATGGTCACCAGTACCGACGAACGCCAAAGTCAGATTGTGGTGCGAGATTTAGGGTTGAAACTACCTTTGCTGAGTAATCCCGATTGTGATGTGTTTCGGCGTTATGGAGTTGGACAAGCGTTAGGAGCGCCCCTTCCGGCTCAGTTTATCTTGGACGCTGAAGGTAAGTTGCGGTATAAACATCTGTTTTCATTTTTGGATTCTAATGCCTCCGTTGAGACGTTGTTAGAGCAGGTTCAACCTTGGATTCCCTCAGCGGAGCCGGCCGTTGTTGGGGCTACCTCTTAAAGAAATCGCTCCCCAGATCCCGAGAGTAACTGGGGAGCAAATTGGCTGTAACTACGACCTTAAAGGACTTCTAAATCAGGTTTAGATCTAGTTAGATGAGAGATGAGCCTGTCTTAAATCCAAGAGCGACGGCGAGACGTTGGAGTATTAATGTTAGAGTCGGTTGACCAAGGGGGGATCGAAGATGTCGTCTTAAAGGTGACAGGATAGATTGGGGGATCGTAGGGCAAGACGAAACGTGGCCCGGCCTCTGGGATGTAGTACGGATTGTAGAAGGCATCATAAGGGCGTCGAGGATTGGTTGAGCGGATGGGACGGTAGCTTTCTTGTATGGCCTGCGATCGCGCTGACCAGTTCTGTTGCACCTGATACAACCGAGCGGCTTCTTGAAAATCAAATCGTGCATCAAAGCGACCCATTTCCCGGCGAGCTAGACCCCGTTGGTAGTAAGCATCCGCTGAGAAGTCGTCTACACGGATGGCTTGGCTATAGCTCCATTCTGAGAACTGATATTCTCCCAAGCGGTCATGAATCTCACCCAATTTCATGTAATAAGACGCCTCATTAGGGTTCAAGGCCGTCGCTTGTTCAATGTCCCAAATTGCCCAGTCATAGCGTCGTTGAGCTAGATGAGATAAGCCTCGTTGATAGTGGGCTTCGTCATTGCCCCATTGATATTGAATAACTCGGTTGTAGTGTTGAATTGCCCTGGCGTGACTCCCCCGTGAGGCATAGGCAAGTCCCAAGCCCATATTGGCCTCGATCGCGATCGACCCACCTCCCCATTTATCGACACCCCTGAGTGCCTTTTTATAATTATGAATGGCATCCCAGGTTTTCCCTAAGGCCAGGTGAGAGTCCCCGAGACTTAGCTGATACTTAGGATCATTCCACCCTTTTAAACGGATGGCGCTGTTATACTTACTGATCGCCTCTTCATGGTATCCCAATCCAGCGAGAGCTTCACCCCATTGATAATAGTCGTAAGACCGACTGAAACCGGGATATGAAGTTTCAATCTGCCGACGACTTCGAACAATTTGTCGTTCATAGCGACGAACCTCCTCAGGGGTGAGAAAGTTGTCTCGTGATAGAGGGGTGTCTGTGTTGAGGAGAATCGATAAAGGGCGACCGTTTTGGTGAATGATGGTTTGATCAGACTGAGGTGTTACCGTCAAACTTGAGAGAGACATCCCCCGATCTAAACGAATCTTATCTTGGTCGGGATTAAAGTCGGTGATGATATCGCGATCGCGGGTTGAAGAGGCCAAAAAAAAGTGGTCGGACCCCCCACCACCGGTGAGAGTGTCTCGCCCCTCTCCCCCAGATAAAACATCATTGCCGGCTCCACCTCGGAGGACATCATTACCTCCTCGCCCCAAAATCACGTCATCGCCTCGACTCCCTGTGATCCGATCATTGAAGCCTCTTCCGACAATGAATTCCCCACCACCGGGGATATCAACGCCAAGACCTCCATTCCATCGACGCTTTCCCCAGTGGTCAAAAAATGCCGGAATTGACTCAGTGAACTCCGCTGGAGATAGTTCTGATAGCGTTTTTGTGACGATGTTATCTCCATAAATACCTCCCGACACCCAACTGTCTTCGAACATGAGATTCGATGCTCCCTAAAATTGAAAAGGATGTCCTCTTTTATACGTGTTTTTACTGAATTTGACTAGGGGGTCTAAAAGGGTTTCACCATGATTGTCATATAAATTTACATAATCAAGGGTTTTGTTTGAGTGATTTCACGCACATCGTTCTCGTCGCCAGAGATGTTTGACTCTTCTTAGCTATATTTTTGCTTTTTTTATCGTTTTTATTGACTAGATGCATATGTAGCTTTTTGCTCAGTTAAAGATTGAATCCGTAAAAAAACGGATTTTGCTTGAGATGAATAAGGGACAATCAGCGTGTCATGCAAAATCTACAGCACAAATTAGTCTGAATAGAACAAAAAACGGGGGAAAAGAAGACAACAGGCAATAGGAAACAGACAACAGAAATATCGTAGGGGCAATCCATCGTGGTTGCCCTTTCTTTCCTAGCAAAGAGTATCTGAACTCAACCTTCGCTTGCTATAAAAAAACATGAAAAAAGGGTAGTGAATCACTACCCTAAAGGTTCATAATGTGTGCCGAGAAACGTGGCGGACGTCTCTCATGATTTGAGTTATTGCCGTTGCTGGAACGACGCGAGAAACTCACGAATTTTCTCAGCCGCAACATCTCGTCCACCGAGGCCAAATGCTAGGGCGATCGCGATCGCTAACGCACCCAACAACAAGCCAAAGGCCAGATTGACAATATCTGGAGCAATCCCCATCTGTTGCAGGGCCATCGCCACCACAAAGACAATGATAGCTACCCGGGCAACTTGTCCGAGCAATTGGCCATTCGCCGAACCTGAACCCGCAATCAAATTGTGAACCAAGTTGGCCAAATATAAACCAATGCCGAGAACCACCAGTCCGGCCAAAATACGACCGAAAATGACCAGTAACCCAGACACAATGGTGTTAAGAGCCGGAATTTCGAGGACATCGACGGCGGCAATAATACCGAACAACTCAATGCCAACCCAGAGAATAATTCCCACAAACTCAGAAGGCGTGCGGCTTCCTTGGAAGCGAGTCATCGCACCGGGATCTTCGGGGTTGCGAGGAGGCGGATTCAGACCAAGAGCCGAGAAGATATTATTGAACCCGACACTGGTGAGCAAGTTCGTCACGAACTCCGACACCAAGCGTCCAATAAAGAAGGAAATCGCGACAATTAACGCCGCTGTAAAGATTTGAGGCAGGAAGTCTAAGACTCGCTGCAACATCGAAATCGCGGGGCCAGAAACCGCCGCAATTTGTAGAGCATCCAAAGCCGCAATGGCGATGGGAATTAACACCAACACGTAGACGAACGTGCCGATGACGCCCGATAGGGTCATTCCTCCCATCTGTCCGAGGCCTAAGCGAGAACCGAGATTGTCCACACCCGTCGCCGCCAGGAGGTTGGTGACGATACCACGCACCACTCGTGCAACAAGCCAGCCAACGACACCAATGGCAACGGCTGTCAAGATTTGAGGCAGATAGGAGAGGATTTTCTCGACCATGGCTTGCAGAGGTTCGAGTAACCCTTGCAGGCCCAGTGTGTCGAGAACAATGGGTAGGAACAGCAGAATGATGAACCAATAGAGGATATTGGCCAGAGCATCATTGACGAGAAAGGGACTTGAACCGCCCGATTGTTCCGCGAGACGGTCATCGAGCCGGAAGCTTTCGAGTCCTTTCGTGAGCAGGACTTTACAGAGCGTTGCTAAGGCCCAAGCCACCAGGAGTAAAATGGCGGCGGCGGCAATGCGCGGCAGGTAGTCAAAGATTTGCCCTAGGAATCCGGCCAGAGGCGCAGAAACAATTTCTAGGTCAAGAACATTGAAGAACGCCAGGAACCCCAGCAGCAGGATAATCCAATAGACAATCTTGGCAATCCATTTTTCAATGGGAAAGTCGCTGGCTTGATTGCCGGTGAGCCATCCGGCCACTTTGTTGTCAATGTCAGTGCGGTGCAGAAGTCCTTTGACCAAGGTAGCGGCGAGGGTTGCTCCCAGCCAAAACAGGATTAGGATAGCGACGGCCCCGAGAATGCTGGGAATAAAGCCCCCAAGGGTTTCGCTAATGCGATTCCAAAAGCCGGCCAGGGTGTTCGGAGTATCTCCGTTGGCCTGGGCGAGAAGACGAGGGATTGCCTCGTCGGGTGGGTTTAGAGACCAAAGGTCTAACATACTTGGTTATGACGCGATCGCAACCTACCTTCAGCCAAACCTAGGAGAGACTGAGGAAGTCCGATGCGCCCTCCGTATAACGACAGATGCAATCAGAGGCAACGGTGAATAGGACATCACTCCTATCGCAAGCCCGTTACATCTAGCTTGAGTTTGGTTCTGTCTTTCGATGAAAGACTTAGAACGCAAAACTATGATAGCTATGTTGCCGTAATCGGCAGCACTTGGAAACATACTACAGAAATAATCAGATTCATCCTAGTTTTTAAGGCTTTTTCCCCTTTCTCCTTCAAGGGATAACTCTATTCATCAATCACAATTTGGTGATTCGACTCAGGAGCGTCCCTCGGCTTGTGTCAAGATAATTCTAGGGGCGATCGCCCAGACTTGGCGTCAATCGCTTAGCCCGACCTCAGCTTGTCGTTCGCGTGTTGTTCATGTTGCCTGAACGCCCGCACCGAACCCTACAGCGAACCTTACACTAAATCTTTGCACCGAGTTGGTGAACGTTGAATGTCTTTAAGTCGTGTTTTTGAGCAATCTATTTATATTCGTGCTAGTGCAACAGCCGTGGAGCGATGTCTGACGGATTTAGAGTTGATGCACACTTGGCTCAATCCGGCCCTACGCTGTGAACCCATTGGCGACTGGGATGATACTCTCGGGGCGACTTCTCGTTTTGTCATCCAAATCCCGCTGCTGAAGCCGAGTTTAACCAGCCGTATCATCGAACGGGAGCCAGGATTGGTGGTGTGGTCTTTTGAGGGATTCTTTGTGGGCCGCGATCGCTGGGAATGCCAACCCCAAATTGAAGGAACCTTACTCCTCAACCGCTTTGAATTTTCTATTCCCAATCCCCTAATCGCCTTTGGCTTCGATCGCATCGCCGCTCACTGGACTCGCGAGGACATGCAGGCCCAGCTTCGTCGCCTCAAACGAGTTGCGGAGCGAAGTTACCGTCAGGGAGCCTAAAACATGGCAGCGATCGACCTCTATCGAGACGTTCGGGGCCAGGGTCCGGCGATGCTTTGTCTCCACGGACATCCGGGCAATCGTCAGAGTATGGCCGTCTTCACCGATGTGCTTTCGGCTCACTATCGCACCATCAGCCCCGATTTACGAGGGTATGGCCTCAGTCATACCTCAATCCCCTTTTCCATGGCCGATCATCTCAATGATCTCGAGGCCATGTTAAGGAGCTTAAATATCGACAAATTCTGGTTACTCGGTTGGTCTTTGGGAGGGATTCTCGCCCTAGAACTGGCCCTGCGATATCCCGATCGCGTTCTGGGGTTGATCGGCGTGGCTACGGCGGCCCGGCCTCGCAGCGACCATCCCCCCATATCACGTCAGCTCTTGACCTATAGTGCCTTGGCCGGGATCAGTAATGGCCTCGTTCCGGGTCATCCCTGGATTATTGAGCATTGGGGACGGCGATCGCTGTTTCAGTATCTCGTGGCCCGGCAAACTCCGGCGGTGTACCGCTATCTGGCCCGGGAGGGGATATGGGCCTATCTCGGAACCAGTCGCCTGGCTCAGCAAGCTCTCTGGCAAGCCTTACGGGATGGTTATGATGCCCGATCGCGCTTAAGCGAGATTCGTTGCCCCTGTTTGTGGCTTATCGGCGATCGCGATCGCCACATTACCCCAGCCGCCAGCCAAGAAACCGCGCGGCTTCTTCCCCACTGCGATGTGAGACTGTATGAAGAAACCGCGCATCTTTTTCCTTGGGAAGTTCCCAATTTAGTTTGTCAAGATATCTTGACCTGGTTGACACACCCTGATCGAACACGTCCTGCTACATCTGACCACTAAACGCGGGCTTTGGGGCCGACTTCGGGAACTCGGTCGCCTCGTCAAAAATGGTCAATTGCGAGGGTTTATAGCGCCCCACTTGAGCTTGGATTCCCTGAGCGCCTTCGCTTTCGAGATCCTCGATATAGCCGACTTGAGCGTTGCGCGCCTCTTTCTGGGAGAGGAATGGCCCAAAGTAGTAGGTGCATTGGGGCTGATCGGTTTGAATTTCAACCCACCACGCTAAGCCGACGAGTTGCAGAATGTTAATGAAAAGTTCCTTCATGACGTTTGCCCGTGTGTTAATTGATATTGAAGCTTGTGAACCTAACAGACTCGACGCTGTTACTTTACAGTTCTTTATACTCCGCCCGTTGTTTTTTTTCAACGTCCGCAAACCCGGCTCAACCGACCGGGAACGATGACATCTCGATACTACTACGATCCCCAATCTTTGAGCTGTAGTCGATTCGACCAACGTTGACGATAGATTTCATACAGTGCCATCCCGGCGGCGACTGAAACGTTGAGACTCGGGGTACTACCGGCTAGCGGGATGGAGACGAGTTGGTCACAGTGGCGTTGAGTTAGGAGGGATAAACCATCGCCTTCTGCTCCCATGACTAACACAGTTGCTCGGTCAAATTCAACCTCGCTGATCACTGAATCGGCCTGTTCGGAGAGGCCATAAATCCAAAACCCTTCTTCTTTCAAGGTTTCTAAGGTTCGTGACAGATTGACAACTTGAGCAACGGGTAACTTTTCGATCGCCCCAGCGGCCACTTTCATCACCGTGGAGGTGACTCCGGCGGCGCGACGTTGGGGAACCACCAGCCCCTGAGCGCCAATGGCTTCAGCGGTACGAATAATGGCGCCTAAGTTGTGGGGATCCGTGATCCCGTCACTAATAATGATGACTGGGCGATCGCTGACCTTTTTTGACTGTTCGATGAGATCGGCAATATGCCAATATTCGTAGGGAGCCACCTGAGCGATCACCCCCTGGTGGTTTCCGCCGTCGGCCATGCGATCGAGTTGTTTGTAGGAGGCTTCGTCAACGACGGTTCCTCGCTGTTTGGCTTGGCTGAGGAGGCTATGGAAGCGAGGTGCGTGGCGCAATTGCTCGGAAATCCAGACGCGATGCAGACGGCGATCGCCCTCTAAGGCGCTCAAGACACTATGACGACCATAGATCAGATCCCGATCTTCGAGGCTGTTATCATCTCCTGACATGGCAGGGGAGGAACGGCGGTCATCGCGGCGGTCATCGCGGCGGGGGCCGCGAGCGTTTTTAGAAAACCGGCGTTTGTCAGAGTCTCCTGAACGTAAGGAGGGTTTGCGAGAGAATTTGCGGGGTTTAGGAGTCATAAGAGTTAATCCTTGAAGTTAGTTAACAGTTAAAATCTCAGAGGGAATAACGGTCAATCACCGGTCTTGTGAAGGGCAAACTCGGGTCGTCTCCCGTCGCCTCTGGGGATTGAGAGAGGAGCTGGCTAGATTTTTGTTGACAAAATATAAGAAGTATGATATTGGGTTAGAGGTCTGGAGATGGCGATCGCCCCAGCTCTCAGGATCTCCCCTTATTCTCAGCCCGAATCATTACCCTCATCATCAAATGTGAAGCGGCTGAGGAGTGCAAACAAGCGCTGAGGATCCGTCAAATAGAGATAGCCAATCAGGGCTTCTAAGCCGGTGGCCTCCTGATAAGTTTTGGGATCAAGGCGTTTCGGGGAGCGAACCGTGGCATTGCGCCCCCGACGAATCAGATCCCGTTCCTCGTCCGTCAAATCGCTCTGAATGGCGTGAAGTTGCTCAGCTTGACGTTCGGCCCGAACTTGGGCGACCACCTGTTGATGATAATGATGCGTCCGCCGAGGTGGAAACAAATAACGTTGGCGAACATATAACTCATAGACGGCATCCCCTACATAAGCGAGGGATATGGGCGACAGTTGCCGCAATTGCTGGGGGGTTAAAGACTTCTGTAGCAACCCAACGTCCTCAAACAAGGCTTAATTCCTAGAAAAATCTAACAAACAACAGAATAACGAGCCGTTTTGCTCAATGGCGCAACGGCTCGCCGACCTATCTAAAACCCATCAGGATTTGGAGACGTTGGCGATCGCCTCATCCACCGAACCCTGTAGAGATAGGAACTTCTCCAATCGCACCAGTTTCACAGTCTGGGTGACTCGCGGGTTAGTGACTACTTGTAAGCTTCCTTTAGCCGTCTGCGCCCGTTTAACTAACTGGACGAGTGCGCCTAAGCCGGAGCTATCGACAAAATCAATCTTCGAGAGGTCTAGGATGACATTCGCCGGACCTTCATCGATACATTTGCTAAGAACTTTCTGGAAGTTCGGCTCCGAGAACGCGTCAAGCAGCCCCGTGAGTCGGAACAACTGGTAGTTTCCTTTGACTTCTCGTGTGCCTCGTAGGCTAACCGTCAAGTTGAGTGGCTCAGGAATAGCGTCCTCCTCGTGTCACGTAATACCTTGAGTTAACGCCTCAGTATAGGCTGTATTCCAACATTTGTCTAGGGGATGATCCCAGGCGAGATGAATCAGCCAGGAGGCAAACAGAGAAACTAGGCCGAGACGGGGGTTTGCCGGGCCTGACGCATCGACTCCACAAACTGGCCAAACAGATAGTCTGCGTCATGGGGGCCAGGACTGGCTTCGGGGTGATATTGCACCGAGAACAGGGGCAATGTTTTATGACGCAATCCGGCGACGGTGCGATCGTTGAGATTAAAGTGAGTCACTTCGAGATCCCCGCTCAAAGACTCGGCATCGATGGCGAAACCGTGGTTCTGACTGGTAATTTCGACTTGTTGACTCAAGCCACAGGGTTGATTGAGTCCCCGGTGGCCAAACTTAAGTTTAAAGGTATCTCCACCAATGGCCTGTCCAAGAATTTGATGTCCCATGCAAATCCCAAACATGGGTTTCTCAGCCGTCAGAAGGGCTTTAACGGTGGCAATACCATCTTGAACCGCAGCGGGATCTCCGGGGCCATTGGAGAGAAAAATGCCATCGGGGTTATAGCTCAAAATCTCCTCAGGCGAGGTGCTAACGGGAACCACCATCACCCGACAGCCGTAGCTGGCCAGGCGACGGAGGATATTGCGTTTAACGCCAAAGTCAATGGCGACAACGGTATACGGCTCTTCCCCAGGTTGAGATTTGGGACCAAATTCCCAGATATCGGCCGTGGGTTCATGCCATTCGTAAACGTCCGAGGTTGAAACTTCAGGAACCAGGTTCAGGCCCGCCATACTGGGGGCAGACTGGACTTGCATCAGTAGGGCCTCGGGATCGAGGATTTCTGTGGAAACCGCCCCATTCATGGCTCCAGAAGAGCGCAGATTTAGGGTTAAGGCGCGGGTATCAATGCCGTAAATTCCGGGAATCCCATGGTCTTTGAGATAATCCGGCAACGATTGAGTCGATCGCCAGTTACTGGGGCGGTGACAGATGTTACGTGCGATCGCCGCCTTGGCAACGGGGCCGTTCGATTCTTCATCATCGGGGTTAACACCCACATTCCCCAGTTCGGGATAGGTGAAGGTAATCAATTGACCACAATAACTGGGATCGGTCAAAACTTCCTGATAACCCGTCATTCCGGTATTGAAAACAACTTCACCGATGGCCGTTCCGGTGGCACCGAAGGAGTAGCCTGGGTAATGGCTGCCGTCGGCGAGGACAAGGAGTGCAGGTTGAGCGCCTGAGATGGGCATGGCTGTGCGGGTAATTATGTCGATCGGCGCTATTATGCCATGAGTCGGGGGCTGAGAGGGGAGCTGATGGGCGTAATTTGGTGAGGGTGCGATCGCATTTTAGAAGG
>LSZA01000074.1 GCA_001637315.1 Phormidium willei BDU 130791 | reverse complement strand
AAGAGGGGCGCCTTCTTACGGCAAGATGCTATTTAGAATTTACTAACATGATGTTGATTATTTTTGACGGCAATTGTAACCTTTGTGTGACGTTGGTTCAACTCTTGGAAACCTTGGATCGCGGCGATCGCTTTCGCTATGTGCCGATGCAAGATGAAACCGTACTGTCGCAATTTGAGATTACCCCTCAGGGTTGCGAATTGGGCATGATTTTGTTGAATCCCAACAATCCCCAGGAACGTTGGCAGGGGAGTGAGGCGGCTGAAGAAATTGCGCGGCGACTCCCGGCGGGCGATCCCTTCCTCTGGGCTTATCGCAACTTACCCGGCCTGAAAAACCTAGGCGATGGCCTCTATGATCAAGTCCGGGATAATCGCTACGATTGGTTTGGCCGGCGAGAAACCACCTATGACTCTCAATATCCGCCGGATTTTAAGGCAGAGGTTGCCGAATAACGACTCCAAATCCGTCGCCCCCAGCGATAGGCCAGGACAACATGGTGAGGAAATGTCAGGGCCAGCAGATTCAGCCCCAGACAGAGACTGGCGAGACTCAGCAAAATGAAGGTGGGGGCCTGGACGACACCGACGGCAAACCACGTCCAAACATGGAGAATCATCGTTACGGCAAAAATCATCGCCATAGCGGCGGATAACAGCCTCATTTGCCGGGGTTTACGGGTGGCAACGAGGACCAACGTGGTTAGGGTCGCCAGGAGGTTACTGGGAACCAAGAAGGCGCAGATGCCTAAACAATGGATGCGAGAGAGTTCGGCGAGATGGCTAAGGATATGGGTAAAATCGAGCATATTGACCCTGTTGATGTTCAGTCTTGGAGATTGAGTGGTCGTGGTGATGGGGTTGTGATGTATCTTGTGCAGGGTCTATTGTATCGATTCTGGGAAAGTCTGGGATAGACGACGCTCGTTTGTTGCCCAAGTACTGAACCCAAGTACTGAACCCAAGTACTGAACCCAACTGCTGAGTTATGCCCATTTATGTCTATTGGGGAGAGGATGATTTTGCCTGCGATCGCGCGGTACAACGGTTACGCGATCGCAGCCTCGATCCGGCTTGGGGATCGTTCAACTTCGACAAAATCCCCGCTGATACCCCCGACGCGACGATTCAAGGCTTAAACCAGGCCATGACTCCCCCGTTTGGTGGTGGTCAACGGGTGGTTTGGCTAGTCAACAGTCCAATTTTACAACAGTGTTCTCAAGAGATTCAGAAAAACTTAGAACGCACCTTACCGCAACTTCCTGAGAGTTCAGTGTTGCTGTTGACAAGTCGCAAAAAACCCGATCAGCGACTGAAGTCAACGAAACTTCTAAAAAAGCTGGCAGAGTTTCAAGAATTTTCGCCAATTCCTCCCTGGAAAACTGAACTGCTGATTCGCCGGGTTCAGCAAGTCGCCAGTAGCCTCGATGTTTCGGTTTCACCAGCAGCAGCGGAACGGTTGGCGGAGGCGGTGGGGAACAATACTCGTCAGTTGTTTACTGAACTCGAAAAGCTGAAACTGTTTGTGGATTCTAGCCAAGTTGAGGTTGAAGCCGTCGATGAACTGGTGACGACGACGACTCAAAATAGCTTGCAACTGGCGAAAACGATTCTTCGGGGAGATACGGCGGCGGCGTTGGGGTTGGTGGCGGATTTAATTGCCCGCAATGATGTTCCTATCGTGATTTCAGCCACGTTAATCGGGCAATTTCGTACCTGGCTTTGGGTGAAATTGATGATAGACTCACGGGAACGGGATGAAAAAGCGATCGCCCAGGCGGCGGAGGTGGGAAACCCCAAACGCATTTACTTTCTGCGTCAAGAGGTGAGTCGCATTTCTCTGAGACAATTACAACAAACCTTGCCGATTCTCTTGGAATTAGAGACGCAATTGAAAAGTGGAGGGGATGCGATCGCCACCCTGCAAATGAAGGTGATAGAATTGTGCCGTGTTTGTCGTCCCTCGGCCTGGAATCCTTAACTGTTAACATCCATTATGGTACAACCGTTACGCATTTCGTCGCTCGTCTCCACTACGGGGATGTTACTGCTGCTTCTTGGAG
This sequence comes from Phormidium willei BDU 130791, assembly GCA_001637315.1. GTDB lineage: Bacteria > Cyanobacteriota > Cyanobacteriia > Cyanobacteriales > Geitlerinemataceae > Sodalinema > Sodalinema willei. The sequence continues at coordinate 21,290 of LSZA01000074.1, read as the reverse complement.
GCTGTGGCGGAAATGCCTCGAACGAAAACACTCCCGTAGCCAATGGGGATAATCCCCCCGAAACATCGCTCAGCCAGTATACCGCAGCGGTTTGGGAGATTGAACGACAACGACAAGCCACCTACCGGGTTCTCGCCGAAAATGTCCCCGACGCTGAACAGGCGGCCCTCGCTGAAGTTCGTTGCAATCAACCCGATACAATTCGTGGCTTTTCACGAACCCTACGGCAAGAAATTGTCAACTACTGCGATCGCGTCGCTGAGATGATTCAATCTGAGAACTTAACGGTTGAGGAGTTTAATCAGATTCGCGCTCAATTTAACGAAGATCCCATCATCAAAAATCAAGTCATGGAACAGTTAGCTCGGATTCAAGCACAAGACAGAATGAATAACTAAGACTTCGCAAAATCTTAGCAAAATGGCTGGTCAATTATGGATTTTAATTTGCCAATTTCTAGCATTTTAATACCGGCGAACCGAGCGATCAACGCAAGTCGAATAGGCATCAATTCCACCTTCAACGTTGAGGACATTTTTAAATCCCTGAGCCTGTAACCATTGACAGGTGTACGCCGAGCGAATCCCGTGGTGACATAAAACGAGGGTTTCGACCTCAGGATCGAAAATATCTAAGACTTTAGGAATCCAGTCCTGAGAGCGACTCAAGGGTAGGTTCTCGAAGCCTTCAATCGCGGCGATCGCAACCTCTTCGGGTTCCCGAACATCAATCAACTGGAGAGGTTTTGTCTCCGACGCCAATCGTTGCGCCAGGTCATTGACATCAATTGATTTAACAGACTCAACCATTGTTTTATTCGAGGATGTTTGATTCAAGTATTTTGAAACTATCGCCGGGCAACACAAAACCTAATTTTGTTAAAAATTAGGTTTAAAAATAACTTGGTATTTCTTACTTTTTAAAAAAGTCTTGGAGAGATTCTCCTAAACTTTCAACAAGAGATGAATCTGAGGAGGACTCTGAAAATTCTTGAGCCTCAATCTCTTTCACCGTAGCCTCAGGCAAACCCAGCATATCACGAAGTTTCTGATAGGCAGTTGCCTCCTCTTCATTGATTTTGGGCTCATCAGGCGTCCGGGAACTCGAGGCAATCACCTCATAGCCTAATCGCAAGACTAATTCTCGTTCCTCATCGCTCTGCAACTTGGGAACCAAATCTTCGAGGGGGATGTTTTGAATACAATAGGCTTGTAAATCTTCTCGCAACTTGTCTTGTTGTTCAGGGCTTTTGGCAAACAGTTCGCTGAAGCGCGTGAGCATGACCTCAACTTCAGTTTGAGCTAATTCTCCATCGGCCCAGGCCATGGCGGCAACAATCCGCAGCAAGTTCATTTGACGGGGAGAAATCGGTGGGGGAGCAGGGGGTTGAATAGGCATAAGAAGAAGGGAATAGGGAATAGGGAATAGGGAACTGTCAAGACGTTAACACGCGATCGCCGTGGTGCTACCGTAGCAGTAAAAAAAGTTTAGGGTTGTCCGGCCAGCCAAGCCTCAATCCCGTCCGCCAGAGAGATGGCCAGCCGTTGCTGTTGTTGCTCGTCCATAATCCACTCATACTCATTGGGATTAATCAGGAACCCTAACTCCAATAAGACCGCTGGCGCAATCTGAGGACGAGTGAGGGCAAAATTCGCCCAAAACACCCCATACTCGGGGCGGTTGAGGTCTTCGACGAGATGACGGTAGAGAAACACCGCTAAATCCTGAGCCTGGGGGTGATACCAAAACGTGCCGATACCGGCGGTATTCTCGGCATCGCCACTGTCGGGGAGGGCGTTGTAATGGATACTCAACGCCAGAGTGGGTTCAGCCTTCTGAATCATGTCCATCCGCTCGCGCAGGCCGAGATCCACATCCGTCTCTCGGGAGAGAATCACCGTGGCCCCGCGACGTTCTAGCTCATCGCGCAGCAGTAAACTGACCGTCAGGGCGGGTTCCTTTTCCCGAACCAGAGTGGGGCTAGAGGCGCCGAAGTCTTCGGGGCCACCATGACCGGGATCGATGAAAATGCGGGTTCCGGCCAGAGGTTGACTCCGGTTGAGTTGAGGGGGATGTCGGAGACTGAGAATTAGGGTGGTGTTGTCGTAGCGTAGGTCATAGCCCCATTGCTGGGCTGAGTTCATCTCAAAGGTATATTGAACCCGATCGCCGTCTAAGGCTTGCCAAGTCATCCCCTGAATCGCCGGATTAGCGTTAAAGGCAATTAAATCCGTTTGGGCGGTGGTGTTGTGCAGCGTGAGTCGGAACTGGCGGCCATCTTGCTGCACCTGAGGGGGAACCCGAGAACTGAGGGGAAAATAAATCTCCGTGCGATCGCCCCGTTGGCGGCTACTAATACTGCGAACCACTGCTCGCGGCGGCGCACCGGCATCATAACGCTCCACTTCGTCTTGATGCACCCAGACCCCATAATCGAGTCGTAACCAGTCCCCTTCAGCCCCGGTGATGCTGGCTTCCACGCCCTGGGGGATGGGGGTTAAACGAGAGTATTGAGTTCCGGGTCCCGTGCGGGAGACGGCTTCTGGGCTAATCACACGAGCGACGGGGAGAGGACTCACCCTCGCGGCGGTAATCTCGACGGTTCCTGCGGCGGTTTCGCGGATACGGCGATCGCCCCGCCGCAGTTCAAAAACAGGCTGTCCTAGGCGGCCAGTTGCCTGAAAACGATGACAACCTTGATAACGAGTTGCCCTAGCGGTTTGAGGCTGATTTTGCCCCGTCAGAACTGCCGCATTTCCCGGTAACTCACTGCCATGGCTGACCCGAAGCAGGGGAATTTGACGGCCGCCAAGGGTGACTGAGGCGTTGAAATCAGCCCCAGGGGCTAAGGCACTAAAACAGACTAATTCCCCCACCGCTCGGGTAATATCAACGGCTGGTTCGAGAGATCCTTGGGCAAAGCCAAAGCCATCCTCGGGGAAATTAGGCGCCACTGAGAGGCGGATAATGCGACGTTGCACCCGGCGATCGCCGGCTTGCACCTCGATGACATTTTCACCCATTTCTAAAGGAACACTGGGGGCAAAATGTCCGGCGGGGGAGCGGTTAATGGCATTACCATTGATCAACACCCGTTGGTTGGGGTCAGCCGTGCCGATAATGAAGATGCGATCGGCAACCGTTTCGTGGTGATCCGGTGGATAGGACAGATGCAACGATCCATCCGCCTGAGCCGGAGCGGTGAGCGTTAAACTCGCCAACGCCGGAAATCCCCAGGCCACTGCCGAGAGAGAAGCTATCATGCGGGGACATCGCGAGTCAGGAAATAGGGGCATTATCGAACGTTCAACCAGGGATCTAGAAGTGACCTCGTTCTACTTTAAACCGCAGTTGGATCAGCGTCGACTCAAGGGTCTCGATAATTTCATGCAGTTGACGTAAATCGGCTTTCGCTGGCGCAACTGGGGTCGCTCCATTGCGCCCACCATGATTGTCACTTCCCTCCTCGTCATAGGTTTGCGCCTGAGATTCGAGTTGGCGGGCTAAATCCGGCACGCGCAAAATGGCGGCACTACTGCTGGCTCCTTTGAGTTTATGGGCGAGTTGATATAACCGTTGCCAATCCTGTTGTTCTAACGCCGTTTTGATCCCATCTAGGGAGTCGAGCGCGTCATCGGAGAAGGTTTCAAGTAATTCCTGTTGAAATTCGCGATCGCCGCCGGTAATGGCCGCCATCTGTTGCGCGTCAATGACGGCCAGATCCATTGATTCTGGAGATGGCTCTGGAGATGGCTCTGGAGATGGCTCTGGAGAGATGGCCGGCTCGGGGAGAGACTCAACTGAGGATTTCTCTGTTGGACCATCGGCCGTAGGATCAGCAGGGGGTAAAGACTGCTCCAACCAAAACTCTAAACGTTCAGCTAACCGTTCTCGTTTCACGGGTTTGGTAATGTAGTCGTCCATTCCCGCCGCGAGACATTTGTCTCGTTCTCCGTCTAAGGCATGGGCCGTCATGGCGATAATCGGTAGGCGATCGCCATACTCTTGGCGAATACGACGGCTGGTTTCGTAGCCATCGAGAACGGGCATTTGACAATCCATCAAAATAATGTTAAAGGATTCTTGCGCTAGGCGATCGAGGGCCAGTTGTCCATTGTCGGCACAGACCACCTCCTCATAGCCCATCAGCTTGAGTTGGTTGCGAACCACTTTTTGATTGACGGGCGTGTCTTCGACCACCAAGATTTTGACCGAGCGTAGTTCAGAGCAGCCCTGAGCAGCAACAGCGGCCAGGTCTAAGGAGTGTGGCTCCGGCTCAGCAGTCTCGCTCACCCCAGGGGCGGCGGGCTTGAGACGAGCGGTAAACCAAAACGTGGACCCCTGGCCCCATTGACTCTCCACGCCAATCTCGCCCCCCATCAATTGAGTTAATTGTTTACAAATGGCCAAGCCCAAGCCAGTACCACCATATTGACGCGTGGTGGAAGCATCGACCTGAGAGAACGATTGAAAGAGTTTATGTTGATGTTCCGGGGCGATGCCAATACCGGTATCTTTAACACTAAAGCGGATGAGGAGGGAGTCTGAGGGAGATTGGGAGTCATAGCGATCGCAGCGGCCCGCTCGCAAGGTAATCGACCCCTGAGCCGTAAACTTAATGGCATTACCGGCCAAATTGATAAAAATCTGTCGTAACCGGGTCGGATCGCCCTGAACACAGGCGGGAATAGTCTCATCGAGGATGACCCGGAGTTCGAGACTCTTACTCTCGGCTTTGGCGTAGAGTAAGCGCGTTACGTCGGTCATACAGGCTTTGAGATTAAAGGGGATGGATTCGAGTTCCATGCGCCCGGCTTCGAGTTTCGAGAAGTCCAAGATATCGTTGACAATGGCCAAGAGACTTTCGCCACTACTGCGGATAGTTTGCAGGAAATCCCGCTGTTCTGGGGTCAGTTGGCTCACCAACAGTAAATCCGTCATCCCAATTACGCCATTCATGGGAGTGCGAATCTCATGGCTCATATTGGCCAGAAATTCACTTTTGGCCACGGTCGCCGCTTCAGCGGCGGTCAGAGCCTGACGCAGTTCAGCGGTGCGCTCTTCGACGCGATGAGCTAAGCGAACCGAAGACTGTTTGAGTTTGCGGTTGGCCCGGCGTAATTCTGAGAGATGATGGCTGTTGACGATGACAATGGAGGTGGTGGACAGAGCTAAACTGGGGAGAACTAGGGGGGTGAGCCAGCCTTGGAGAAAGCTGATATAGGTGATGACACTGAGGCTTGTGACTCCCGTTGTGATAGTGATGACGGCGGCCAGGAGTCCTAGGTTGTAGCCCCGCGATCGCGCCCAGAACAAGAGTTTCCCGGTCATCACCGCTCCGAGTCCTGACCACAGCAGAATCCATAGCCAAATGGCCGGGCGATGCCAGAGACGCAACAGAGGGCGACCGTCGAGAGCCGCTGATAGGGTTTGGCTGACGATATTGGCATGAACCACCGCCCCCGGCATTTGTGGAGGGTCTTGGCTGAGGTTGCTGCTGTAGGGGGTGTAAAAGAAGTCGTTGAGGCTCGGGGCCAGCGGCCCAATAATGACGACGCGATCGCGAAATTGCTCAGGCTCAACGCTTCCGGACAACACCTCACTAAGGGTGACGGTTTCAAAGACCTGACTTTTGTAATTCAGGGGAATTTGATAGCCGCCAATTTCCTCGGAGAAGTAATCACCGACCTCCGGCGTAATCGGCACAAAACGAGCCTGGCCAAGACCTAAGTGCATCTGGTCAGCATCGAGCATTTCCAGGGCAATTCCTTGTTGTTCAAGGTAGTGCAGGGCCAACATAATGCCTAACCCAAGCCGTGATACCCCCTGAGAATCCTCTGCCGAGAGAATGGCCCGACGAATCTTACCATCCGCATCCGGTAAGAGATCGGAAATTCCCACCTGTCCTAATTCCTGTAATGTCGGCGGGGGGGCCACCGTATGTCCAATCAACTTCTCGACCCCAAAAAGATTAGGGGTCGTCTGAAAAATCTCGACGAGTTCGTCATGGCCCGGTTCAACCGGGAGATCTCGATATAAATCCAGACCAATCGCGGCGGGATCTCCTTGGCGGATTTGGTCTAACAACTCTCCCAAAACCGCATCGGGCATCGGCCATTGTCCCACGGCCACAATATCGGGTTCATCAATCGCCACAATGAGCAGTCGAGAATCAATAGGTTCGTCAGGGCGTAAGCGAAACAGTTGATCCCGAACCGTCCATTCCCAGGGGCGAAACAGACCCCAGACTTGCCCGAAGACAAAAATGGCCGCAACCAAAGCTGGGGTCATTAGGATAAATCGCCACCGCCATAGCTTGACCCGAACCCGCCGTCGCTTGAGTTTGGCGTATCGAGATCCCATAAACGATTTTCGTGTAAGCCTTCTGTTTAGCTGGACATGTCCGTGATGCTCGTCCTCCCCTTAATAGTGTAGAACACAGGGTTTCCCGAGGGAGATCGGGGTCGCCTGCGCTCTTGGGTTGGTATTGCGAAGCCCTAAGGGAGATCCACAGGGCTGTCAACGATGGCTGTCAACGATGACGGTGAGGTTAATCGAGATTCAATGACTGTTGGCTGAGATCTTCTAAGCCAACGGAGGTCAAGAGTTCGCTCCAGTTTTCAGCAATGATCTCATTGTCCGGTTGTCCCTGCTGGGCGTTGGCCAGGGTCGACAGGGCATCATACCAAATGCCATATTCTCCGTAAATTTCGGCGACGTCGAGGGCAGTTTCAGCGGCTTCGAGTTTTTCAGCGAGGGCGTCTTCGAGGGGTAAACGATAGACGGTTCCTTCGATCATCGGATTATTGGGATCGAGGGCTGAAACACAATGGACTTCAAAGTACCAGGAGTAATCTTCTCCGAGGGCAAGTTCAGAATGCTCGTCGGGAAGGGTGATCTGAACGATTCCTCCCGCTTCGGGTAAGTCAACTTCGGTGCGGTAATGATGTTCACCACGACTATCTTGAAGGGTAAAGGAGGCCGTTTTTGCTGTTGTTTGAGGAAGGGAAACAAAGAATGATGGCCGCCCCGAAACGGTTAAAACTCGTTCAAAGTTTGGAAGAAGCGGCCGGATTGCTTCTAGGTTTTCTTGCCCCACCAGACATTGACCATTGCTACGACTGGCTCCACCGCCGGTTTGAGTTCTCGGAGTTCCAGCAACACCTTCAGGAGTACTGAAGGTGACGGCTAAAACGGAGGGAGCCGCCATTCCCAGAACGGTGCTAAGAGATAGGGTGGCTAAAAGGTAACGGGACAATTGTGAAATAGACTTCATAATTTCGCCTCGGGTTTGTGTGCTTGTCGGTACTCTTCCTCATTAACATATTAGCCGCGCCTTTGGCTAAAGTTACCCTAAAACCGTAAAGTCTTGGTGAAGACTTTATGAATCTTGTCTAAGTTGCGCGATCGCAGACCCTCATCAAGAGACGATCTATAACCAATTGCCCACTAAGATAAAGGCTGACCAGAAAAAGGGGCGTTGATAGTCGGGTTGTCGTAGTAGGGAAAGTTGGGCTTGTTGCAGGGCTTTGGCTTTGCTCATCCCCGGTTGGGCCAGTTGGTGGTAAAACTCAGCCATCAGGTCGGCGGTGGCTTGATCACGCACGGCCCAGAGGGTGGCTAGGGTCGATCGCGCCCCACTGCGAACGGCCAGTCCCGCCAGTCCTAAGAGGGCGCGATCATCGCCCATCGCGGTTTGACAGGCACTGAGGACGAGCAATTCTAAAGCCCCAAATCGCTGTTCGTCTCGTCGTTGGAGGAGTTGTCCCAATTCGTTGACGTTGAGGGAACCGTTCCAGGTCAGAATAAAGGTCTCTTCGGCGTTGGAACTAAATTGGCCGTGGGTGGCTAGGTGCAAGACGGGACTATCGGTGCGACTGAGGGCATCCCGTGTGGCGTCAATGGTAAAGGATTTATTGAGACGGACGTCGGTGTCAATGCTGCTGCCAATGCGGCGAATTTCCGATTCTACGCCGGGTAGGGCGGCGAATCCGTCACGGGCTTCACTTAAGCCACCGACGACGGCCTGAAGGCGGCTATTGTCGAGGGGACGGGGTTCGAGGAGTTGCAGTCCGGGGGCGATCGCCAAGCTGTATTGTTCAATGAGATAGCGATCGCCGTCATGTAACACCGCCATCGGCAGGTTCCGCAATTCTCCATCGAGGACAAACACTAAGGTCTCGATTTGGGCCTGTTGTAAGTCGGCTTGGACTGGGCGAATTAGCCAATCATAAAGTTGTTGATACAGTTGCAGTTGTTCGCTGCGGGAAAAGGAGAGACTCAGGGACTGACGAAAGCGGCTTAGAACCTGTTGAAACTGCTCCTGACTGATGGCGGTACTGGTGTGACGCAGGGGTTGTCCTGGAATGCCGAGAATCACTTCTAGGCGATCGCTTAAAATAATCGGATACAGCGCCGCTGCGTGAGGATCGACGGTTTCGATTTGTGTCGGACGGGCCTCTAAACAGGCTTCGCGGAAAAAGTTTTCCAATTCCGCCACTTGTAGAGCATCAATGGTATCTCGGGCCTGTCTGAGTTGAGCTTGACTGGGGTTGTCTTGCAACAACAAACTCACTAAGGAGCGATAGACGGGTTCGACGGTATCTCGGAACGACAGACGCACCTCGGGGTTAATAGCCACTAAGTCTTGCCCGAGTTCATCGAGGGCGGCGACGGCGTTGCTGTAGGCGGTAATGGCGAGGTCACGCTCCCCGTCTTGTGCATATAACTGGCCCAATTGGGCCTGCCAACGGGCGATTAAGTCGGTCGCATTGCCCAACGGTGCGGCAATTTGCAGGGCCTGTTGACTCAGGGCGATCGCCTCGCGTCGTTGTCCCTGTTGTTCATACACTTGTGCCAATTGCCCGAGGGCTAAGGCTTCAGCTCGTCGATCTGGCAAGGCTCGGGCTTGCTCAATGGCGGTGGCCAACAACTCGGCTAAGGCCCGACGCTCGTCTGGAGGGGCGATTTGAGCATAGTTTTCCACGAAATGAACCCGAGCATAAATGCCACGGCGACTGGGGGGAAGCTGAGCTAGTTGGGGTTGGAGTTGTCGAAGTTGTTGGGCGGCTTGTTGAGATTGGCCCGTTTGCAACAACAGACTAGCCTGTTCCAATTCGGCGGTGATGCGATCTAAGGGGGTTCTGGCTTCGCTGGCGGCTTGCTGATAGAGAGCCTGGGCTTGTGGGATGTCGTCTAAGGCCCGATAACTGTTGGCTAAGGCCCGTAGAATTAAACTGGTTTGAGGCAGAGTCTCGGATTGGGCTAATTCTAGGGCTTGATGTAAGAGTTGGTGTGAGGCTTGAACGTTGCCTACGACCTGTTGGGCAATGGCTAAGTCGGTTAGAGCTGAGACTCGTAATTGGGGACTGGTTTGAGAGGGGTCTAAAGTATCGAGTTGGGCGGTAATTTGTTCGAGTTGTTGTTGGGAGCGGCGGTAGAGGCCCAGACTTTGTAGGGCAATGGATTGATTGGTGAGGGCGCCTAATTCCCCGAGGCGATCGCCTTGATGTTGATAGAGGTCAGCCGCCCGTTCCCAGCTATTGAGGGCGCTTTGAGCGTCACCGCTGGCTAGTTGAATTTGGCCTTGGGTTGAGCGGGCCTGGGCTTCTACGGCGCGGCGATGGGGAGATTCTTCGGCTTCGAGTATGGTAAAGGCTTGGCTGATGGTGCTTTGGGCGGGTAAAAGCTGTCCGAGTTGGTAGAGGGCTAGGGCTTGATAGGTGAGGCTACCGGCTTGGGAGAGGCGATCGCCGCTGCGGCCAAAGCCAGCGGCGGCGGCGGCAAATTGGTCGGCGGCGGCCTGGAACTGACCGGCGTTGAGGTGCGTTCGCCCCTGTTGTTCTCGGGCATAGGCATCGCTCTGAGTGATCTCGATGGAGGTGGCCATGGGGGTCGCGCTTCCCCGAGAGAGACCGAGGGAAAGGGACAATCCCAGGAGAAAACAGACACTGAGGACGAGACTAAAACTGCGACGATACCAGGAATGCGTGAGTTTTAAATGAGTTAAACGGGTCATGGGATTTTGAGGAATTAAAAATTGGCTTTAAATAACCATAAACAAACGACTTTTTAACTGAGTTAAAAATCTTCGATTTGTTGTTTATTTCGTAGTCTGTTTTGACTGACCCTGAAAATAATGAATAACCCGACAAATGATCTAGGGACAGGTTGAGTTTAGATCAACTGGATTAACGGGATAAGGAGAGAACAACACGACGGTTCCATCGTCTTGATGTTGCCACCTTGTCGCTTCCACCGTCGGGGAGGTTGGGCTAACGGGGGAAACTGCCATCGATGGTGTCCCTAGAAGCGATCGCCAATCTCGGCGATCGCTCCAACTGACGCTTCCGGGTAAGCCATCACTGGGATTATCCGGTAAGCCTCCTCGTCCCGTAATCATAAACGTATTGCCGTCACTGACGGCGCACCCTGAGGCAATTTGACGAGTTGGATCAAGAGGACGTTCTGTTAATTCCACCAGGCCAGTCGTGGCTTCTGCCTCGGGAGTTTGAATCGTTACCGTACCATCGAGTCCAAATTGAGAACTTGCCGTAATTTGGCTATTTTGTCCTAAGAATAACCCCTGAGTAGCAACTTGGATATTGCCGCCGGAGCCTTGAAAGGCGTTAGCGTCAATACTGCTGTCATCGAGGAGGGCGATCGCCCCAAGTTGCAGGTTGATATTTCCACCATCGCCGCCGGCGGTGGCGGCGGTTCCAGCCCGCGTTGAGAGTTCACTGGTTTGACGTAAAATGGCCACATTGTCTAAGTTAATATTGAGGTTTCCCCCCTGACCTAAAACGCTGGTCGCGGCAATTCGACCATTATTAACCGTCAATTGTTGTCCCTGTAATTCCACATCACCGGCATTCCCTTGGCCCAGAGAACTCACCGACACTTGAGCCTCAGCATTGAGCGTCAGTTCTGCGAAGGTTAGGCGCACATTTCCGCCAGCACCATCCACCGTTGAGGCACCAATTTCAGCATGATTTAAGATATCAATGCGATCGGCGATGATCTCCAAATTGCCAGCGGCTCCCGTTCCCCGACCCCGCACGGCAATTTCGGCCCCATCTCGCAATCGCAGCCATGGGGTCATCACCTGAAGATTTCCCGCCTCGCCGGCTCCCCGAGACTCGGCAAACAGAGCGCTTGGCTCACGGATACCGCGAGCGGAGAGTGTCTCGCCCGCAATGTCGACAAATTCGCCCGCACGAATGCTTAAGCGTCCAGCGGCTCCGGCTCCGGCGGTGGCGGCCGAAATGCGGGCCCCGTTATTGAGGGTTAGGCGTTGCGTGACAATTTCTAAGGAACCGGCTCCGGCGGTTCCTTGTTGTCCGGTGACTTCGAGTAGGGAGGAGGTGGTGAAAATGCCGCTGAGCCAGACATGGTCATCGCTGCTTTGGCCCAAGTCAATGGAGTCCGTGGCATGAATCCGTAGATTTCCCCCGTCTCCGGCACTACTGGAGGCGGCTGAAATTTGCATTCCACCACGGGCCTCTAACTCTCGGGTGGCAATGGATAGATTGCCGGCATTCCCTTGTCCTAGGGTGGAGGTAAAGAGTCCTCCAGGGATGATGGCTCCGGCGGGAGTACGTTGCATGTTGATGCGATCGGCGACGACATCGAGATTGCCACTGGGAGCGGTTCCGGTGGCACTGGAGGCGGTGCTGACGATGCCTCCGTTTTGGACTTGGAGCTGGTCAACCCCCAGGCGAATATTGCCAGACTGGCCGGCGGCGGTGGTTCCGCTTATCAGTAGGGAGCGATCGGCGAGACGAAATTGCTCGGCGTTGATCTCGATGTCTCCCCCTGGGCCTTGGTTCAAGGCGGTGGTCAGGATCACTGAGCCTTGGCTGATGTCTACGTCGGCCCCACTGACGATCACGTCTCCGGCAGAGCCGCTGCCAAAGCTCAGAGCATAGATGCCATCTTGGGCTTGAGTGGGGTCAAAGGTTCCATCAAGCAGTTGTGCTAACAAGACTCCCGGTTGGGTTCCTTGGATATCAATGCGATCGCCGCTGAGGGTAATGTCACCGCCGGCCCCGGCGCCAAAACTGGAACTGGAGATAAAGGCGCGATCGCTCACCTGGATGTCTCGGACCGTGATACGAATCCCCTGGCCATCGATGGGGCCAAAGGTATCGGCCCGTAAACTGGCCCCTTGACTCATCAGTAGGCGATCGCCATACAAGTCAATAGCACCACCCCCCAACCCACTACTACTCACTGTTGCCCCCTCGGACAAATTCAGCGTTCCGCCAGTTGAGGCTGAGTCGAGGTTGAGAACTAAGCCCAGACCGGGTTCAGCACCCGGTGACGGTTGCCAGGTAATCTGACGATTGTCGCCAAAACTCCCCAAAATCACCTGTCCGCCAAAACTACTAAGATTGCCCGATTCTAGGTGAATATCTCCGCCAAACAGGGCTAGGGTTTGGCCTGGGGCAACGGTCAGCCCTGGGGGGTTAACCCGTGGTAAAGGGGCATCTAGGCTGGGAATGAGAGAACGACTGGCGAGGGATTGATTGCGAATGGGGGCGGGATTGTTGCCAAATTGCAGGCCAATGGGGACGCTAACGGTCAACAAGGGATTATCGCCCAAGGGGGAGACGGCGTTGTATTGACGACCATCTTCAAAGAGAAGACCCTCGGCGGTGCTGGCCATGAAAGAACCGCCAAGTTGCAGTTGAGCGGTTTCCCCGAACTCGATGCCATTGGGATTGAGGAAAATGAGACTGGCTTGATGGTTCGCCCGGATTAGACCATCAATTTGCGAGGCTTGGTTGCCGGTGATGCGGGTGATGATGCGCCGGGTGGTGGCGGGGTTATTGAAGTGGGCTTCCCAATGGGTGGGGAGGTCAAAGTGATCAAAGCTATGGAAGAGGTTGGTTCCGGCACGGGTTCCCCCGTCGATGGTCAGTTGTCTATCCTCGGTGGTGACGCGGGAGTTTTCCGGTAGCGTCGCGTCTGGGGTGATTTGAGCGACGCTGCTATCAGCCGCCGCCAGGACGAGGGTCAGCAGAACCGCTGAGGAGGAAAGGGTTGAGGTGAGGGGGATGGCCCGACCAACGATCGGCTTACTCATCTTCGTTTGACCTGATCTCGGTGATGATTGCTAATGACGATTGAGCCAAATGCCTCGCAACCCGGCGTCAATCGCGCCTTCGACGTCTTCTCGGTAACTGTCGCCAATATGCCAGGCGGCGGCTGGGGAACAGTCGTGGGCGGCTAAGGCGCAAGTCCAGATCTGGGATTTGGGTTTGGCTGCCCCAACTCGGGTGGAGACGGTGACGGAGGTAAAAAATTGGCTCAGGTTGAGGCAGTCTAGGACGCTATACAGCCGTGAGTCGAAGTTGGAGACCACTCCGAGTTCAATGCCTTGCTGTTGCCAATAGGTGAGGGTGGGTAGGACGTCGGGATAGATCACCCAGGGATCGGCGCTGGCGAAGTAGGCAAACAGATGCTTGAAAAAGCCTTCAAAGTCAGAGAATTGATCGAGAACGCCGACTCCGGCAAAGGTGTCGTAGGCGATCGCCAACCACCAGTTAAATTCCAGTTCTAACAGATCTTGGGGTTCGACTTGGGGAAATTCCGGCGGGGGGGCGGCTTTAAAGAGGTCGTAAAAGACCTTGTTGGTGGCTTCAGCGTCGAGGTGAATGCCGGTCTGGTAGTGGGTAAAGTCTCGATAGACGTCGCCGACGCTGCCACGAACGCCAAAGAGGGTTCCGACGGCATCGAGAAAGATGACTTGGGGCTTGTTGTTGTCGCGTTGTGATGGGGTCTGGGGTAATTCGGCGGTTTCAGGGGCTGGTCTCAAGGATAACCTCCTCTGGCCTTGAATGGTTTAATGGTTTAACCCTTAACAGTTAATCATGGGGAGGTCTCAATTTCAGCTGATTGAGATGTATTGAGGTCTTTACTGGGGAGTGATTAAGGCCCGCAGGGGATCGACCATCCAGTTGACGCCCACTTTCACTTGGTGTTCTAAGGTGGGTAGGCGGTAGAGATACATGAGACGACGGGCGATATGGGCCAGGGGACCGTCTAAACTTATGCCTAAGCCGGAGAGGGTGGCGTTGTCGATGCCGAGGGTCATCATTTCTCCGAGGTTTTGATAGCGCAGGGGAAGTAGGGGACGCTGGGTGAGGGAGGCCCAGAGATTCCAGGCGGTGTAGTCGGCTTGTTGGAAGGCGGCTTGGGCGGTGGCGGGAATGGTTTGTCCGTTGGCGTCGTGGGCGTCGGCTAGGTCGCCGAGGGCGAAGATGTGGGGGCGATCGCAGACTTGGAGATGGTGGTTGACTTTGATTTTGCCGCGATCGCCTCGCTCGAAGGGGAGCCGTTCGACGACGGGGGCGACGCGGGTGCCGACGGTCCACAGGACGAGATCGACGGGGATTTCGTCGATTTGGCCTCGGTAACGCAGGGAAATACTGTCCTCGCTGATGGAGACGACGTCGGTTTCGAGGTCGGTCCAGACGCCGCGATCGCTCAAGGCCCGTTTGCCGGCGTTACGGTTAAATTCGGGGGAATGGCGCAAGATGCTATCGTGACGTTCGACGATGCGAATGCGACCCCGATTGCCCAGGCGATCGGCGAGTTTACAGGCGATTTCCACGCCGCTATAGCCGCCACCCACGATGGCTACCCGGATTTTGTCTGAATCGCTATTTTCTAGGTTTTGCAGCCGTTGCCGGACGCGGTAGGCATCGCTAACGGTACGAAAGGGGATGGCATGGTCGGCTGCACCGGGAACGCCATCGAGGGGGGTTTCGCCGCCGAGGGCTAGGACGAGGCGATCGTAGTCGAGGCGAGACTCATCGCCGATGAGAGACACCTGTTGGGAGTCGGGGTTAATGTCTTCGACGTCGGCTTGGCGGAACTGAATGGGGGTGTTGGCTAGCAGTTCGACGAAGGGTGGGGCGATTTCCCAGGTTTGCAGTTCGTCTGTTACCAGTTCGTAGAGGAGGGGGGAGAAGACAAAGCGATCGCTGCGATCGACGAGGGTGATCTCGGGTTGATCGGAGCTTTCCCAGGGGAATTGGGCCAGTTTGAGGGCGGTGTAGAGTCCACCAAAGCCGCCGCCGAGAATACAGATACGATTGGAACTACGATTGGAACCGTCGGTCATGATTAGCTTGGATCTAGCGAGGGGGGGTCAGAACGTGATACCTTCCCTAATAGCTTAGCTAACTTCTCCCCATTTCCAGAATTGGCGAGGTCGCGGGTGTTCTTTGATTAGTCTTCATGTGCTGAGGTAGCTGCCATGTCTCTCGTTCTGCGTACCCTCACGAATACGGTCTTCAAACAGCGTCCGATTGAGTCGAAGGAGTTACCCGATCGCGAGAAGATCTCGATTCACCGCGATCGCGAGTTCCCGATTGATACTTTTACTCGTGAACGCAATCATTTACGGGTGACGTTTCAGGATGAGGCTCTGGCGGGCCTCGATACCTGGTATGCGTTCGGGGACCATGTGGAGGTTTTGGGCCAGTCGTCTCAAGAACCGGGGACGTCTCGCTTGTACCCGAAACCTCGACCCCGGATTATTCAACTCGATTGTCCCTATTTGTCTCAGTTGGACAACTTCGAGAATCCTACGGGGGCCTGTAATGTCACGTCTGTGGCGATGTGTCTGAAGTATTTTGGTATCCCGCAACGCACGAATGCTCGCCAGTTCGAGGATGAACTCTACCGCTACGCCCTTGATAATAATCTCAGTCGTCACAGTCCCTATGATTTAGCTAAAATTGTCAGGGACTATGGCGCTCAGGATGAGTTCCGCACCAATGCCACCTTTGATGAGGTTAAGGATTGGCTCGCTGACTTGAAGCCGGTGATTGTTCATGGTTACTTCACCTCCTATGGTCATATTGTGGTGTTGGTGGGCTATGACGAGGAGCGAGAGCAGTTTTTTGTCCATGATCCTTATGGGGAATGGTTCTCGACCGGCTATCGCACGGATTTGTCTGGGAAGTATCAACGCTATTCTTATCGCATGATTCGTGAAACTTGTAAGCCGGATGGGAGTTTCTGGGTTCACTTTGTTTCGAAGTAAGTGTCTCTGGGTTCGTGTCTGGGTTAGTCTTTAGGTCAGTCTCGGGGTCATTTCACTGGGGATCATGTGAAGTTAATGGGGTGAGGGGCGATGAAACGTCGGTTGGGCGATCGCTAAGGGTGAAAAACCGGGAAACTGGGAAACTTGGATCACTTGAGTCTGTCCATGGCTTCGTCTTTGTCGTCACAGTAGAGTCTATGTTTTCTGCTAATTCCACGGATCCCCATAGTATTTTTGCTCAACTTCCGCCCCAAGCGCGAGACTGGGCGGAACAACTCCATTGGAATGAACGCCGCTATGTTCTTTCTCTGTGTCATATCCTCTGTGCAGCCCCCTCAGAGGTTCAAGCAGAATTTCTCGATGAATATACCGCTGATGGCTTAGTTTCGCGCCTCATTGAGGACCGTGATACTCGCCAAAAAGTCAAGTATTATCTCGAACAATTTCATATTGAAACTCCTTTAACAGAAAGTTTATTGCGGGGCTATATTCGGCAGTTTTATATCCACTGCGCTCAGGATATGCAGCGACAGCCGGAACAGTATTTGGAAGTTGCAGTGCGGCTGATTGGTAGTTCTGAAGAAAGTAATAATGCTTTTAATTATACGTTGGGCTTTGAGTTGCTCAAAATGATGTTTACGATGAGTTGGATTCAGCAAGAACGACTCTATCGCATCCAACGAAATCAGGATGAGTTTCTCAATAAATATATTAAACCGATTCGCTTTGCACACCAAATCAATGGAATCGTGGTTCCTAAGGACAAGAAAAAGTTTTTTGCCAAGCGAGATTATTATGTGCAAATGCCCAAAATATCCCGCAAAAAATTGACCGAATTGGTGATGGTGACGTTTCGGGCAGAAACGGTGACTGAGTTTGGCTTTTCGGTGATTCGTCATCCGAATTATCTTCAGTTTAATTATGAGTATATTTATACGCCAGAAGCAGAGGATATTTTGGGAAATTAATCGGTCGTGAAATTAGCAATTTCTGGATTTACTTATAAAAATCGAAGTTGGGCTTGATATCTGTTATCGTTCGAGTTAAAATGTGGGGGCTTGGTTAACCATCGATTTAGAGTTGACGAAAGAGTCGACTAACTAGAACAATCTGTTAAAAATTGTTAAATGTCTTTAAAAATTATTGAAAACTTCGATGCCAGCGTTCAACTCGATCCCGAGGCGCAAGAAACGTTGTTTCAGTTGCTAACTCATGAGTCATTTCTTGGGCAAATTCGGCAACAGTTGAATTGTGCTGGAATCGAGTTTACGGAATGTCTATTTCAGCCTGTTCCTTACAGTACCGCCACCCCGAAAGGAATGCCGCAGGAGTTTGAGCAATATCATGACTCTCCAGAGTATTCTATTATTAACGTGCCGCCCAATTTTATGGCAAAAGCCAAAATTTTTAAACCCAGTCGCCTCTGTGCTATTTATCGCCGGTTAGATGGCGATCGCACTTGTCAAGACTAAGTTTCAAGACTAGCTTTCAAGACTAAGTTTCAAGACTAAGTTTCAAGACTAGGTTTCAAGACTAAGTTTCGTCACTCAACACCCTCCTCACATTACCGTTTACGCTCCTCTAGCCCTTTTAAACTCATGTCAACCGCCGCTGAACTCCCGAGTCTCCAAAGTCTAAAACCCTATCCCTATCTCACAGACGAGGGTAATGTCGCTGATGAGTTTTTACTTGGTAAAGTTGGGATTTATGCCATCTTTGATCAAGATGAAACACTCCAGTTTGTCGGCTATTCCCGTAATGTCAGTGTTAGTTTACGCCAACATCTGATTCGACAACCGGAACACTGTTATAGCTTTAAGGTTGAAACCATCGATCGCCCGAGTCGAACCCTACTCGAAGATATCCGCCAACAGTGGTTAGCTGAAAATGGCACAGTTCCTCCTGGAAATAGTGAGGCGGAGGCGCAATGGACTCAGCCAATTGATGTTAAACCCCTGATGACAGAGGCAGAGCGTAGCGCCTTTGAAGAGGCGTTAGATGAGGGGAAAAAGACGAAATGTATTAAACAAGTCGCCCGTCGCGTTCAAGCCACGGTTTTGGAGCGATTAGCGGCGCGTGGGGTGATGGAATCGTTCCGCTTTAACCCGAAGTTGAAGGAACAGGGTCTTTTAGAATTGAAATAGTTAGAATTAAAATAGGTTAACTTGCTGAAATAGATATCGATTTTAATTATCTATTTGATAGTGGTGAGGGGTAATTTCTCAATCGGGGTATTGAGCAACACATAGGGGTCAGGTGGTGGTTCTCCCCCGAGGAACCTGAGCCAAGGAGGTTCTGTTCAGTGGATATGTCGTTAGAAGACCTATGGAATCAGGTTCTAGAACGGTTGCAAGGCCAATTGAGTCAACCGACATTTGAAACCTGGATTCAGACGGCGCAAGTTGAGTCGTTGCGGGGAGGGCGTTTAGTTTTGCGCGCGCCAAATCCCTTTGCGTTAAATTGGCTGCAAAAGCATTATTTGACGACCATTACTGAGGTGGTTTGTGAGATTGTGGGGGAGGAAGTAACGATTGAACTCTGTAGCGATCGCACGGGAGATGTGGAAGAACAGCAACTGAGTTGGTCGCCGCAAGTGATGTCCCCAGAACCAAAATCGCAAACCAAACCGCCAGAACTGAATCATAAAAATGTCTTTTCTCGCTTTGTGGTGGGGTCTAATAATCGCATGGCTCACGCGGCGGCGTTGGCGGTGGCGGAATATCCGGGGCGAGAGTTTAATCCCTTGTTTTTATGTGGAGGAGTGGGGTTAGGGAAAACCCATTTAATGCAGGCGATTGGTCATTATCGCTTGGAAATTGACCGACAATCTCGGGTGTTTTATGTGTCAACGGAGCGATTTACTAATGATTTGATTACAGCAATTCGTCAGGATCGGATGCAGGCGTTTCGCAATCATTACCGAACGGCGGATGTGTTGTTAGTCGATGATATTCAGTTTATTGAGGGGAAGGAATACACCCAGGAGGAGTTTTTCTATACCTTTAATGCGTTGCATGAGGTGGGGAAACAAATTGTCATCGCCAGCGATCGCCCGCCGCACCAAATCCCGCAACTTCAGGAACGGCTTTGTTCTCGCTTTTCGATGGGGTTGATTGCGGATATTCAGCCGCCTGATTTGGAAACTCGTATGGCGATTTTACAGAAGAAAGCTGAGTATGAGAATATGCGGCTTCCCCGAGAGGCGATCGAGTATATCGCGTCCCGTTATACGTCCAATATCCGGGAATTGGAGGGGGCGTTAATTCGCGCGGTGGCTTATATTTCTATTTCCGGCCTACCGATGACGGTGAAAAACTTAGCCCCTGTCCTCAGTTCTCATACGGAAAAAGTGGAAGCCTCACCAACCGTTGTGATGCGAGTTGTGGCGGAGATGATGGGGATTTCGGTGGAGGATTTAAAAGGCTCATCGCGGCGGCGGGAGATTTCCCAAGCGCGTCAGGTGGCGATGTATTTAATGCGTCAACATACGGATTTGAGTTTACCGAAGATTGGCGAAGTGTTTGGGGGCAAAGACCATACGACGGTGCTGTATAGTTGTGATAAAGTGGCGCAACGACGGGAGAATGACCCCCAGTTGGCACAATTGTTACTGCAACTGGGCGATCGCATTAATTTGGCCAGTCATTGAGGGGGATTATGGGTCTTTAGGAGATCGGGTGAAATGGGTTGCATTGGATACAAAATTGTAGGGGAACCCACCCCCAGCCCCTCCCAGGAGGGGATTTTTCGCCCCTACAGCAAGGGATATAATCCGCCATAAATTTTCCTTGTCACCCTGACCCCAAAAGACCCGGTGTTATCCGCGAAAGCGATCGATAATTTCCTCGCGCGAGAGTTGCAGCAGCAAGGGCATTAACTCGCTCGATGGACGGCGAATCATGCGGTCTAGGAGTTGGCTGAGTTCGTGGTCTAGGGAGCCGAAACGGGCTTCTAGGAGACTGGCGATCGCCTCGCGCCGTTCTTGTTCCCGTCCCCGTTCAAGACCTCGTTCTAAACCCGAGAGTTGAGCGGCTTCAAGTTGTTGATCAAACAGAGGAGATAAACGCATAATTAACTCTCTATCCTCCGAGTTAGGATTGTTGTTTGTTTCTAAGTCAGCTTTGAGGCGATTGAGTAGAATTAGGGCATTGCTGCGGAAGGGATTGTCCGGGGAAAGTTGTGTGAGTTCGTCAATAGCCTGTTGCTGAACTCGACCTCGCCCTAAGACCCTCAGCCAGAGAGTATCCAGGGAACGAGGGAGTCGGTGAATGACCACAATTGCCGTTCGCAATCCAACAGGCAACTGATAAATGCCGTTCCCCCAATTCTCTACATCTAGGATAGCACCAAAGCTTTCTAAGAGACGGTCTGAGGCGGTTGGGGTGAGAATCCAGAGGCGGGGTTGGTCCGAGTCAGCCAGTGAGGTTTGCTGGCGTCGGGCCTCTCGTCGAACTTCGGCGGATAGGACCAGGAGTTTGAGGAGACAATCGCGGATTTCGTCGGCGGTGACGGGGTTGCGGTACGGTTCGAAGATGGCGTGACTGTGGAGGGTGCGGGCCAGAAGTCCTAGGGGTTAGGAGTTCTTCGAGATAGTCTTTGGCGAATTGGTCGTGGATGAAACGGGTCATGGGAGGGAGGAGGGAGGAGTTGTGGGAATCCTATTAGAAAGGGATGGCGGCTGGGTGAGCTTACTCCCCTAACAATCGCTGAATTTCCGCCTCGGTAAAGGGATTGTCCCCGGCGCGGAGGGTATCAATATAACCCTGGACTAACCGGTTCGCCACGGCATTGTTGCTCAACTCGATAAAGGCTTGAAAATCTTGGATGGCTCCTTCTTTATCTCCGGTCAGTGCCTTGGCAAGTCCAAGATTTCCCCGAGGTCCTGCCTCTTCCGGTTCCAGGGTGACGGCTTGCTCACAGGCGGGTATGACCGCCGCCGCTTCACCGCGCAAACTGCCAAACCAACAGATTTTCTCCCAAGTTTGGGCAGAAATGTCCACCGTGGCATCGATGTCCTGGGCGGCCGTATAGGCCTCTACTGCTTCTTGATACTCTTCGTCTTCAACCCGTCGTTCTCCCCGCGCCAGCAACACCGGAACCGCAATCTGTTGGGCTTCGGCTTCGGGGTCTAGGTCGAGGGTTGGCTCAAGGGTGAGGGCTTGTTGGAATTTAGCAACAGCTTCGTGATAGTCACCCTGGTACGCTAACTCATTACCGGCTTCCACTAAAGCGA
>LSZA01000073.1 GCA_001637315.1 Phormidium willei BDU 130791 | reverse complement strand
CCTCTTGCCTTCTGTTCCCTGTTCCCTGTTACAACACCTGAGTCAGCATCCGTGGAACCGGCAGCAAAATAAACGCCAGTAAAAAGAGACTTAATAATCCCAAAACGTCCCGTCGATTGTCTAACTCGCTAACATCATTGAGGGCGGGAGCGTCCCGTAGAGGAATCAGGAACAGGGGAATCGCCCATAGGAAGAGTTCCGGGTGAATGACGGCCAACACCAGCATCAGAAGACGGCTAATTTGCCCGATCGCCACCGCCATCCGTCGTCCAAACATGGCATGAACCATCTGTCCCCCATCTAAGCGGCCGATGGGCATGAGGGTGAAGGTGCTGAGGATTAACCCCAAATAGCCGGCGATGGCAACCGGATGTAGGGCGATGGCTTGGGATGGCTCTAGGGACCCTGGTAGGAGTAGGCCGCTACAGAGGGATAATAGCAGGGAGAAGGTAGGAATCAGTTCGTCAAAGTTGAGCAGTCCTGAGCTGTCAGTGGCGGGGACGAGTTGGGAGTGGGAGAGTCCCCAAAGTAGCAGGGGGAAACTGACGAGAAAGGTCAGTAGGGGGCCGATGATACTGCTATCAAACAGGACTTTACGGTTGGGAATGGGGGAGCGTAGCCTCAAGAAGGCACCTAAGGTTCCCAGGAAGAAGGGAAAGGGAATGAAGTAGGGAAGGCTAGTTTCGAGATCATGTCGGCGAGCGATCGCATATCGCCCCAGTTCACGAATCCCTAACACGCCCAATAAGGAGATGGCGTAGGGCAGTCCTTGTAGGAGTAGGCTGGGATCGGCTTGCCAGCGATCGCTCTCAATTCCGGCCAGTTCGACGCCGACGGTGGTACTGGTAAATAGGGTGATCAGGAACAGTCCGAAGGCGATGGCGGGATGCTCGGTGGGTTCTTCGAGGCGAGCATTGGTTTGTTTTTGGGGGTTCGGGGCGATGACAAACAGGGGTTTACGATTTTCCCCTTCCTGAAGAACCACCAGGAAGCGATCGCCAAATTGTTGTTCGATATTCTTGCGGATGGTTTGATAGGCGCGATCGGGGTTGGTGCGAAGTTGGCCGCGACAAATCACGGCTTGAGGTCGGTATTCGAGTTGATGCAGTGCATAGACAGACCAATTAAAACAGTTCCGGAGCTGGTTCTCCTCAGCCGGAGCAATGGGCCGCAATTGTTGTTTGAGGGTGGAGAGAGGAGAGGCCACGTCAGGGGGTGTGGCTGTTGGTGGTGGCTCCTCATGGGAGGCGGAGGGCCGTCCTTGATAGAGGAGCCAGAGATAGAGAATAAAGCAACCCGTCATCAGGGTGATCGCCCCCCAGGCGGGGACGGCCCCATCGTCGGGAGTCATTTCAGCCCAGATGATCAACACCACAGCCGGAGTCATCATCACTAACCACAATAACCACACCGGGGTTCGCGTGATGTTAGCAACGCTCCGCTGCAAGATAATGTAGGTAATCAGTCCAAGTATCAGCAGTAACCACAAAGTCATCACGTATGTCTAAAGAACCCCGCATTGTCCGAGCGAATATTTTTGCGTTTCCCCCCAATCGGCAAACGCTGGGAGGAACCGCCTATCTTATTGTAGAAAAAGATGGCAACGTCCTGGTTGATACTCCTCCAGCGACACCAGAAACTCAGGAGTTTTTGAGCCGTCACGGGGGGGTGCGATCGCTATTTATTACCCATCGTGACAGTATCGGCAATGCTACGGAACTTCAGCAAAGCACGGGTTGTCAGGTGATTATCCAGGAACAGGAAGCCTATCTGTTGCCTGAGGCGCAAGTCACGTCATTTCAACAAGAGATTCAGATTTCTAGGGAGATTCAGGGAATTTGGACTCCTGGACATACCCCCGGTTCTGCCTGTCTGTATGACCGGCAACAGGGGGGAGTGTTATTTACGGGCCGTCATCTGCTTCCGAACCCTCAGGGAGAGGTGGTTCCGTTACGGACGGCGAAAACCTTTCATTGGCCACGACAACTGCGGAGTGTGGCTCAGTTGCGCGATCGCTTTTCCCCCGAGAGTCTGGCCCTGATCTGTCCTGGAGCCAGTACGGGCTTTTTACGGGGTCAACGGGCCATTGAAGACGCCTATCATCAACTAGCGGCTTTAGACCTCGATGCCTTGGCAGGAGCGGCGGCTCTGCTCTAGGGGCTGTTCCTAACGCCAACCGAGCTCAGTCAAGAAAAAACCCCACCGTGAGGGTGGGGCTATCCAGTATTCGGGGACCGTTTCGGGGGCCGTTTTGTGAAACTTGCCCCAAGATCACGGTTCTCGCTCAGGTTCTAGAACGAGAAGGTCGTCCGCAGCACACCGACGAAGGCATCATCGGCATCTTCGCTACCTTGGGGCGCACTGAGCCAGATCAGGCCAGGCGTGATGGAGATGTTGTCGTTGAGCTGGTAGCGATAGAATGCTTCGACGTGAAGGGGGGTATCATCAGCCCCAGCATTCCGGGAAGAGCTATCGTTGAACCCGCCGACATAAGGTTCAGCACCAGCCATCAAACCGAGCAGGTTACCGGGTCCACCAAAGTCGGGGAGTGCGATTCCTAGACCGTAGTACCAAATATCGGCACTATCTTTGCCAGCGGAGAGGGACTCAGCATCGGTGAAACCACCAAAAGCGTTGATGGAGAGGCGATCAGAGAGTTGGTATGCCGCCGACAGGGCGTAGGAGTTAGTGTAGAGTGCGGCAGCATCACCAAAGGGTTGAACTCCACGGGTGGTTCCCGGTCCGAGTTTGAAGATGCTGTTATCTGCACCTGAGGCGTTGAAGAAGGCGTGGTTGTAGGTTAAGCCGACTTGCAAATCGCCCGAGTCAAAGGTCAACTGACCCATGATGGAATAGTCACCGTTGAAGAGACCATTGCTGCGATCGGGATTCGAGGCATCCCCCGCCAAATAGCCCGCAGACAGCATGAGACTGTCGGTGATGTCGATGTTGGCCCCAATCCCAGGTGCATCGGTCCCGAGTTTGTAGATAGGGTTGGATTCAGCAAAGCTACCGATGGCATTGTTGCCGCCGGTGTAGCCTTCGAGGTAGGGGCTGATGGTGGGAACGAAGTCTTGCCACAAGCCGCCGGCAGCAGGGAGATAGACTTGGACGTTGTCACCGAGGGGGAAGTAGTAGGCGAGCCAGCCAATGTTGACCCCATTACCGTTATCGAAGTTATGGGTAAAGACCCCTTGGTCGAGGTTATTGAAGGTCGTGGCATTACCCGAATCGAGACGAGTCCAGAGTTGGTCCCGTCCGCTGAAGCTCGACACGAAGTTGAGACGAACTCGGTTTTGGAAAACGGTTTGGTTGTCGTCCACATTAATGTCTTCGCCACCGAAGGCATCGGCGATCGCGAAGATGGCTTCCCCTTCGAGTTTGGTGGTGGTGGAGAACTGATTGGCTTCGAGTTCTGAGACGCGAGCTTCGAGACCATCGACGCGACCGCGCAGGGTTGCCAGTTCAGCGGCGAACTCTTCTTGCAGGCGGCGAATGGTGGCTAGGTCGCTGGGGTCGAGGCTGTCTCCTCCACCGACAATGGCCACGATTTGGTCTAAACAGGCGTTCAGACCGGCGGCAAATTCATAACGGGTCATGAAGTTGTTGCCACGGAAGGTTCCGTCGGGGTAACCGGCGATACAACCATAGCGTTCAACCAGAGATTGCAGCGCTTGGAACGCCCAGTCGGTCGGCTGTACGTCGCTCAACTGCGAGACGGAGGTCACTTGATCGATTGAGACCACCTCGTCGTTGCCGTTGTCTTGACGAAGCCGTTGACCTTCGTTGGCTTCGATGAAATCGCCAACGGAGAGTTGTTTGCTGCCAAAGTTGCTATCGGTCTGGCGATCCGTTTTGACCGTGTTGACACCGCTATCGACGGCGGCCTCTTTGGCTTGAGCCGGAGCGTTTAGCCCCCAGAATGCCGCGAGTAGCGGGCTGAATAGCAGAATCTGCCATGTTAGTTTACGCATCTTCCCTCACACCTAAAAACACAGGAACATTGAATATCGCGAAAAGCCACCAAGGGCTGTTCACACATTTAACCATTATAGTGCGATCGCAACTACCAAAAATATGTAGTCTAGGCTACAAAAAATCAAGGCGATCACGGGAATTGTCGGGAACAGAAGACATACCGTTCCCTGTGAACTGCCGTTTTTGGGCGACTCCCTCCCATTATAGTTCGCGTCTACTGGGATCGACCGCTTTAGATAAATTGTGTTTTTCTGATTATTCTGAAGTTAGACGGAGTTGAAGCAAGCATTAGGAGGTCTGAACTCCTGTTTTTGCATTTTTTTGCAACAATAGTCCGTATTCCAAGCCTTCGACGACAGCTTGATAGGAGGCATCGATAATATTGGCGGAGACCCCGACGGTTGTCCAGCGGTCATGACCATTGGTGGATTCGAGTAACACCCGAGTTTTGGCGGAGGTTCCGGATTGACTATCGAGGATACGGACTTTGTAGTCCACGAGATGACAATCAGCGATGGCGGGAAACTGCCCGACGAGGGCTTTACGCAAGGCTGCGTCTAGGGCGGAGACCGGACCGTTTCCTTCGGCGGACTGTAAACTTTCGCTGCCGTTGACGGTGACTTTGACCGTGGCGAGGGAGTTGCTGTCTTCATGGCCGCCGGCTTGGCTACAGTGGACTTGAAACCCTTTGACTTCAAAGAATCGCTCTCGTTGTCCTAGGGCCTCTCGGACTAATAAGTCAAAGCTGGCTTCGGCGGCTTCAAACTGATAGCCTTCATTTTCGAGTCCTTTGAGGCGATCGAGAATTTCGCGACTGGCGGGATTGTTTTTATCGAGATCAATGCCGAAGTTGCGGGCCTTGGCGAGAACGTTACTGAGGCCCGATTGGTCGGAAATCACAATGCGTCGCTGGTTGCCCACGGCTTCGGGGGCAATATGCTCATAGGTGAGGGGATTTCGCTGCACAGCGCTGACATGGATCCCGCCTTTATGGGCAAAGGCGGAACGGCCCACGAAGGCGGCGCGATCGTTGGGGGCCAGGTTCACCACTTCGCTGACAAAGCGGCTGGTTTCGGTCAGTTGGGCAAGCTGGTGGTCATCTAAACAGTGATAGCCCAGTTTGAGCTGCAAGTTGGCGATCGCCGAGCAAAGATTGGCATTCCCACAGCGTTCACCGTAGCCGTTAATGGTTCCTTGGACCATGGTGGCCCCTCCCAAAACAGCGGCAACGGCATTGGCGACGGCCATTTCACTGTCATTATGGGTGTGAATCCCTAGGGGAATCGCCTCTCCTAACTGCGAGATGACCTCGGAGACGATTTGCGTCACCTCATGGGGTAAACTGCCGCCGTTGGTGTCACAGAGGCTTAACCATTCCGCCCCAGCGTCAGCAGCGGCTTTTAGGGTTTTTAGGGCATAGTCAGGATTCTGTTTGTAGCCATCGAACCAATGTTCGGCATCATAAATGACCCGCCGTCCTTGGCTACGGAAGTATTCGATGGTGTCCTGGATCATGGCCAGGTTTTCTTCGAGGCTGGTGTTTAAGCCTTCGGTAACATGGAGATCCCAAGACTTGCCAAAAAGGGTGATCCAATGGGTCCCAGCCGCTAAAATCGGCTGGAGCATGGGGTCTTCGGCGGCCCGGCGGCCCGGACGACGAGTTGAACAAAAGGCGACGACTTCGGCGTGGGTCAGGGGTTGTTCTTTGAGTTGCCAGAAAAACTTGACATCTTTGGGGTTGGCGCCGGGCCAACCTCCTTCGATAAAGGGAACGCCGAGGCGATCGAGTTGATGGGCGATGCGGAGTTTATCTTCTAGGGAGAGGGATAGACCTTCACATTGGGCGCCATCGCGCAGGGTGGTGTCATAGATGGAGATGCGTTGGGCAGTCATGGGCGAGGAGGAATTGTTCGTGGTTGTGGGTTCACCATCCTCAAATTTTAACCTGATGCTGTGATTGAGCCGCCAAGTTGTCACAATGGAGAGAGACGCTAACGGGTACATGCGAGTATCTCAATCGACAATCATGCCAACTATTTTTGCCGCCGGGAAAACCATCACCTGCGATCGCGGGGACAATCTGCGTCGCGTCCTTCTCCGCCAAGGGATTGATCTGTACAATGGCAAAGCCTCTGTGATTAATTGCCGGGGGATTGGGTCCTGTGGAACTTGTGCTGTGGCGCTTGAGGGCCAGGTGTCTGAGACGAATTGGCGCGATCGCACCCGGCGATCGCTTCCCCCTCACGATCCCCAGCGCCCCCTGCGTCTAGCCTGTCAAACCCAAGTTCTCGGAGATGTTCGGGTGACCAAGTTTGACGGCTTCTGGGGCCAAGGAACGGAGCCAGTTTGGACGGCTGAGTCTTAGTAACCGAGTCTCAGTTGCTGATTCTGAGCCAATTCGTCGATGCCAATTCGTCGATACACCCGTCGATAAACCGGTTCATCAACCGGGTTGATAAACCTATTGTGCAACGTATTTTTCAGGTTGTTCTGGGAGTTCTGTTAGCGATGGCGATTCTCTACTGGCTGGCCGAGGCGCAGGTGTTTGAGGAAACGCCCTCTTCCGATGAGTCTGTTGAAGAGGAGTCGATTCCTGATGCGGTTCCGTTGAGTCCTCCATCGCCAACTCCGCAAACAACGGCGACGCCGAGTCCCGCCGCTACAACCCGTCCAACTCCTACACCCAGTCCAACGCCCATACCCACCCCAGCAACGGATTCTGATGATCCAATTCCCGCCCTTTGGTAAGTCGTTTAATTTAATCGAGTCGAGCGTTTAGTCAAGATCATGAGTAGTGAGATTTTAGTGATTGGTGGCGGTGTGATGGGGTTGTCCATCGCCGTCGAACTCAAGTTGCGCGGCGCCAGTGTCACCGTGATGAGTCGAGATATTCAACAGGCGGCGAGTCAGGCGGCGGGAGGGATGTTAGCGCCTCAGGCTGAGAACCTATCGCCGGGGCCAATGTTGGAGTTATGTTTGCAGTCGCGATCGCTTTATCGGGATTGGACACAGAAACTCGAACGTCTCTCGGGAATCGCGACGGGATACTGGCCCTGTGGCATTCTAGCCCCGGTCTATGAGGCGGCAGCTAGTGCGCCTCCCTCTCAGGCGGGACCGTCCTTATGGCTCGATTCTCGGGCGTTGCAGGAGTATCAGCCAGGATTGGGGGCTGATGTGGTGGGGGCCTGGTGGTATCCCCAAGATGCTCAGGTGGATAATCGGGCGTTGATGCGATCGCTCCTCGGGGCGGTTGAGGCTCTAGAGATTACGCTGAGAGAGGGGGTAACCGTTGAGGCGATCGCCCAGGAAGGCCATAAAATTGTCGGTGTACAAACTGCCGCTGGACTCCTGACTGCGGATCATTATGTACTTGCAACTGGCTCTTGGTCGAATCAACTGTTCCCTCTGCCGGTTAAACCGATTAAAGGGCAAATGTTCTCTGTCCGCGCTCCCCGTGTCAATGGGGAATTGCCTCTACGGCGAGTTCTCTATGGCCCCAATACCTATATTATTCCCCGTGGTCATGGGGAAATTGTGGTCGGGGCCACCTCCGAGGATGTCGGTTTTGTGCCGGGAACGACCCCTGAGGGACTGCGATCGCTCCTAGACCGGGCCATCCGCCTCTATCCGGCCCTGAGGGACTATCCCATGCAGGAAATTTGGTCAGGATTCCGCCCCGCAACCCCCGATGAACTGCCCATCCTAGGCGATAGTTACTGTGATAACCTCAGCCTGGCCACAGGTCATTACCGCAACGGCATTCTCCTGGCCCCCATCACCGCCAATCTCATCGCCAATCTCATTTGCGATCAGCAGCGAGATCCTCTCCTAGAGGCTTTCGCTTGGAATCGCCCCCAATCCTCATCCTCCTCAACGACCTCAGAGACTATGCTGACCTCTATTCGTCAACCAGCCCCCCAACCGATCGCCGTTAATTCCTCTGAACACGATCCTCTCATCATTGCGGGTCGGTCGTTTCAGTCTCGCATCATGACCGGCAGCGGCAAATACACTGACTTTGAAACCATGCGCGGTAGTATTGCCGCGAGTGGCTGTCAGATTGTCACCGTGGCGGTCCGTCGGGTGCAAACTAACGCCCCCGGCCATGAAGGGTTAGCCGAAGCCCTAGACTGGTCTAAAATTTGGATGTTACCCAACACCGCTGGCTGCAAAACCGCTGAAGAAGCCATCCGCGTCGCGCGATTGGGACGGGAAATGGCGAAACTCTTGGGACAAGAAGACAACAACTTTGTCAAGCTAGAGGTGATTCCTGACTCGACGTATCTGCTGCCAGATCCCATCGGCACTCTCGAAGCCGCTGAACAACTGGTGAAAGAAGGGTTTGCGGTTCTCCCCTATATCAATGCTGACCCCATGTTAGCTAAACGCCTCGAAGAAGTCGGCTGTGCGACGGTGATGCCTCTCGGGTCTCCGATTGGCTCAGGACAAGGGATTCAGACGGCGGCAAATATCCGCATTATTGTCGAAAATGCCAAAGTTCCGGTGGTGGTTGATGCGGGAATCGGGACGCCGAGTGAGGCAGCGTTTTCGATGGAGTTGGGGGCTGATGCGGTTTTGATTAATTCGGCGATCGCCCTAGCTCAAAATCCCGTGGCTATGGGGCAAGCGATGGGCATGGCCGTTATCGCGGGACGACTGGCCCATCACGCCGGACGGATTCCCATTCAAGCCATGGCCAGTGCCAGTTCCCCCCTAACGGGGACGATCTCGGGTTAAGAGGATATCAATCGCCCCCTAGTCTTCGCGATCGCCGTGGTTCTCGGCAAATGTTCCAATTCCAAAATCTAAGATAGAATTAGCTCAGATTTGTCAAGGGAGGATCTTTAACATGCTCGACATTGCCGAAACACGCACTTCAGTCGCAGTTCTTCTCTCTTGGGTTCTTTTTGTCGTCACCCTCGTTCCTGGGGGCTTCCTGGGCTATCTATTGCGCCGTAATGGGGTTTGGATTGGGGTCGGACTCTGGGTGGTTAGTCTCCTCTTGCCTTTCCCTACCGCTGAACTGGCGGCCATCTCCCATCGTGGCTTCACGGGACTGGCCACGGGGACGATTCTCGGTTATCTCGGCTTAATTTGGCGACAACGTCAAGCCAGTGAGTAATCAAGATTTAATCTAACGCTGATTAAATCAACAACATTTTTGTGGGGGTGAGTCCTGGCGTGCAGTCCTTGGGATCTGTCGTAGAGGGGTGGTTTAAGCCGTTAGCCTATGGGTTGATTTTGTTGCGTTGGGATGGCTATCCCTGTGTTGTTCATGGAGGTGGGTCAGGCGAATTGCACCTATATGGATGCAACGGAACATATCACGGAACCGGTGGTGACCAATGAGGAGGGATGGGCCGAGTTTTTTTGTGAGGTGGGTTCGGTGTCGGTTTGGGTTCTGCATTAGTTGGCTGTCGCGTCTCCCGAATTTTGCTGTGTTCCTTGGCAAAAAATGGGAATCCCAACGCGATTGATATGCTCGACTAACTTGGGTTCGTCAATGTTGTTATAATCAATAATATCGAAAAAGTAGGGCAGTGGATAGGTTTCATTGAGTAAGTCGGCAAGTTGAAAAACGGTTGAGTGGGTGACAGATTTACCTTTGAGAGCTAGGTCAACATCTGAACCGACTTTGTAGTTGCCTTTGGCACGAGACCCAAATAAGAGGGCTTGGGAAATTTCTGGAAATTTGGCGATCGCCTCTCGGATATTGCCTAAGTCTTGGTCTGTCAGTCCATAGTTCATGGTTGGGATTGATCTAATTTGGCTTCAAAGGTGTCATAAAGATTTTTTAGGAGGGGAAAATACTTATAACGAATTCGCTCCTCAACTGCAATTGCAGTTTTTTCGTTATAGGTACGTGCCATCAAGTTACGGTCTTGAAGAGCCTCAATCCAGTCTTGACCTTGTGTGATAATTTCTGCTTGAAATGCCTGTTTTAGCGCTTCTCTAGGAGTTTTGACTGTAAATCCTTCCATTTCTTCATAATCTTTTAAGAGCTTCCAGGATAGCTCAAATGCCATTTCAAAAAATTGAATGAGTCCAGCCCGTTCCACTAAGGACGGCGATTTGATTTCCAGGGCTTTTTCGAGTAATAAAAACGTTCGTTTAAAGTTAGAAAACCGCTGTATCCAGCGAATATCTAGATCTGCCATATTATCCCACTAACTTCTGTTGCAGTTCGTCTTTAATTTGACTCAAAATCGAGCTTTCGTCTAAGGAGTCGAGGATTTGCTGAACCACCACTTTTGGCCCCTCGGGTCCCCAAGAGGCCCCATTGGCCAGATAGGTTTTGGCAACCTGACCGATCGCATAGGTCGAAACCCCGGCGACACTGGCTTGGGTGATGGCCACTGAAAGATAGCCCCCAAAGGCTAACCCGCCTGTGACGGGTGTGGCGACACCCAACAGACTTTTCAAGCCACTTAAGCCTAAATTCGCGAATAGTTCACTGGCACTAATTCCCCCCATACTGAGGGCAATTTTCTGTAAAAGGTCGATCGCCCCCGTTTGGGTCATGGGAATGCCGTACAGCCGCGATAGGGACATCAGCAGGAACACATCGACGGTGGCGGCGGTGAGGATATCAACGACGGTGACGGGGTTGAGGGCGATCGCCATCGCTTTGGCCATCACCCCATTCCAGATTAGGCGGTTGGCCTGGCGATCGCGAATCTCCATTTTTCGCTGTACGACTTGCTCGTTCACCTCATCGGCATAGAGCATACTGTTTAGGGCCACTAGGGATTTCCCTTCTCGCTGGAGAATCTCTAGGATTTTGAGTTTCAAGTTCTGAACTTGGGGTTTCCCGGTTTCCATCACCACCCCTTTGCTTCCATCGGACTTCTCGACCAAAATAGGGGTTAAGGGAGAGGCGGCGGCCATGACAATGCGATCGCTCGTCAGCAGTTGTCGCACCCGCTCATTACGCACTTGATCATAAATGGCTTGGCGATCGGCATCGGGATATTGGTCAATTTTATTAAACACCAACAAGAGGGGTTTGCCCGCCTCACGAATCTCGGAGAGGGCATCATATTCAACTTGAGTGATGTCCCCGGAAATCACAAATAGAATTAAATCCGCTCGTTTGGCAATCTGGTGAGCCAATTCGGCGCGAGTTTGGCCGTGAACTTCGTCTAAGCCGGGGGTATCGACTAATTCCACCCGTGCTGTTCCCACGGTGGGCAACGAGACCTGTAAAATGTCGTCAATTCCCTCAGCGACGGCACTACGGGTTAAGGTCCAATCCACGCTTTGCTGCGATCGCGTCACGCCATGCAGGGGACCGGTTTCAAACACTGACTGTCCCACCAACGCATTCAACAAAGAGGATTTACCCCGTCCCACCATCCCGAACGCCGCAATCTGCACCACGTCCGACTCTAGCTTGTCTAACATGGTCTCTAAGCCCTCAATTTCGGCTTCTAACCCGGTTCGTTCCCGGGCCGAGAGATCTAACCGTTCTACCAGTTCATGTAACGCCGTTTTTGCCCGTTTATAATTGAGTTCTGATTGAATATCGGCGAAACTAAAGATCGCTTCATCGAGTTCACGTTCAAAATTGGAAGTCCGGGGGTTAGGCATACGGAAATGAGGATCAGAAATAGGGAGAACAATTCCTCAGGATGAGCGCGGCATCCTGAGAGGATAATACCGAGTGCAAGACTTCTTAAGAGGCGCGACTCAGAATTGAGAGATCGGCTGAGCCAAAATTCGTACTCAGCGCAACCTGCAAGTTTTCTAAGGATTCTATCAACCAACGGACGGCTTCTCGGGTGCTTTGATCATAATGGTCAAACAGAATCGAAAAGCGTTTTTCTAAATAGGGACGAACTTTACGACAAATGAGCAGAATCTTCAGCAACAGAGCCATGACAAAGGTGGGGCCAATGTTGGAGAGAAGGTCGATTAAAACGTAGTGGTTGGGGTTTTGAGGACTTTCAACGACTAGGAAGTTGAGCAACTGACTACAGGTGCGAACCACCAAAAAGTCTGTGGGTTTTTGATCGTCACATTGGGGCAGGGTATTCATCAGATGGTGGTGTAGCTTATCGTAGAATAAGCGCCGCCCGTAGTCTTCATCAACGGTTGTAATTAGGTATTCAAATAAGTCCTCTTTAAATTGTCGGTAGGTTCGTGTTTGACTGGTATGGGTTCGGAAGGTTTGAGCTAAGTCTTTATAGGTGTAGGCTCCCTCAGCCCGGCCTGAAAATTGCTTAACGGCAACATATAGCTCGCGATCGCCTAATAAGGTGGGATTTCTCACCGGCTGAATGATGCGAGGATTTTTGAGTAACTTCGGATTTTGTCGCGCTAGTTGTGCCCGTTTGACTTTGTAGGCGACGTACTTTGATAAGTGAACTTCATATTGTTTTTGACGTTGCGCCTGTAGCTTTTGAACGGTTTGTTGATGTTCATAACTACTGCCTTCTCCTAACAGAGAATGGGAATAAAGATAGGGGTAGCGGCCAATGAGGGTTCCTAGGGGACGTTGTTCAGGAGGTTGCTCACTGGCTTTGTTGCGACCGACGACTTGAACTAAGCGCTGAAGGGTGAGATACTCGTCACTACTTTTGAACTGTTGCAGTAAGTTCTGAATGCGTCGTGCATCCCGCGACTGCATCCGGCGATCGCCCGAGTTGCCGATAATACTCACCAATTCAGGAATAGCCGGCTGATGTTTCGTCTCCATCTGCCAGTGATTGATGAGAATATGGCAGCAGCGGTTCAAAACGCTATTAAACTCATCTTCAGCCTGTTCTAAGGAGACGATACTCTGAATAATCGAAGCAATTTCAGGATCAGGATAACCCGAGCCCTGGATAAACAGGGTTCTGAAGCGTTCGAGCAACCGTTCCGGCGCTTCGACCTTTACCAAATTGAGCAGGTGATCGTATAATTCCTGCTCTGCTAGATACAGCTCGTTGAATTTAGCCATGTTGTCTGTAGCCCCCTTGAACCTCAGCAGTCGGCTCAAGTATGCTTCCTACTCCGAGTCAGTAATCGAAACAGATTTACGCACGTATCAGTCAGAGCCGCTATTTGATTGATAGACACTCACCAGTCCGGCTAACTAGCGAAGGAGCGCGATGAGTCCGAGCTTTCCCAAACTGAACGACTCTCTCTCGTAGAGGGTTACTCCGCCGTGAGGCGCCTCTTTATCTGGGGAACCCCAAACAGTGAGGGGAGGGTTGGTGGATGCACTCACCCGTGGGGTGAGATCATTTGGCCTCACCCTAATGATACAATACCAAACTTGGATTTGTTAAGCAGCCCCGACCCTTGAACCAGTTTTTTAAGTATCACATCCAGGCTATCTGCCCGGACACCGGAGCCAGAGCTGGGGTGTTTGAAACGCCTCACGGTATTGTTGAAACGCCACGCTTTATGCCGGTGGGAACTCTGGCTAATGTCAAAACCCTCACTCCAGCTCAGCTTCAGGGAACTGGCGCTCAGATGGTTCTGGCCAATACCTACCATCTCCATTTACAGCCGGGAGAAGATATTGTGGCTGAGGCGGGGGGCTTACATCGGTTTATGGGCTGGGATGGTCCTATGTTAACCGATTCGGGGGGCTTTCAGGTGTTTAGCCTCAGCGAGATGCGCACGATTACCGAGGAGGGGGTGACGTTTCGCTCGCCTCGGGATGGGGCGCGGATTCATCTGACACCGGAACGCTCGATGGAGATTCAAAACGCTTTGGGGGCTGATGTGATCATGGCGTTTGATGAATGTCCTCCCTATCCCGCTAGTCGTGAGGCGGTGGAGTTGGCGACGGCGCGGACGGAACGGTGGTTGAAACGCTGTATCGACTACCATCAGAAGAGTCCTCAGGCGCAGCAGCAAGCGCTATTTGGCATTGTTCAGGGGGGCGTGTACACGGATCTACGGGCTAAGGCGGCGGCGGCGCTGCAAAGGCTGGAATTGCCCGGATATGCCATTGGTGGGGTGAGTGTGGGGGAGCCGCCGGAGTTGATTGAGTCGATTGTTAAAGCGACGACGCCGCTGCTTCCACCTGATAAACCTCGCTATCTGATGGGGGTGGGAACTTATCGGGAGATGGCTGGGGCGATCGCCTCGGGGATTGATTTGTTTGATTGTGTGATCCCGACTCGCTTAGGCCGACATGGGGCGGCGTTTGTGCGCGGGGAACGCTGGAATCTGAAAAATGCCCGTTTTCGTCGAGATTATGGGCCGTTGGATGAGGATTGCCCGTGTTATGCCTGTGAGAACTTCTCGCGAGCCTATTTGTCTCATTTGGTGCGATCGCAAGAACTCCTGGCCTACACTCTCCTCTCGATTCACAACATCACTGAGCTAATTCGCTTCACCCAGCGGATTCGTCAATCGATTCTCGATGGCTGTTTTGCTCAGGACTTTGCGGATTGGCTCAAGCGGGCCCCCTAACGCTTTGTCCTTGGCTTTTGCTTAACTTAAGTTAACATTTTGAGTCAATCCAACGGCTTATGTTAATATTTGTTGGAATTATGAGAAAACTCGAGCGATAAAAGGATTTTAACTCAATGGACGCTGCTCTGTTCTTAGCCAAACTGCCGGAAGCCTATCAAATCTTCGATCCGTTGGTGGATGTTCTGCCCCTGATTCCCCTGTTTTTCCTCTTACTGGCCTTTGTCTGGCAAGCTGCTGTGGGTTTCCGTTAAGTTGTCAGACTTTGGATTCGATAGATCGGCCTGTGTCGTTGACATGGGCTTTTTTATGGAAAATCGGGAACAGGGAACAGGGAACAGGGAACAGGGCGATCGTTGCAATTGGCCCCGAACTCTCTACAATTTTCTCAACCACTCTTGCAAAACATCGTCATCGGCGATGGGGGGGAACCTTTGAAACTGACCTTAAAGCTTAAATCCTTAAAACGGCTTAGTTGGCCCGATCGCCTCTGGGGAATTACCCTCATGACGCTCAGTTTGGTGGTTGTCCTAAACGGGCGGCCCCAAGCTATGGCTACCAGCCTAGAGGGTCAAACCTGGACGGGGGCCTCGTTTCCGGTGGAGAACTTCCAAGCCTATACCTCTCCTTTTGGCTTCCGTCATTCTCCCACTGGCGGACGGGGCTATGAATTTCATTCGGGCCTCGATATTGCGGCCCCTGAGGGCAGTTATATCCGCAGTTGGTGGGGGGGAACGGTCGTTGAGGTCATCAACGATAGTGGCTGTGGCGTGGGCCTGGTGATTGAGTCGGGGGATTGGGAACATATCTATTGTCACCTGGCAGGACAGGTGCAAACCCGCCTTGGCCGACGGACGTTGATTGATCGAGGGGGTATCCAAGTTGTAGAAGGTCAATCCGTCCCCTCAGCGGCACGTATGGCACGGGTGGGGATGAGTGGACGCACCACGGGGCCTCATCTCCATTGGGGGCTACGTTATGGCGATCGCTGGGTGGATCCCGCTTTGGTGTTGCGGGCCATGCACCGCGATCGCTAAGTGACACCTTCGAGGCTAAATTGACGCTACTGGGTCAGCCGCTGTCGCCAATTCCGTCTCTGGCAATTCTGCGCGTTCGGCGACAATACGCCGAAACTCCTCGCCGTCGATTTCCTCTTTCTCGATTAACCGTTCGACTAACAAATCCATAACCACCCGATTCTCCCGCAGAATCCGACAGGCTTCTTCATAACAGCGTTGGGCCAGCGATCGCACGTGACGGTCAATTTGCGTGGCCATCTCTTCAGAATGGTCAGAACTCGGCATCAACTCCCGACCCAAAAACACCTGATTATTGGGACTCTCCAAGGCCACCGGCCCGAGATCCGACATTCCATAGAGCGTCACCATCTCCCGGGCCAAGGTAGACACCACCTTCAGGTCATTTCCTGCACCGATGGTCACTTCCGAGTCTCCAAAGACCACCTGTTCAGCGGCCCGTCCCCCCAGGGTGATGATAATGCGGTCAATCAGCCAAGCCCGAGTGTATAAGCCACTGTCGACCATGTCTTCGCTGTAGGTTTGTTGGGCAAAGCCACCCACGCCGCCGGAACGAGGCACGATGGTCACTTTGTTGAGGGGATCTGAGTTTTTCAGCAGCGTCATTAACATGGCATGGCCCACCTCGTGATAGGCGATGATGCGCTTTTTCTTGCTATCGAGGAGGGGTTGTAACTTTAGACCGATGGTAATGCGATCGATGGCATCCTCAATCTCCGACTCGCCAATGGCCGCTTTGCGACGACGGGCCGTGAGAATCGCTGCTTCATTGAGTAAATTGGCTAAATCTGCCCCAGAAAACCCCGGTGTGCGACGGGCAATTTTCTCTAAGGAGATATCGTCTCCTAACTTCTTATTGCGGGCATGGACTTCCAAGATTCCCAAACGCCCATTATAGGTCGGCAGACTCACACTCACTTGACGGTCAAAGCGTCCGGGACGCAAGAGGGCGGCATCGAGGACATCGGGGCGGTTGGTGGCTGCAATCACGATCACGCCGCTGTTGCCCTCAAAGCCATCCATTTCTGTCAACAGTTGGTTTAGGGTTTGTTCTCGTTCATCGTTACCGCCACCAATGCCGGTTCCCCGTTGGCGGCCGACCGCGTCGATTTCATCGATAAAGATAAGACAGGGGGCGTTTTCTTTGGCTTTGCGAAATAGATCTCGCACCCGAGAGGCACCGACTCCGACAAACATTTCGACAAATTCTGAGCCGGAAATGCTAAAAAAGGGAACTCCTGCTTCTCCCGAAATTGCCCGTGCGAGGAGGGTTTTGCCGGTCCCTGGGGCGCCAACTAATAAGACTCCTCGGGGAATACGCGCACCGATGGCGCTGAATTTTTCGGGCTGTTTGAGGAAGGTGACGACTTCTTGGAGTTCTTCTTTGGCTTCCTCAATCCCGGCCACATCGTCGAAGACTACCCCGGTTTTGGATTCCATATGGAAGCGAGCGCGGGATTTGCCGAAACTGAGGGCGTTATTTCCTGATTGACTCGAACGGCGGATGATGAGCATTAGACCGCCAATCAGCAGAAAAATAATCATCAGTTGTACCAGCATCCCGGCGGCGGCGCTATTGTCGGGAGTGGGGTTGATTTCGACTTCAATGTCGGGGTTGTTGCGCAGTAGCCGCATCAGATCGGGGTTCTCTTCAAACACCTGAACTTCTTGCGGTTCGTCTTCTCCTGGGAGGGTGACGAGGGCGGTTTGCAGGGCAGGATCGAGTTCGATGCGCTCAACTTGGCCACTACGGACTCGCTCGATAAATTCACTGTAGGACAACTCACGGCTTTCGTCTTGGGCGACAACTGGACTGGCAATCACGGCTTGAACGACGGCCCAGGTGGCGGCGATCGCGGCTATACGGGTGAGGGGACGTTTAGGCGCGAGGGTAGAGTCGGTGTGACGCTGAAAAGCCGAGCGAAGCCGAGTGAAGGTCCATTGACGAGTCATAGTGAGCGAGTCTTACTGAGTAAAATGCTACGTTTAGTCTAGCTTATTTGAACTTTGGTGGGGGGGCGGACGCAGGCGATCGCCTGGGGGTTAAGAACGGGGACCAGAACAAGGGCTAGAAAATCGGGAACCCCAAGACTCATCAAAGGTTGGTCTTGAGGTTTTTCGGGCGGACTGGCATTGTACGGTTGCCGCTTTTCGAGCGCTTTATTTTAGTTTGGCCAGTTTTTTCTCGCGCTGTTTTTGTTTTTTCTTCTCCCGTTTCGCTTTTTCTTTGCGCTCTTGTTCTAACCGTTTGGCTTCTAAGTCCGCTTTACGATGAGCTTCTTCTTTTTTCTCAAGGTAGTAGTCATAGTTGCCGTTAAACATCAATAGTTCTCCGTTGTGAACTTCGACAATTTTGTTGGCGACTTGTGAGATGAAGTAGCGATCGTGGGACACAATTAAAACGGTTCCGTCGTAATCGAGTAGGGCATTTTCCAACATCTCTTTGGCTGGAATATCCAAGTGATTGGTCGGCTCGTCAAGAACCATTAAGTTGACGGGACGCAACAGCATTTTGGCGAGAGCCAGACGGGCTTTCTCGCCTCCACTGAGGGCTGAGACGGGTTTGAAGACAGTTTCGCCACTAAAGAGAAATTGTCCGAGAAGGGTGCGGACTTCTTCGTTCTTCCAGGTGGGAACTTCGTCATGAATGATGTCAATGACTTTCCGATTTAAGTCCAGGGCTTCGGCTTGGTTTTGCTCAAAATAACCGGGGATGACGTTATGTTTGCCCAGGTCAACTCGCCCATCAATGGGTTGTTCCATTCCCATGATTAGCCGTAGTAGGGTTGATTTACCAGACCCGTTGGGACCGAGGAAGGCAATGCGATCGCCCCGTTCAATTTCTAAATTCGCACCAAGAAAGAGGAGATCGTCGCCATTGTAGCTATAGCTTAAATCCTCAATGGTGACCACGTCGCGTCCACTGCGAGGGGCTTCGGGAAATTTAAATTTTAGGGTTTTGACTTTGCCGATGGGGGCATCGATTCGCTCGACTTTATCGAGTTGTTTTTCGCGACTTTTGGCTTGAGTACTACGGGTTGCGCTGGCCCGGAACCGTTCGATGTAGGCTTGCTGTTTCTCGATCTCTTTCTGTTGACGTTCGTAGGTCGATTGCAGGGTGTTTAGGTTCTCGAATTTCTGTTCTAAATAGGCGCTGTAGTTGCCGAGATAGGTGGTGGAGACGCCACG
The DNA here is from genome assembly GCA_001637315.1 of Phormidium willei BDU 130791. Lineage (GTDB taxonomy): Bacteria > Cyanobacteriota > Cyanobacteriia > Cyanobacteriales > Geitlerinemataceae > Sodalinema > Sodalinema willei. The sequence goes on along the minus strand of LSZA01000073.1, from coordinate 4,805 downwards.
CTCGGTTTCGACGATCTGGGTGCAAAGGCGATCGAGGAATTGGCGATCGTGGGAGACAATCACCATGGGGGTGTTAATGCCTTTGAGATAGGTTTCTAGCCATTCGATGGTTTCGAGATCGAGGTGGTTTGTCGGTTCGTCAAGGAGAAGCAGATCGGGGTCTTGTAGGAGGATTTTCCCTAAACTCATGCGCATTTGCCAGCCGCCGCTAAAGTCACTGACGAGGCGATCGCCGTCGCTGGGATCAAAGCCGACTTCGGGGAGGATTTTCTCGATTTGGGCTTCGAGGCTATAGCCATCGAGGCCTTCAAATTGCCGTTGTAGGCGATCGAGGTCATGAATCAGGTGTTCGAGTTCGTCGGGATCGGCGCTTCCCATGGCCTCGGTGACCTGGTTGAGTTGATGTTGAACGCGGTTGGCTTCTTCAAAAACCGTCCAAAATTCGGCGCGGACGGTCCGACTCGGTTCAACTTCAAATTCTTGGGTGAGATAGGCAATTTTGAGACTGGCGGGACGCACCACGTCACCGGCGGTGGGTTCGATTTCTCCGGCGACAATGCGCAGTTGGGTGGACTTCCCGGCGCCGTTGGCCCCTACTAAGCCAATTCGATCGCCGGGTTTGACTTCCCAGGTGACGTTTTTGAGGACCTCAATTCCACCGGGATAAATTTTCTTGATGTTTTCGAGTCGGAGCATAAAAACCTTCGTTACGATGGCAGGGAGGACGAGTCAGACGCGGTGACGCGAGTTGTCTGACATTGACTTAACTGTAACAAACTGTTACCGACATCCCCAAGGGGGGAGTTCAGGGTCATTGATGACGGTTTAGGGGGGAGATGGGGAGTCGGTTGGCGGCTGACGGATGGCCCGTTCGGCCCAGAGGCGATCGCTGGTCATGACTAAATCTAGGGCAAAGGCTTCGCTAAATTTCTCGTTGAGGCGATCGTACATCAATTGGCGGATGCGATCGTGGGCCAAGACTTGCCGGGTTAGCTCGTTGCTTGGGGACACGATGAGATAAAGCTGAATGTACACGATTTCGCCAAAACGCCCAACCCGCAGGATGTGGTCTTCATGGGGGACGAGGCGCAAGGGGCGATCGAGGATCTTGCGGAGGCGCTGTTGCAGGTGGCGATCGCCTGAACGCTCTAACATCTCGAACCAGCCTTGTTTGGCCCAACGCCAGGGTTCTCGCACCGATAGCCAAACGACGACTAAAACGGCGATCGGATCGACGTAACGCAAGACTGACTGTTCTGGGTTTCCGGCCATGACCACCAGTCCAAAGATGGCGGCGATCGCCAATCCCATGGCCCCTTCGACAAACCAATGACGAGCATCAACGGTTCCTAGGGACAAAGACTGAGCGGGTCGTTGCTGTTGTTCCTGAAGTTGTCGGCCTTGGTAGCTGGCCAGAACCATGCCTCCTAGGGCAATCACAGCCCCATAAATCAGGGCAAACAGCGCCCGCACCATTCGCCCGCCACTGCCGAGAGCGGCGATCGCTGCCAGTCCGGCAAATCCATAAATCACTAGGGACACCGCTCCCCGCAGCACTTCTAATAAGGGTTCGAGGGCGGCATCGGCAAAGGGCAACCGTTCGGGATCTGGCTGAGCCAAACGGCGGTTGACCTGTCGGGCCATCAGGGCAATTAGGCCATTGAGGGCTGATAAGACGCCATCGAGAAGGATGACGTGCGATCGCGTCAGTAGTCCAAAGACAAGCCCCAACCCCGCTAAGGCAAGGTTGCCCCAAATGGCCACCCGCAAAATCTGTTCGCCAGGAGGTTGAGCCAGCTCGGAGTCGCTCGAAGACATCAGATCGCCCTCATCAGTTCCACAAAACAAGACATCAGAAGTAGGACATTTATAGAATATCCCAGTTTTTATCTCGCAAAGGTTTTGGCATTCCTGGCTGTCCTTTTTTAACTGTCTATTTGTTGAGTTTATCCTGAGGGATCTCAGCTAACGGCTGCTAACTGCTATTGTCCTGAATCTTAACGGGAGCCTCAAACTTATAGCCGACACCGCGCACCGTTTGAATCATCGAGGGTTGATTGGAATCCCCTTCAATTTTGCGGCGGATTTGCCCAATATGGACATCGACCACCCGCTGATCTCCGACATAATCATAATCCCAAACCTCCTGGAGCAATTCTGAACGTCGCCAGACTCGACCGGGGTTACGGGCTAAGAAATGTAGCAAATCAAACTCCAAAGCGGTCAAAAGAATCGGATCATTGCCCAGAGTCACCTCACGGCTGCCGGGATCAATCAACAAATCCCCTAAAACAATGCCATTTTGAGGAGTAGGGGCGACGCTGCGCTGTCGTTTTAAAACGGCGCCCACTCTCGCTCCTAACTCAGCTAGACTGAAGGGTTTGGTTAAATAATCATCTGCCCCCTTCTCAAATCCACGAACAACATCATCTTCATCACTGCGACTCGTCAGCATCATAATATAGACCCCCGTGCGTCTTTGCATTTCCTGACAGAGCTGATAGCCTGTCGTGTCGGGCAAATTCACATCAAGAATGACTAAGTTCGGGTTGAGCCGTTCAAAGAGGGCGAGGGCAGTTTTGCCATCCTCAGCGGCTTCCACAACATAGTCTTCCTGCTTACTTAAGAAGCGGTGGATTAAATTCCGAACTGCGATATCGTCATCAACGACCAGAATTTTGGCGGGAGCCATGACCACACTTGCTTGTCTTAAACCTGAATCAAACCAATTGTACGGGAGTTCGGGCGAGTCATGGAGAATATCGCCAATGACAACACACCGAAGACGGTACGACAACCTGATTAACTCTATTATCGGACGAATTGAGGCAAACGCACAAGTGAAGACCCTTGACTTGGGAAGTTTTCTGGCTTAAAGCCCGCTGAATTGAAAAAGCGCCGAGTCAAAGTGACAACACCAACTTCCCCGTAGATGACTAACATGATATAGCACAATCAAGCTGAATCAAGGGATGTCCAATTCTCAACTCAATCTAAACTTCGGTGATGGGTCTGTTTCCCTGAGCTTTTCTAAGGAGGCCGCCCAGGATCTGCAAGGGGCCTTACAGGAGTTACTCGGGCGACTCAAAGCCGTAGCGACGAACCCGGCTGGGGGGTCACAACGGCCAAGCCCCCAGAAGCCGATGGAGTACCGCTATCAGGGGCCGGTGTTTCTTGAGGTCTTCTGTAACCCCAATATTTGGGCCAGTCCCTTTGCGGCCAAAATCCTGCTCACGGTCCGTGATGAGCGGATTCGCTTAACCACAGAGGTAGATTTGACCCAAGTCCTCGAAGATCTCGAACAGTATTTGCAACAGTTCGAGGATTGACGAGAGTACAGCGGCGTTGCCATGAGATAACCAGGACATGAACTAGGGGCAAGGGGTACGGGGTTAATTCCGGACAATTCCCCTAGTTTTTTTCTGGTGTTTTCAGGAAACCTGGGTACAATGATGGGTATAATAAGTTTTGTGCTGGTGTAGCTCAGTGGTAGAGCAGCTGATTTGTAATCAGCCGGTCGCAAGTTCAAATCTTGTCACCAGCTTTTTTTCCCTCAATCAACGGTTCGACCTCTCCGGGATTGCCCCAGAGGACGGTTTCGTGCTTATAGATGGCCATGCCTGGTTTGGCGCCTTTGGGCTTATAGACGTATTTGGGCTGGGCATAGACCACAGGGGCCGCATCGCTATCTCTGGCACGGCTATAGTAGGCGGCAATGTCGGCGGCAAATTGCAGGTCTTTGGCATCCGGTTGACTGCCGGGTGGAACTCGTAGCAGGACGTGACTGCCGGGGATTTCTTGGGTATGGAACCAGAGGTCGTAGTCGTTGGCCAGGCGAAAGGAAAGCTGGTCGTTCTGGCGGTTGTTGCGACCGACGAGGAGATCTAGTCCGCTAGGGGTCTGGAAGTGATGGAAGGGATCGGGGTTGTTGCTTCGTTGCGGACGGTATTGGGGTGAGGCGAGATAGTCTTGCTCGACGAGTTCGTCACGGATATCTTCGAGGGCGCTGAGGTCGTCGGGCTGTTGATAGCGATCGAGTTGGTCGAGGGCGGCTTCGACTTGTTGTAGGTAGCTTATTTCTGCCTCTGTGGCGCTTAGGAGGGGCTGAACGGCTTGTTTGGCTCGTTTGAGTTTTTGATGCCGTTTATAGAGCGCCTGGGCGTTGCTGACGGCATTTTTTTCGGGGTCTAGGGGGATGGTGATGGGGTCGCCGGTTTCAAAGTCGGCGAGGGTGATTTCTCTGAGGCCTGGGGTCCAGTCTTGGAGATGGGCCATGAGTAAATCGGCTTGTTGGCGCTGTTGGTCGGCGTCGTCGGACTGTTGGAGTTTGTCGAGGAAGGTTTGGCGCTTGGTGTTGAGCTTAGTTAGGGTTTGGTTGAGTTTTTGGCTGAGTTGATGTCGCAGTTGTTGGAAGAGTTGTTGGTTGAGGCGATCGCGGTAGTAGCGATCGATGAGTTGCTGAATGTCGCTGACGGGGGTATGGGCGTCCCAACCGAGGACACTGTAGCCACTTTCGGTCCAGCCCGGTTGAAAGGTCTGGTTTTCTAAGATTTTCAGCCATTCTTGCCAACTTTCAAAGAGGCGTTGCCAATCGGCGTCGCTGAGTTGGTGGGTGGAGGTGTCGGGGTCGAGGTTGGCCCGGGCGCACAGCGATCGCACTAGGGTCGAACTTAGCCCACGATAGGGAGCCAGCAGGTTGCGCCGCAGGGAGTTGGGGATGAGGCTAATGCGCTCTCGCCAACGGTCAAAGGATTCGTCGAGGCGGGGGGTGGCCCCGGTCATGGCTGGGGGGGGGTCGTAGGGTT
>LSZA01000072.1 GCA_001637315.1 Phormidium willei BDU 130791 | reverse complement strand
AGGGAACGGGGAACAGGGAACGGGGAACAGGGAACGGGGAACGGGGGGATGCTGAGTTTGTCCTTAACTGTTAACCATCAATTGTGTACTGTCAACGGTTGATCCCCATTTGTTAACAGGCGATCGCGTGAAAAATCGGGGGATTTCTATCATCGTTAATGCAATGTTTCGTAACAAAAATTGTAGTAACGTCACCGAAAAATATTGAATTTCATTGCTAAAATGACCATACACTTTGACGAGCCTCAGAACGTCTCAGGCGATCGCCCAATGAGGTGCTGTCTTGTTAGAACTTCTTATAACCGGCATTCGTTTGCCAGCCAATACTGACCCTTACACTGACGCTTTATTGCCGTCCTCACTCCCTATGACATTTACCTCTAACCCCATTTCTAAAGATTCCTTGAACCTTAACCTCGATGCTCCTGAAGCCCCGTTTCTTCAGGATACAGGGGTGTTTATCACCGTTCACGGACATTACTATCAACCCCCTCGGGAGAATCCTTACCTCGATGCGATCGAACGACAACCGAGTGCAAGTCCCTTCCATGATTGGAACGAACGCATCCATGCTGAATGCTATCGCCCCAATGCCTTTGCTAGAATCTTGAACGATCGCGGCGAGGTGGTCGAAATTGTCAACAATTACGAATATCTCAGCTTCAACATCGGGCCAACTCTGATGAATTGGATCGAACGCCATGATCCCGAAGTCTATGAACGGATTATCGAGGGCGATCGCCGCAGTTGTGAACGTCTCGCGGGTCATGGCAATGCGATCGCCCAAGTCTACAACCACATCATCCTGCCCCTGGCCAACAAGCGGGACAAACGCACCCAAATCCGCTGGGGCAAAGCGGACTTCCAAAAACACTTCGGCCGCGATCCTGAGGGGATGTGGCTGGCGGAGACGGCGATCGACTATCCCACCGTCGAAGCCCTCATCGAAGAAGGCATCCAATTTGTCATTCTCGCCCCATCCCAGGTACAACGCTGTCGCCCTCTGGCCACCGAAGATAATCCCGACCCGATCTGGTACGAAGTTGGCGGTGGACAAGTCGATCCCAGTCGTCCCTACCGCTGCTATCTCAAGGATGAGGCTGGCCGTCCTGACTCAGACCGTCCCTATCTCGATGTCTTCTTCTATGACGGTCCCATCTCGCGGGATATGGGCTTCAACGATGTCCTCGAAAGTGCTTATAACTTTGCTGGCCGTCTCGAAATTGCCATTCACGGCGACCATCGCCCCGCTCAAATTATCTCTGTGGCCACCGACGGCGAAACCTTTGGCCACCACAAACGGGATAAAGAAAAATGTATCGCCTACTGTGTCACCCAAGAATTTCCCAATCGCGGTTGGACGGTGACCAACTTTGCCCATTATCGCAGTGTCAATCCACCCACTTGGGAATGTGAACTCAAACCCGTCACCGCTTGGAGTTGTTCCCACGGCGTTGATCGCTGGCAAGATGACTGTGGCTGTGGCGGCGGTGGGGGAACCCAGCAACAATGGCGGCGACCTCTACGAAATGCCCTCGACTGGGTTCGCGATCGCCTCGAAGGGGTCTACCATCGCGAAGGTGGACGTTTACTGCGCGATCCCTGGAAAGCACGAGATGAGTATATCGAAATTTTGGGCGATCGCAGTCGCGAGACGGTGGCGGACTTCTTACGTCGCCATCAAGTCCGGGAACTGACCGCCAGCGAGCAAATTGACGCGCTGCGACTCCTGGAAATGCAGCGTCATACCCTGCTGATGTATACCAGTTGCGGTTGGTTCTTCGAGGAACTCTCGCGCCCCGAGGGAACGCAAATTCTCCGCTATGCTGCCCGGGCCATGGAACTGGCCGGACAAGTCACCGGCCAGGATATTGAACCGGAGTTCATCGCGCAACTGGCTCAAGCGCCCTCCAATGTGCCGTTTTTCAGTGATGGGGCCGCCGTCTATCGCCATAACGTCAAAACCAATCAAGTCAGCATTGAACAGATCGCCGCTCATTATGCCATCAGTTCTCTGTTTAAGACCTATCAACCCGAACATCGCGTCTATTGTTACCAAGCGCGACAACTGGACTATCAACTGCAACGATTGGGAACTCTGACCCTGGCCGTGGGCCAAGCGGAGTTTAGTTCCGAAATTACTTGGGAATCCGTCCATCTCACCTTTGCAGTTTTACATTTAGGAGGCCTCGACTTCCATTGCTGTATTCAGCCGTTTTCCGGTCGTCTGGAGTACCGCAAGCTGAAAGAATCCCTGTTTGCGGCCCTAGAGTCCGCCAGTGCGGCTCAGACGATTCTGGCCATGAACCGTCACTTTGATGGACAAACCTTTGGCCTCTCGGATCTGTTTGCTGAAGAAGAAGAGCGGATTATTCACCAATTAGAGCGGCAAACCCTGCAACGACTCGATCGCCTCTATGGACAAGTCTACCGAGACAATTACGGGGTTCTCAAAGCCCTTCAGCGCAATCATTTAACGGTTCCTCAAGAACTCCAGGTGGCGGCTGAGATTGCCCTGAATCGTCGCTGTTTAGAGGCGGTTCGTGGCTTGGTGCAGCAACTCAATACCTTGGCTGAACAGCCGACGAAAAAAGATTATTGGATGGAATTGACGGCGATCGCCATCGAAGCCCAAACCATGAACTGTCATCTCAAGGTTCCTGAAGCGAAACAGTCCTTGGAACAACTCATTTGGCGATCGCTGTGGCATCTGTTGCACACCAGTGACGATGAGTTGGGCGACCTGACTCGGGAGGAGCGTATTGCCCAAATTACCAACTTAGTCCAGATTGGTGACACCCTAAAATTGGGACTGGCCCTCGATCGCGTCCAAGAACTCTATTATGACTGGCTCAAAGAGGCGATCGCGGAAAATAACTTGCAATCAGGCGATCGTGATCTCCTGCAACTCGGCCAGATTCTCAAAGTCGATACTCACATTTGGCTGAGTTAGAGACCATCTCGGGTGGGTGGGTTAAATCCGCCCACCCACCCCAATGAAAAACTACAGCGTTAGAGATTACAGCGTCAGAGATTGAGGATTAGTTTCAATCAATTGAGCCAAATCCTTCAGGAACGCTGCGGCATCAGCCCCATAAATGATTCGGTGATCGCAGCTAATGTTCACCTGCATCTGACGTTTAACGCCCATTAAGCCATCCTCCGTGGCCACCACCTGGGGACGAGAGGCGCCAATGGCCAAAATTGAACCCTGTCCTGGGGGCAGAATGGCATCAAAGCGATCGACCCCAAACATCCCTAAGTTGGAGAGGGTAAACGTGCCACTGTTGTACTCATCGGGTTGCAGTTGCTTACTGCGCGATCGCGCCACCAGGTCTTTCCAGCTACGAGACAGGGAATAAATATCCACTTGGTCCGCATTTTGCAGAACCGGCGTAATCAAGCCCCCATCAGGCATCGCCACCGCCACAGACACATTAATACTGCTGTTATAGCGCACCCCTTGCTCCGTGTAACTGGCATAGAGTCGGGGGTGTTTCGTTAGGGTAACGGCCACAGCTTTCGCCAACAGGCCCGTCATTGTCACCCCTTTTGACTTGATTTGTTTATAAAGATGATCGAGGGCATCGGTGGTGATGGTATAGCCGACCCGGAACACCGGAACCGACAAACTAGCGTTCATATTCCGCACCACCGCCCCTTCCAGGGTATTGAAGGGAACCACCTGGCCAGGGGTAATCGCCGGGGCAGGACTTGGGGCAGGAGCGGTTGTCGCTGCCGTCATCGGAACGGGGGCAGCCGCCGGGGCAGCGGGCATCACTGGGGTCACCGTCGGGGCAGACACGGGCTGTCCTGCGGCCTGTTGCACATCCTCGGCGACAATCCGACCGTAGGGACCACTCCCTTGTAAGTTGCTTAATTCAACCTTGAGTTCTTTAGCCAGTTTCCGGGCGCGGGGAGAGGCCACGGTGCGACCACTGGGACCACGGCTGGAGCCATTTTGACTCGTCGCCGCCGCAACGGGTACAGGTTCTGGCGTAGCCGGGGTAGCGGCGGGGGCTGGAGAGGCGGAGGAACTCTGTTGTTGTGCTTGTTTCTGAACTTCGGGAATGTCCGCTTCGGTCTCGGCGAGTAGGGCAATGGTGCTACCGACTGGGGCAACTTCGCCATCGCCGACGAGAATGGCGGCTAAGTAACCGTCATAAAAGGATTCAACATCCATATCGGCTTTGTCGGATTCAACGACAACAACCGTTTCGCCTTTGTCCACCTTGTCGCCGGTGGCTTTCGTCCAGGAGACGATTTTGCCTTCGGTCATGGTGGAACTGAGGGCAGGCATGAAAATTTCGTGGCTCATAGGGGGCGTACCGCGCTCTACACTCGACAAACTATAGTCTGCAAATATCCAAAGATACCATATTCGGGAGAAGGGAATAGGCAATAGGGCCGCCAAAAAACGGACGTAGTGTCGCTACGTCCGTTCCAACTCTCTTAATCGGTTTGCCTAACGGCGTTTATGGGTCGCCTAAAGTCTAGGCGTGGCGTTCCCGTTTGCGGTTGAGCATGACGCCACCGACGGCCAACAGACCTAAAATAGAAGCCGGCTCAGGAACAGATTCGGGGTCAACATCAGCAGATGCTAGGTTCCCCACCATCGCCATGCCATCGTTGACACATTCAGCGAAAATATGAGCGATGAAGTCGCCGTCGGGTAATAAACTCTTATCAAAGCTAAAGCCAAAGGTTTCGCTGCCAACACCACCGTAGCTAGCAAAATCTAATCCTAATGATGCCAGTGTCGTGGACTCGAGCATATTGATGCCACCAACCCGTTCCCCTGATGCGATGGAGGTCACGGCTTTGTAGTTTTGGTTGATACCAGATTGCCAGTAGGCATCATTGCTGGCGAGGTCAGCCATGTTAGCACCCTCTCCGCCATTTCGATTCACGTGAAGACCATTCACCTTGTTGGCATGATGGTTTAAATGCTGGAATCCGGAGTTTTGTTTCGCAACGTTGGTTCCGGTGACATCTCGATAGACTCCAGCTTCGCTGACGCCGCTGTTAGTACGGTTGGCAAAGTGAATGGCGAAGAGATTGCCAGCAGCATCATCTAAGCCATCACCCGTGAAGTTGAAGAACAAATCGCCATAGCTAATAACATCATCATCATCAGCCCAACTGGAGTCAGCGCCATCGAGACCTAAGTTAGAGTTCATGCCGATGTAGATCTGGCCGTCTTTTTCCATCATGGCCATGCCATAGAACTCAAAGACACTATTAGACCCTACGATACCGCCAGCTTGATGACCATCGGTGAAGGAGTCCATTGAATAGTTCCACTGAGCCATAGAGGGGTTCACGCCCAAACTCAGGGACGCCAGAGTGAATCCAGCGGTGATAAGAGATGTTTTAGTGAAAAAATTAGTATTCATTGTTAAGTCCTGGGTGGTTTACTCTCTGTCTGTACGCGATCTTGAAATAGGTCGTCTGCCCTGATGTCTATAATCTATCCCCAAGCCAAACTGCCTGCAAGGAACATTTGCTGTTTTGTTTAAGTCTTTACATGAAGATGCCTTGTTTGAAGTTTGTGTAAAGATTGGTTGGCTTATTTGAGTTTGGAATTGTCAGTCTAAGAAATAACATTTACGTGTAATTACTAATAATACTTTAAATGTAATTACGGAGTTAATGGTTTTTGAGCGGCTGGCTTATGGCAAGTTACTAGGTATGACTAACTGTCATACTGAAATACATTCCGTACATCTCAGTATGTTAATTTTTTTTGTGATTTCATTTTTGTTTAAACATATATTTAATGATCAACAAGTTGGGCGAAAAACATCGCTACCACTTTTTCAGGATTCTACTGAGAAAAATTTCTAATTACAAGCCTACGTGTAAACACTTGCAAACTGTGTGATTTTTTTAAAAAAACACGTATATTTACATAAAAAATCTCCCAAGTCATGATGAGACCAGGAAAATCGATGTCTTAACCGATGTCTTGAGGAGCCTTGCTCAACGGAAGCCGTTGTGATCTCGATCTGTCTGAGACCCCTAGAACCGTCACCCAGACAGTTGGGTAACTGTCACCGGCCTAGGGGATAACAATCAACCGATCGCAGGGTTTAGATCGTCGCGCCATCTCAGATAGACCCAGATAATAAGGACAGTTGAATTGAGAAGCGCGATGAATTCCTTGCCATCTTTGAACCGGTCTGGTTCCGGTCAGCCGTTAGGCCCAAAAGCCTCTTTTGATTTACGAACGCAACTGCAAAGTCTGTTGTGGTCTGTGGAATTGCTTGAATTGCGATTAGATCAAGACGTGATGGTACAGGTGAACCGAGAGGCCTTGTTGCACGAGATCCAACAAGTCCGCAACACCATCGAGGCCACCTGTAATACTTGCGATCGCCTCAGCTATACCTCCGACACACTCCTTGGCACTTCGTCGCCATGAGCGATCGCCTCCCATGAGACTCATCTTCAGGGTCGTTACAGAAATGTCCTTGCCCATGATTTTCTTCGGATTTCGAGGAGCAAAATCAGTGTAAACACTGATAAAATGATTGGATTTCCTTGGTATTTTGCGTAGAATCACGAATATTTCGAGCCTCGTTCAACTGAGTTTTCCTCGCGGATTTCTCCAATTGACCCCCAATTGACCCCCAATTGACCTATGTTGCATTCTAATTTGCCTGTCATGACCGAGCCTCTATCGCGTCAACCCCAGTCTGAGTTCCCCTTAGAGCAGACCCATGAGTTCCGTAGCTCCCTCAACACCATCTTCATGTCCCTCGAACTGCTCAAAGATGACAGCATTGATGAGGAAGAACGGCAGAGTTACCTCAACTTTATCCGAGCCGCCGCCGAGCAAATGAAGACAATTCTCGACCAGGCCCGCTAAATCGGGGATATCTCAACCCAGATTTCGTGGCATCATACTCCCAGACAATTTTCCCAACTTGACTTATGCCCTGGCAACGTCCCGATGGTCGCGCCCCGGATCACTTGCGTCCCATTCACTTCGATCTCAACTTCACGGATTTTGCCACCAGTTCCGTTCTGGCTCATTCAGGCAAAACTCAAGTTCTCTGTACGGTCACGATTGAACCCGGCGTTCCCCGGTTTCTCAAAGACAGTGGCCAGGGCTGGCTCACAGCCGAATACCGGATGCTGCCGAGTGCAACGCCGCAACGCCAACGACGAGAATTACTGAAACTCTCCGGGCGCACTCAAGAAATTCAACGTTTGATTGGCCGCAGTTTACGGGCCGCCGTGGATCTCAAGGCCCTTGGCGAACGAACTCTGTTAATTGATGCCGATGTTCTGCAAGCTGACGCAGGAACTCGTACTACTGCCATTACGGGGTCTTGGCTGGCTCTGGCCTTGGCTCTCGATCGCCTCGTGCAAGCCGGAGAGTTGGATCGCTCGCCTCTAACTCATGCGATCGCCGCTGTGTCCGTCGGACTCATTGAAGGACAACCGCTTCTGGACTTAAAATACGAGGAGGACGTGGCGGCTGATGTGGATTTGAATGTAGTGATGACCGATGAGCTTGAGGCGATCGAGATTCAAGGCACCGCCGAATCCGGCAGTTTCTCCCGCTCTCAACTGAATGCTTTGCTCGATTTAGCTGAGCAAGGAATTGCACAACTCCTCGACGCTCAAAAAGAGGCCCTATCAAGACAAGGGTGAATGCAAGCGATCGCAAGAACACGCCCCCAGGCTATTTCTATTCCCTGTTCCCCGTTCCCTATTCCCTATTCCCTTCTTCCCCCCCTATGAACATTTTTCGTCAATATGTTGCCCCAGCTTTAATTGTTGTGGTGTTCTTGCTGGCCCTACTGGCCACCAGCGCTCGCATTTTTCTACCCGAGGGCTTGAGTTCTCCGGTATCCGTTGAAAGCCCCGTTCCCAGTGGGGCCAGTAGTTCTCCCACGTCATAAGTCTTTTGTTTGTTCCTGGCTATCGCTTACGCAAAGGATCGACTATCGATCGCGCTCGGCTTGTCCAATTTGCCCAGCGTACCTATAGTGAACTTTATCCCACTCAAGACTTTGCCCATCTGCCGCGACTGGTGGAGCAGTATTTGTCCTCCAAAACGCCCCTCTGGTGGGTTGAATCCCAAAACGATGACGACGGTGGGTTTCCCCATCGTCGTCAGGCGTTGGGCTGTTTATGGCTGGGAAATGCGGTCGATCAACTCGACGGCGATCGCCACGCCCATGTTTTCCTGTTATATGTTGATCCCCAACATCGCCGTCAGGGGATTGGTTCAGCGCTGATTCACCACGCCGAAACCTGGGCTCGTCAACGAGGCGATCGCCAACTCGGCTTACAAGTCTTCGCCGACAACCAACCGGCCATTCATCTTTACGAAAAACTCGGTTATCAGACCTTTTCCCATTGGATGGTGAAACGCTTAAACTAGCTGTTGCTGGCTCGGGCTTTCAACTGAGCCGCCATCGACTGTAAAAGCCGTTTTTCTCGTCGTAGTTTTTCCTCTAGGGCCTGGATTTGCTCGCGGCGAGTTTCGAGTTCCACCGTGCGGCGGGCTAAATCCTGACTCTGTAGCGTCAAAGACTGTCGCCACTGTTCGGCTCGCTCGACTTCCTTTTCCAGAAACTCTGGCGTAATCCCCTTGCCAAGATATTGTCGAACTAAGCCCAACACCCAGTCTTTAGCCTCCTTGACATGAAGCACTTGACGGTTCGCCCCAATTTCGGCCAGCACTAAAATGCCCTCGTTGTAAACGTTGTTCTCCATTTCGACGAGTTCTTCCCCCGAAATCGGCGTCCAAGTTTCATCCGGTTTGCGGCGAGCCAAGAGTCGTAGGGTGGTTTTACCCAATAGACCTTTCTTTGTGACTTGAGCGAGATATAACATAGGGCGATCGCCTTGAAACCAACAGAGCCAACTCACGAAGTTGACGAACGAAGCCAAGCCATTCAGCCATAGCCGCAGTCAGATAAAATAGGACAGGCAAAACCTACAAAACCCCGATTAAAAGGAAGTTTGACTGATGTTTTTGTCCATTATCAACGGTCAATAATTGACCGTTGACCCTCCATCCAACCTAAAGGCGACTCAAGCGATTTTGCAACATCGCCACTTGAGTTTCCGCCTCAGCTAGGGCTGTTCGCGCACCCTGTACCACAGCATCCGGGGCTTTGTTGACAAAATTGGGATTACTCAATCGCCCCGTATAGGACTTCACTTCAGCTTCGGCTTTAGCGAGCCTCTTCTCTATTTTGGCGCGAATTTCGCCGATGTCCACTACACCCGCCAGGGGAATTAACACCTGAACGGTTCCTACCACACCAGCGATAGTTTGTCCAGGTTCTTCAGCGAGAACATCGGTGAGGGTGAACGAGTCAACTTTGCCGAGAGTCTCAATATAGGCTTGTCCTCGCTTTAGGATATCCCGTTCGCGATCGCTCTGACTTTGTAAAATCACCGCAATCTTCAGACTCGGCTTAATCTCCAACTCGGCCCGCAAATTACGAATCGTGCGAATGGTCCCAATCAGCAACTCAAAGCCTGACTCCAATTCCTCATCAATGTAGGCCTCATTCACCTGAGGATAAGCCTGAGTCGCTAAACAGACCTTATCCCCCGATTGCGTCAACACCTGCCAAACTTCCTCGGTGATATGGGGGAGAAAAGGATGCAGCAATTTGAGAATCCCATCAAGGACCAACGCCAGGGTTTGCTGGGCCACTCGTTTCGAGTCCCCATCATCCCCCTGTAGGCGGGGTTTCACCAGTTCAATATACCAATCGCAGAAATCGCCCCAGATAAACTCATAGAGTCCCTTAGCCGCTTCCCCTAACCCATAGTGATTGACGTACTCAGAGGTTTGGCGAACCGTTTGCCCAAATCGCGAGAGAATCCAACGGTCTGCCAATTCCAACACCTCAGGATTGGGGGTTCCCAACTGCTGCGGCGTTTGTTCCGCCAGATTCAGCATCACGAAGCGAGAGGCGTTCCAGAGTTTATTGGTGAAGTTGCGGGAGGCTTCGACGGAGACGGATTCATCCTTTTGGCGATCGTATTCTAGCCGGATATCTTGGCCCGCCCCCGCCACTTCCCGAATTAGGGTATAACGCAGGGCATCGGTTCCATACTTATTGATTAACAACAAGGGGTCAATGCCGTTCCCCTTCGACTTGGACATCTTCTGATTGTTCTCATCCCGAACCAACCCGTGAATATAGACATCCTGAAAGGGCATCTTACCGGTGAAATAGCCCGACATCATCGTCATCCGGGCCACCCAGAAAAAGATAATATCAAACCCCGTGACCAGGGTACTGGTGGGAAAATAGGTCTCTAAATCCTCCGTCTTGTGAGGCCAGCCCATGGTAGAGAAGGGCCATAGCCCCGAAGAAAACCAGGTATCCAGCACGTCAGGGTCACGAACGAGATCCACCTCCTCATCGCCGAAGCGTTCCTGGGCTTGCTGGGTCGCCTCCGCCTCGCTTTTGGCAATAATAAAGGGGGTATCGTCGGTGATGTCGCCGTCGGTTTCACTGACGACGTACCAGGCGGGAATTTGATGACCCCACCAGAGTTGCCGGGAGATGCACCAATCCTGGAGATTGACCAACCAATCCCGATAGACTTTCCGCCAGCGTTCGGGGACGAACTGGGGCGAATTTTCGTCATCGAGACAGGAGAGGGCAAAATCCGCTAGGGGACGAATTTTGATGTACCACTGCGTCGATAGGAGGGGTTCGACGGGAACTTTGCCCCGTTCGCTGTAGGGGACGCTGTGGCTGTAGTCCTCGACTTTGACCAAGAATCCGGCTTCATCGAGGCGTTGTACGACGTTTTTACGGGCCACGAAGCGGTCTTGTCCCTGAAACTCCCCAGCATTTTCATTGAGTGACCCATCCTTGTTCATGATGTTGATTTGGGGCAGGTTGTGGCGTTGCCCCATGGCGAAGTCGTTGGGGTCGTGGGCGGGGGTCACTTTCACGCAGCCGGTCCCAAATTCGCGGTCGACTAAATCATCGGCAATGATGGGGATGTCCCGGTTCATCAGGGGCAGGGTTAGGGTTTTGCCGATGAGGGATTGATAGCGAGGGTCTTTGGGGTTCACGGCGACGGCGGTATCCCCCAGCATGGTTTCGGGGCGAGTGGTGGCCACTTCCATGAAGCCAGACCCGTCGCTGAGGGGATAGCGGAAATGCCAGAGATGACCGTTGACTTCTTTTTGGTCGACTTCCAGGTCGGAGACGGCGGATTGACTTTCGGGACACCAGTTAACGAGGTAGTTGCCCCGGTAAATCAAGCCGTCGTTGTAGAGGCGAATGAAGGCTTCGAGGACGGCTTCGGAGAGGCCGTCGTCGAGGGTGAAGCGTTCGCGAGTCCAGTCGACGGAGACTCCTAAGCGTCGCAGTTGGTTGGTGATTTTGCCGCCGGATTCAGCTTTCCAGGTCCAGGCCCGTTCCAGGAATTTTTCTCGGCCGAGGTCGTCGCGATGTTGACCGTCGGCTTTGAGTTGGCGGTCGAGAATACTCTGAACGGCGATGCTGGCGTGGTCGGTTCCCGGTAGCCAGAGGGTGTTACGACCTTGCATTCGCTGGTAGCGAACGAGGGTATCGATGAGGGCGCTTTCAAAGGCGTGGCCCATGTGGAGGCTACCGGTGACGTTGGGGGGGGGGATGACGACGCAGTAGGGGTCGCCGGGGGCGTTGGGGTCGGCTTTGAATACCTGATGGTCTTCCCAGTACTGTTGCCATTTGGCTTCGGTCTGTTGAGGGTCGTATTGGGCGGGAAGATTGACGGTCATTGTGGCCTGCTTGGATGAATAACGGCGATCGCTGATTTTACCAATTATACCGGTAGGCGTGAGGGGTACGGTTGCCTATTTCCGGTTATCTTCTCGCTTCCTGCCTCTTGCCTCTTGCCTTTTGTCTCTTCCCCCCCGTTCCCTGTTCCCTGTTCCCTGTTCCCCGTTCCCTGTCTATTGCCTATTACCTATTGTTTGGTATATGATGGTCAACGGCATCTCCAGGAGAGGTGGCAGAGTGGTCGATTGCGTCCGACTTGAAATCGGATGAAGTGAAAGCTTCCGGGAGTTCGAATCTCCCCCTCTCCGTTTTTAACTCATCCTCCCTAAACTTACCGCTGTTGTAGCTTCTGCCGGATTAGGTCGGCGATTTCCTGGTTCCCTTGCAGAATTGGAGGTAGGGGTTTGGCCCCAGTTTCTTTTCGACTCTGGCGACGGCCAAGGAGTAGATAGGTGGTCATTGTTCCTTTACCTTTGATGGCCATGCTGCCTCGCCGGGTGAGGATAAATCGAGATTTGAGTAATTCATAGGTTTGTTGGGAGACTTGGATTTTTCCGGCGAGTCCGTGGGATTCCATGCGGCTGGCGGTGTTGACGGTGTCTCCCCAGAGGTCATAGACGAATTTTTTCAGGCCAATGACTCCGGCGACGACGGGGCCGCTGTGAATGCCGATGCGGATGTCGAGGCGACTGTTGGCTTGGCGGTTTAACTCGGTGATGACTTGCTGCATGTCTAGGGCCATGTCGGCGATCGCCTCGGCATGGTCTAATCGAGTTATGGGTAGGCCACCGGCGGCCATGTAGGCATCGCCAATGGTTTTGATTTTTTCGAGTTCGTAGCGTTCGGTCAATTGGTCGAAGGCGGAAAAGATGTAGTTGAGGAGTTTCACCAGTTCCGTGGCGGAAATTTCTGAGGATAATTGGGTGAAGCCAACAATGTCGGCAAAGAGGATGGTGACGGCGTCGTAATCTTCGGCAATGGTCGCCGGAGTATCTTTCAGTTGATTGGCAATGCTGACCGGCAGGATGTTGAGGAGTAATCGTTCGGTTTTGAGTTGTTCAAGTTTTAAGGCTTCTTCTGCTAGCTTACGTTGGAAAAACTGACCAATTTGATTACAGACGGTATCCATCATCTGCAAGAGTTCTTGGTCTTCATCTAAGGGACTGATTGAGAACAAGCTTATGATTCCCAGGCTATTATCTCCGATGGTTAATGGACAAAATAACGCGGTCTTGAGTCCTAATATACGGGCTTCTGACTGTCGTTGACTGGTCTTTTCCTGAAGATTGGACTGCCAAATTGATTGCTGTTTAGTCCAAGTTTCTTGAATCCAACCACAGGAATAACGAAAACTCAAATCAGTCCAGTTGTCACTGTCTAGCTGTGGATTCATCCAAATATCGACACAGCGAAGTTGATCGGCTTGATTCGATTCAGGGGACATTTCAACAGAGGTATCATTGGAGATGGGTTGCCAAAACTCACAGATTTCCCAACCGAGTCCTTCGGCTAAGCCTTGTAACAGTTTGGGGAGGGCATCGACAAAGCCTCGGGCTTGAGATAAGACCTGAGTTACGGTATTATGGGCGATTAACCGTCGTTGAGCTAGGTAGCTTTTGGTGATATCTCGACCAATATAAATTAGCTTAGGTTGTTCTTGCAAGTTGAGGGGTTGGTTCTCAGATGTCGAATCATCAAAGACGGAACAGGTGAATGAAACGATTGATTTTTTACTGTTTTTCCCAATTAAAATCAAATCAAATTGACGCAGTATTTCTCCGGTTTCTTGAAGTAAAAACTCTTGATTTTCGACAAGATTGAAGTTTTGATCGCCAATCAATTCTGTTAGAGATTTTCCAATTAAATCTGATTCGTTATACCCGAGTAAATCCAAGGCGACTTGATTAGTTCTAATGATTTGCCCCGAAAGGTGGGTCACAAATAAGGAGTCAGGCATTGATCGCAAAATCTGTTCAATCTGCGCCTCAGATGCTGAGAGTTTATCAACGGTTAGGGTCAACTCATTGGAGGCTTGGACTAATGTTTGTTCTAAAGCCATGCGATCGGTGACATTTTCTAATAATAAGATTAAGCCATCAGGATTGTCGGGGCAATCATCATCGATAATATATAAATCCCAATAGCCGAGAGTTGAGTCACTGTCCGTCGATCGCGCGATCGCCTTTAACTCAAAATACGACTCGACCCCGTCGCGAATCAAATCCATGACCGCTTCGAGGCCGAACAGTTCCGGTAACAACTCAAAAATGTCTTGCTCAATGGCCGAGTCGCGGCCGATCCCTAGCACATCTTGTACATTCAAGGAGGTATCGACCACCCGCGATCGCGCATCAATGGCAATATACTCTAAATGGGGTAGAACCGATAACGTGAGAAGGGGGCGACTCATAGCAACCTAACTGGATTTCAAGGGTGGCCGTTAAACAATGCTCCTCAACCTGGACGAACTCCCCGACTAAGACTTAAGATAGTTTGCCACAAACTCACCGTAGGCCTCACGAACCACCTGGGGCAAACTGCTAAACCCCTTGCGGGCCGTCTGTCCGGTTCGGGGAGGACAACACTCTTGAAAGGATGTCGTTAAATCACTCTCAGTGGTCTCATAATCAAAGGTGATCTCCTCACCGGCCGCAATCTCTCGCAACGCCACAAAATCAAAGGCCCCCCAGGCGTTATCCTGAACTCCAGTCGTGGGACAGTCGGAGTGATTAATGCGAATCGCGGGTTCGTCCATTTCCACATGAACCTCCCAATCGACCTGAATCGAGTAAATAGTGCGTTGGTCATAAACGCCAACCCGACGGCCAACAACCACCGTCTCCCCTTGGCGAAACGGACGCAAGGCGAACACCCCTTGTCCTTTCTGGCCAGCGGCGCGAATTTCAACGTCAGTGCTTGTGTTTACATTCATCGTAGTGAGGGTCTCGAAACTATGCATCAATATCGTCCGCCCCTAGGGTGACATTGAACGGCTCTCATCGTCCACTCTGTTGATTAGTCTTATCTTTAGCTTAATGTGACCCCTGTGTTGACCCTCTTGGGCATTCTCAAACCCGATCTGTTGACCTCAAGGCTTCAACGTCTTGAGGCGAAACTGACCCGCCTGAGTCCGGGCAAATCCCCCAACCGTTTACTGCATGTGTTGGCTTTAGCGGCGATCGTCATGGCCTTGAACGTGATCAGTTACACCTTAGCCAGTTCGCTGTTTGTCAGCAACGTCGGGGCCGCCGGACTGCCCCTGTCTTATATTCTGGTCGGATTAGCCTCAAGTCCCATTTACGGTTGGTTTTCACAGATTGTCGATCGCATCCCCCATCACACCCTTTTCCGCTACTGGGCCTTACTCACCGGTGGCATCGTCCTCGGCTTACGAGCCTTGCTCTTTTGGGATGTTCAGCCAATTTACTACGCCCTCTATGTCGGTGTCTATTTCCTCTGGACGCTCCAACTCGACATTCTCCTACCGACGCTGATTTCGGATTATTTCACCTCCCGCGAATACAAACGCATCGCCTCCTATATTACCGTTTGCCAGGCCCTCGGCGGCTTCCTAGGGGGCATGATTGTCGGAGTGTTAGCCAATCTGCTCTCGACAGCGGATATCTTGCTATTAGTCCCGACCTTATATCTAGTGGTCTTCGCCCTAGTTTGGAACCTACAACGACACGAACAGCCGGTTCCTCCCGAAGAAAGCGATCGCCATGCCGATTCCCCCCCAGCCAACCTCGGCGATCTCATACGAGACTATCCCATCTTCAAATGGCTGGCCGGGTCTACCTTTCTCTGGATTGTTCTCTACGGCATTGCTGAATATCTTTATTTTGATGCCTACGCCCGCCATTTCGCCGATCGCCCCGAGAGTCTTACGGCCTTTCTGGGAGGGTTTAGTGCTGTCAACAGCATCTTGCAAGTGGCGGTCTTGTTGTTCGTCACCCGACGACTGCTGATTGGACGAGTGGGCGTTGATGGAACCAATCCCATTTATCCCATCACCACGGCCCTCGCCTTTCTGGGGTTGAGTTTCGGGCTAGGAGTCGGTTGGGTGTTTCCGGCGGCCCTGTTTGCTCATTTCAACTCCTCCACCATTGACACCGCCATCAATCAGCCGGTGTATACCCTCATGTATAACCCCATCCCCAATCGGGATATGGCCAAAGTTCGGGCCTTAACCGATGGCTTGTGTTATGCCCTCGGCCTGGCCACCACTGGGGGTCTATTGTGGTTAGCCCAGGCCTATCTCAATGCCGGCTTGATTGCCCTGTTTGGCACCGTACTCAGTTTGGTGTTTGTGGCGGTTCGTCATCAACTGAGTCGAGATTATTTCCAGGCGATGGTGACGCGGCTGTTTTCTAAAACCGCCGAGATGGATTTGGACATGGTTGAGGAGGTGTTTCAACAGGTCCCCGATAATCAAATTCCCCGCCTCAAGACTCTGTTACGGGAGGGAACCCCCCAGGAACGGGAGAAAGCCCTACGGCTGGCCGCAGGATTACGGGTTCCTAGTCGGGTGCTATCGGAGATTAAACCCTTGTTTTGCCAAGCTCAGCCGGGGCAAGAACGGGGCTTATTTCGCTTTTTTGCTAAAACACCCCAAGATAAGGTTCTGTCGCGATTTCTTTGGGAGATGCTGGAGTCTTCGGAGACAGCGGTGCAACTCTTGGCCTTTGAGGCGTTGGTGGCTCGTCGCGAACCGATTGCCGATGCTTGGCTAGAGAGGCTCAGTGCTAGTTCTGCGGCCACGATTCGCGGCTTGGCCTGTGTCTTGGCTCAACAGTCAACGACATTAACGCCAGAGGTGCGACAACGCTGTCGAGGGATTTGGGAGGCTCCGTTGGATGATGAGACGAAAACGGTGGTGATACGGGGGATTCGCAATACGGGGGATGTGACGATGATTCCTCAGTTACGAAGTTTGTTGCAGGGTGCTTCGGTGGATGTGCAGATTGAGGGCTTGAAGGGGTTGGCTCAGTTGCAGCCGGAACAAGATTTGGCGTTAGCGGAGTTGGCGAGTGGCTTTTTGGATCACCCGAATCCGGTGGTTCGCGGGGCGGCGGTGGATTTGTTGGGGGCGGTGCAGTTGCAGGAGTTTTGGCCCGATATTGCTCGAGGCCTTGAAGATCGTGATATTACGGTTCGAGGACAGGCGATTAAGGCGTTGGCCCGTTATGAGGATTATAATCTCGATCGCCTGGCCCAGCTCTATCTGAGTCATCCTCGGATTGAGGTGGCGGAGTCGGCGGTGGCGGTGCTGGCGACGGTGAAAACGAGCCGGGCCTTTCAGTTTTTGGAGGGGTATTTACAGGCGGATTATCGACGGGCGGCCCTGATTCGCGATTGGTGGCAACGTCTCCCTGGAGACTCGCCGCAATGGCAACCGTTGGTGGGGGTGTTTCGCGATCGCAGTCAACGGGTGGTTAATCAAGTGTTTCATGTGTTGTCCTGTTTGGGCAATCGTCGTACGTTGGCTGAAGTGCGACAGTTGTTGCAGCGGGGGGAGAAACGCGATCGCGATAATGCCCTCGAAACCCTCGAAACCTTACCTCACCGCCGTTATGTGTTTCCCATTGTGCCGCTGATTGAGTATCCTGAGGGACCTGTGGCGGGGTTTCGTTCGGGGGATGATGATGGGGCGTTGGGACTGTTGCAGGAGATGTTGACGACCGAAGATCATTGGATTCGGGCTGGGGCGTTGCGGGTTTGGGCCAGTTATCAGCAAGAGGTGCCGCCGGGACTGTTACGCGATCGCGATCGGGTGGTGAAGGCGTTGGTTCAAGAAATTCGCAAAGCTCAGGGGGCGGAAAATTTATCGTTTGATCGCATTTTGTTTCTCAAAACTTTGGTCTTGTTTCAAGAGTTATCTCTCGATGAACTTTGGTCTTTAGATCGAGGGTTTCAGAAGCGATCTTACCCGGCAGGAGAAACAATTTGTCAGGAAGGGGAATTAGGGCGGCAATTATCAATTATCTATCAAGGGCAATTACAGGCAAACTCGAGTTTTTCCGATGAGCCTATTTTACTCAAGTCCGGCAGCTATTTTGGTGATTTCGGCTTATTTGGAGACACACCTTATTCGGCAACAATTACAGCAGATACGGATGTATTACTGTTATGTTTGAGTAAGGAAAGTTTTGATGTCTTAGTCGATGTTATTCCCAAGTTAAATACCTGTTTGGCGGTGGCAGCTCGCTATAGTAGCCTGTAAGCTGTTGTTTGAATCTTGTTTTCATACCAGGGTTCAAAATTCGTGCGGCAAAGCGTTATCGGGAGGGCAATCCACTTGTGAATTGCCCTTCCCGCATGTTGGATGTATCGCTTTTCAACCTACGACACCGACGCCGTTGAGCCTAAATTCTCGTCAATTCCCTGACGATAGTCGCTCTTTTGCTTGACCCCTTTATACTCCGCCACTTTGGCTTTGTCTTTAAACAACTGAATTGTGGGTGTTCCAATGACCCCAGCCGCCTCAGCAATCTCGGGGTCTTCTTCGATGTCAATTTCGACGTAATGAACTTGTCCCTCGTATTCATCAATCACTTGGTCGAAAATTCCCTTGAGAATATGACAAGGACCACAGGTGGGGGCGACATATTTAACGATTAAGAGGCGATCGCTCTCATGGTACAACTTCCGCAGCGCATAACTCCCCCGATGACGGGTCTTGTTGATGTCATAGACTTCCGCCGGGTCCACCGCCGCTTCAGGTTCCGTCTCCGTCACCTCAGCGGCTTGTTCTTGTTCTTCTTGATGGAACTCCGTTGTTAGTCCCTTCTGTGAGAGCCAACGTTCGGCTAACATCGCTCCCATACAGCCACTTCCCGCCGCTGTAACCGCTTGGCGGAATTCATGGTCTTGGACATCCCCGACGGCGTACACTCCCTCAACAGAGGTTTCGACGGAACCCTTACGGGTTTTCACATAACCGACCTCATCCAAGTCAATCTGTCCTTGGAAAATTTGGGTGTTGGGGGTGTGACCGATCGCATAAAATAAACCCTGAACCGACAATGTCCCCGTTTCCTGGGTTTGGCTGTTGATAATGTTGACTCCTTGCAACTGACCCGTCTCACCATAGACATCCGTGGCCTCGGTGTTCCAATGGACGGTAATCTTGGGATGGTTCAAGACGCGGTCTTGCATGGTTTTACTGGCCCGCATCTGGTCTCGACGCACCAAGAGATGGACATGAGAGCCATACTTGGTCAGAAACACCGCTTCTTCAGCGGCCGTGTCGCCGCCGCCAATCACCGCCAGTTCCACATTCTTGAACTGAGGGGCCGCCCCATCGCAAATGGCACAGGCGGACATCCCACTGTTCCAGAAGTCCTCTTCATGGGGGAGATTCAGCCGTTTGGCCGTGGCCCCGGTAGCAATGACGATGCTGTGGGTTTTTAACTCTCGCTCGTCAGAACGGACGCTGAAGGGCCGCTGAGTTAAATCAACTGCGGTCACATCTTCGGTGTACAGTTGCGCCCCCCAACGCACGGCCTGGGCCTTCATGCGATCCATTAACTCCGGACCAGTGATACCATCGGGGAATCCAGGGTAGTTCTCGACGTCTGTGGTGGTCATCAACTGTCCACCGGGAATCCCACCCATTTGATAGCCTTCAAACACCACTGGTTTTAGGTTGGCTCGGGCCGCGTAAATGGCGGCGGTATAGCCGGCGGGTCCGGAGCCGATAATGATTAGGTTTTCAATGGCTGTTTCGCTCATGGGATTTATGTAAATTCATAATGGCTATGATTATTAAATGATAGTATAGGCTCGATTGTTGAACCGATACAATTCTCGGAGAGAATTCCCCAATTCTCTCTAGGCTAACAAACAGTTACATCGTTTTTCACTCTTTATTTTATGACGGCTTCTCACACAGCTCCCCACCTACTGCTCCATGAAATGGCCTTGTCTTTGGATGTTGACAAACTGGCCAATATCTTCGCCAATGTGGAGAATCTACTGATTATCCAAGACCTCGATGGCGTTTGTATGGGGTTGGTGAAAGACCCCTTAAGCCGCAAGATTGATCTCGATTACGTGCGGGCGACGAAAGCCTTTGACGGTCATTTCTTTGTGCTGACCAATGGGGAGCATCTGGGTCAGCGAGGGGTGAACCGCATCATCGAAAAAGAGACCCAAAGCGCCATCTATACGCGCCAGGAACGGCTCTATTTGCCCGGTTTGGCGGCGGGAGGCGTTCAGTGGCAAGACCGGGATGGACGGGTCTCTCATCCGGGGGTGAGTGAGGCGGAGATGGCCTTCTTGCAGGAGGTTCCCCAACGGATTCGCCACTGTTTACAGGAGTTCTGTCAGACCCATAAAGCTGAGATTCGGGGAGAGGTACGACATCTGATTGAGGCGGCGGCGTTGGATAATGTGGCCTCGCCGACGGCGAATTTGAATGTGTTTTATGAGCGGTTGCGCGATCGCACCTCAACGTATGTGGCCCTTCAGGAAGCGATGCAAGGCTTAATGGAGGAACTCCTAGCTGATGCCGCTCAACAGGGCTTAGAGGATTCGTTTTTTGTCCATTATGCCCCCAACTTAGGACGGGATGAGCAGGGGATGGAGATTGTCCGTTTTGCTAAACCCGGCGATTCAGGAACAACGGATTTTCAGTTTATGATTCGTGGCGCGATTAAAGAGGCCGGTGTGGTGGCCCTGTTGAATCGCTATTATCACCGTCGTACTGGGAAAGCGCCTCTGGGAGAGGATTTTAGCGTCCGTCAAGCTCCTAAACAGGAGGATGAGTTGTTGGATCTGGTTCAGGGGAATTTTGACCCGCAAATTATGCCGACGATTATTGGGGTTGGTGATACGGTTAATAGTACGGTTGAGGGTGAGGGCGATGAGCGGACTGTGCGCCGAGGGGGAAGCGATCGCAATTTCTTACAATTGATTCAAAACCTAGGCCGACGGTTGAATAAGGGCAATTTAACCGTCTATGTCGACAGCAGTGGCGGCGAAGTGAAGAACCGCAAGGCCATTGAGGTGGAGATGCAAGAACGCCAGGGAAAAGAGGTTCCTGTGGTCGTGTCGGGTCCTGGGGATGACCGGGATACTGAAGACCCCTTGACCTTAAATGTGGTCTTCCGAGGGGGACACCAGCAATATAGTCAGTTTTTCCAAACTGTGGCGGAGGCGCGTCGGGAAATCGTCCGCCATCAGGGTCTTAGCTAACTGTGCTGCTAATCCAGTTAAGATAGGCGGCGGACCCCGTCTCAATGGGAAGGGCGATGATTTCAGGAACCTCGTAAGAATGGAGGTCTTGAACTCGCCCTTGTAGGCGATCGAATTGGCGACGCTGGGTTTTGATGATCAGTTGCCATTCTTCGTCCTCTTCGATGTTACCCTCCCAGGTATAGGTGGACTGGACGGGGAACCGGGAGACGCAGGCGGCGAGTTTTTCTTCGATGAGGGTGCGGGCGATGGTTTGCGCTTCCTCGGCGGAGGTGGCGGTGACGAGAATGATGAGAGCGTCAGACGTCATAATTCAGAAGAATTCAGAGATTGGGTGGGAAAGCTGGGTTAAGTGATCGAAAGTGATCCATTGAGGGGCCATTGTACGGCCGGTTATGGGTTCCTTTTTCCGATATATTAAGCGTGTATATTAAGCGTGTTCACCTTTACTGTTTGAGGCGGAGTGGCGACGATGCTGTATCCCGTTGTTTGGCGCGACGATCGCGTGGCGCTGATTGACCAAAATCGATTACCCCGAGAATTAACCCAAGTTGAGATTCGTCGCAGTGACGACATGGCTATGGCTATCAAAACCATGATTGTCCGGGGTGCGCCAGCGATTGGGGTGGCGGCGGCCTATGGGATGTACCTGGGGGCCGGGGAAATCGAAACCCGCGATCGCACCGCCTTTCTCGAACGCCTCGAAGCCGTGGGCCAGATGCTGCGGGACACCCGGCCCACCGCCGTTAACCTCTTTTGGGCCATTGAACGGATGTTGAAAGTGGCCCGCACCACTCCTGGAACCGTGGAACAGGTGCGTCAAACCCTGTTAGAGACCGCCAAAGCCATTAATGCGGAGGATATTGAGACCTGTCAGGCGATCGGCGATCGTGGCTTGGAGGTTTTGCCGAAACAGCCGGACAAACTGCGCCTGTTGACCCACTGTAACGCCGGGGCCTTGGCCACGGCTGGCTATGGAACGGCGCTGGGGGTGGTGCGTTCCGCCTATACAGCGGGACGCTTGCAACGACTCTATGCGGATGAAACCCGTCCCCGTCTCCAGGGTGCCAAACTGACCACCTGGGAATGTATCTATGATGGGATTCCGGTCACGGTGATTACCGATAGTATGGCGGCCCATTGTATGCAGCAAAATATGATTGATGCGGTGGTGGTGGGGGCTGATCGCATCGCCGCCAATGGTGATACGGCTAACAAAATTGGGACTTATAGCTTGGCGCTGGTGGCGAAGGCCCATAATATTCCTTTTTTTGTGGCAGCTCCGAAATCTACGGTAGACTTGAGCCTGAGCCATGGTAGCCAGATTCCCATTGAGGAACGGGACCCAGTGGAGATTTACCAAATTGGTGAGACGCGCCTGGTTCCTAAGGGGGCCGAGTTCTATAATCCCGCCTTTGATGTCACTCCAGCGGAGTTGATTAGCGCCATTATCACCGAACAGGGGGCGATCGCGCCGGCAGAACTCCAGAGTATTTTTGCTAACCCCTCCCCAGCGTCCTAGGTGAATCCCGCCGTTTCCAGAAATCAGCTTGTACAATAGCCATTAAAGTCGCCCTTCGACATCATGCCGAGCGATTCTCACCGCGTCGTTGCCATCTATCCCGGTAGCTTTGACCCCATTACCCTAGGTCATCTCGATATTATCGAGCGGGGATGTCGATTATTTGACAAAGTCGTGGTTGCTGTGGTAACGAATCCGAATAAGAGTCCTCTCTTGGAGGTCGATGAACGTATCGGGTTAATCGAGCAAAGTACCGAACATCTCAGCAACATTGAGATTGATCGCTTTGATGGTCTAACGGTAAACTACGCTAAACTCAAAGGGGCAAGTGTCCTGCTTCGCGGATTGAGGGTGCTGTCTGATTTCGAGATGGAGTTACAAATGGCTCATACCAATAAAACCCTCTCGGACTCCATCGAGACCGTGTTTCTCGCCACCAGCAACGAATATAGCTTCCTAAGTAGTAGCCTTGTCAAAGAGGTTGCTCGCTTCGGCGGCTCTGTCGATCGCTTTGTACCTCCACCTGTAGCCACAGAGATTTATCGATGTTACGTCAGGACTCAGCCGGGATCGATTCCCAATCCGAAAACCGCCAACCCCAACCCGAACCGACCGCGCCTGTAGATGGCGATCGCGCCGAACAGACGGGTTCGGGAAGTGTCAATATCCAGCAAGCCTTAAACCGTATCGAGGAAGTCATCCTCGATAGTCCCCGCATTCCGTTTACGGGACGGACACTCATTGACGAGGAACCGCTACTCGATCTCCTCGATGCGATTCGGCTCAATCTTCCCACCGCATTTCAGGAAGCCGAAGAGGTGGTTCGTCAGAAAGACGAGATTTTCCGCCAAGCTGAACAGTACGGACGCGAAATTGTAGACGCCGCTGAACAACAAGCGGCCAATATCCTCGACGAGATGGGATTGGTTCGCCAAGCCAAGGTCGAAGCCGACCGAATGCGTCAACAAGTTCGGAC
Organism: Phormidium willei BDU 130791; assembly: GCA_001637315.1. Lineage (GTDB taxonomy): Bacteria > Cyanobacteriota > Cyanobacteriia > Cyanobacteriales > Geitlerinemataceae > Sodalinema > Sodalinema willei. Next base: position 512 of record LSZA01000072.1, on the reverse strand, counting down.
GGATTGTGAGGTGGCCCGCGAACAAGCGATTCGTGAGATCGAGCAACTCCAACAGCAGGCGCAACAAGAACTTGAGCAGATCCATGCGCGAGCCTTGGCCGAAGCCAGTACCATCGAGTCGGGTGCGGATGAGTACGCAGATAAGGTACTTCAGAACATTGAGCAACAACTCAGTGACATGATGCGCGTTATCCGCAATGGTCGCCAGCAGCTTCAGCAGGAGTCCACTTATCGCGCACATCAGAAGGAAAGCAGTTCTCAAGCCATTCGCCGCTACTGATGGCGACAATGAGGCTAGGATTCATCGAGTCCCAACTCCCGTAACCGTTGTTCCATGGCTTTGAGTTGTGCTTCGGCGGTTTCGGCTCGTTGGCGTTCCCGTTGATGTTCCTCTTCAGCTAAATTCGCTCGTTCTTCGGCGGTTTCGGCTCGTTGGCGTTGGCGATCGCGTTCGGCTTCGGCGTCTTGACGACGGCGATCGAGTTCAATAAAGCCTAAAAAGGGATCGCCGT
>LSZA01000071.1 GCA_001637315.1 Phormidium willei BDU 130791 | reverse complement strand
TTGCGGTGTGGGAGTCGGCTGTGGAGTCGGTTCCGGCGTTGGCGTTACAACTGGTGTCGGAGTTGGTTGCGGAGTTGGCTGTGGAGTGGGTGTTGGCTGTGGAGTGGGTGTTGGTTGCGGTGTTGGAGTCGGTTCCGGTGTGGGTTCCGGCGTTGGCGTTGCAACTGGTGTCGGAGTTGGTTGCGGAGTTGGTTGCGGAGTTGGCTGTGGAGTGGGTGTTGGTTGCGGAGTTGGCTGTGGAGTGGGTGTTGGAGATGGAGGAACAGCGGCGATATCATCTGGCGAGGGGTCGGGAGAGTCGGACTCCTCAAGAGAGTTCTCAACCAACTCTGATGAGTCATCTGGCGAGTCATCGGTTGTCACCTCGGGAGGTGGTTCAGGGTTGAGTAACTCAATCGGGATAATCACCTCTCGACTGGGGTAAGGAGACGGAGAGGGAATTAACAGTCGAGGTTGTATCAATCCCCATAGCAACAGATGAACTCCCACCGAGAGTCCTCCCCATCGCCACCAGATGCGAGGGGAATAGGATACAGCGCGATGACGCCAATGGATGGCTTGAGAAATCTCGGGAGGGGAGTCTGACACAGGGATAGAGATGATGCAATATGTGCAATATGAGGACAATCGAGGGCAATCGAGGGCAACGAAAACGGGGGTTTTGTAAAGTTATGTTACATAATGGGCGAGATTACGTAAAACTGGCGTGGTTATTCCGACAGATAAAAGGGGAGAGGGTCTCTGGGTCGTGTATGTTGTCTGGTGAAGCCTGGGTTCACCATGTCATACCTCTCTCCCCTTTTCCCGGCCTCGATGAGATTTGGCTATTAAGATCCCGAACTCGGTGGGTTCCTCTCAAGCTAGACCGATAAAGCTATAATTAGACTTCAATCCTAATACTCCGCTACAGCGCTCAGTTTTTTATATATGCCACGTCCTATAGTTGCTATTATCGGTCGTCCCAATGTGGGGAAGTCGACTCTGGTTAACCGCCTGGCTGGTGGTAAGGAAGCCATTGTTCATGATGAACCGGGAATTACCCGCGATCGCACCTACAAACAAGCCTTTTGGTGCGATCGCGAGTTTCAGGTAGTCGATACGGGGGGTCTCGTCTTCGATGACGATAGCGAATTTCTCCCGGAAATCCGCGAACAGTCCCGTTTAGCCTTAGCCGAGGCCCAGGTAGCGATTTTCGTCGTCGATGGACAAATGGGACCCACCGCTGCCGACCGAGAAATTGCCGATTGGCTACGTCAGCAGTCGGTTCCCGTGATCCTCGCGGTTAATAAATGCGAATCGGTTGACCAAGGCCTCATCCAAGCGGCGGAGTTTTGGGAGTTGGGTATTGGTGACCCCTTCCCCGTGTCTGGGATTCATGGTAGCGGTGTGGGGGATCTCCTCGAGGCCGTGATTGCCCATCTTCCCACGACGTTAGAGGAAGACGAGATTGAAGAAATTAAGGTGGCGATCGTGGGTCGTCCCAATGTGGGCAAATCCAGCCTTCTCAACGCCTTTGTGGGGCAAAATCGGGCGATTGTTAGCCCCATCTCGGGAACCACCCGCGACACGATCGATACTCTCGTTGAACGGGAGGGAGTCCGCTATCGCCTCATTGATACCGCCGGAATCCGCAAGAAGAAACACGTGGATTATGGGGCGGAGTTTTTCAGTATTAACCGGGCTTTCAAGGCCATTCGTCGGTCTGATGTGGTGTTATTGGTCATTGACGCCCTCGATGGGGTCACGGAACAGGACCAAAAACTAATGGGCCGGATTGTGGAGGAAGGACGGGCCTGTGTGTTGGTGATTAATAAGTGGGATGCGATCGATAAAGACTCTCACACGATTTATGACTATGACCAACATATTGATAGTCGCTTCTATTATGTCAGTTGGGCGCAACGGGTCTATGTCAGCGCCCAAACGGGACAGCGGTTACAAAATATCCTTGATTTGGTCAACATTGCCAATGAAGAACATAAACGCCGGGTCACCACGTCGGTGATTAATGAAGTTCTCGAAGATGCCATTTCCTGGAAGTCGCCCCCGACGAATCGCCAAGGCCGCCAGGGCAAAATCTACTATGGAACCCAGGTTCGCAGTCAACCGCCGACGATTACGTTATTTGTCAATGATCCCAAACGCTTCAATGACAATTATCGCCGCTATATTGAACGCCAGTTACGAGACCAGTTAGGCTTCACAGGAACCCCGATGCGACTCATCTGGCGCGGCAAGAAACCCCGCGATCTGGAAACCCGAGGTACATCCAACCGCGCCGTCCGAGTCTAAGTTCCCGTATATTGCCTCTTCTTCCCCTATTCCCTGTTCCCTGTTCCCTGTTCCCTGTTCCCTGTTCCCTGTTCCCTGTTCCCTATTCCCTATTCCCTATTCCCTTCTCCTTGCCTTTTCCCCTTAGAACCTGCTAGGATGGGGTTCGCCCCTGGAGAGGTGGCAGAGCGGTTGAATGCGGCAGACTCGAAATCTGTTATGGTGTCACAGCCATCGAGGGTTCGAATCCCTCCCTCTCCGCTTTCATAAACCCCCCGGTTGAACGTCAGTCAGCCGGGGGGTTTTGGCATTAGGTTTTTTGAGAATTGGAGGTGGATTTTGGGGTCATGCGCCAGCCGGGATAGACGACTTGACGCGATCGCGCCACCACGAGACTATCATCAGGGACATCCTTGGTGACCACAGACCCAGCCCCCACGGTGACATCGTCTCCGAGGCTGACTGGGGCGACGAGAACACTGTTGGAACCGGTTTTACTGCCGTTGCCGATGTGGGTGGGATGTTTGTTGACGCCATCATAGTTGGCGGTGATGGTTCCGGCCCCGATATTGACTTTTTCGCCCAAGGTAGCATTACCAAGATAGGCTAGGTGAGCCACATTGGTGTTATTGCCAACTTGGGTTTGTTTGATTTCAACGAAGTTACCGATACGACAGCCTTGGCCAATCTGGGCTTGGCCTCGTAAATGACTGTAGGGGCCAATACGACTATCGGCGGCGATGACACTGTCGGAGATGACGGAATAGAGAACTGTGACGTTTTCGCCGATGTGACTGTTTTCAATGAGACTTCCTGGCCCGATACGACTTCCCCGTTGAATCACGCTATCGCCACGAATATGGGAGTTGGGTTCGATGATGGTGTCGGGTTCGAGGACGATGGTGTCGTCGAGGGTGATGCTGTGGGGATCGACGAGGGTGACACCGCTGGCCATGGCTTCGTCTTTGAGACGGGTTTGCAGGATGTCGTAGGCGGCGGCCAGTTGTTTGCGATCGTTGACGCCAAAGATTTCTTGGTAATCCTCGACATCGACGACGGTGACGGGATTGAGGTAGTTCACCGCGTCGGTGATGTAGTATTCGCCCTGATCGTTGTTGGGGTTGAGTTTGGGCAGGATTTGGGCCAGTTTTTCCCAGTCAAAACAGTAGATTCCGGCGTTGATGCGGGGGTTTTGTTTCTGGGCGGTGGTACAGTCGCGATCTTCGACAATCTGTTCAAAAACGTTGCTGCGATCGCAGAAAACTCGTCCGTAGCCTTGGGGGGTGGGATGTTGGGCCGTGAGAACGGTGGCGGCGTTGCGGCGATCGCGGTGGGTTTGCAGAAGCTGTTGCAGGGTACTTGTTCGCAGTAGGGGAACATCGCCGTTGAGGACGAGGAGTTCGCCTTGATAGCCGTCGAGATAGGGAAGAAGCTGTTGAACCGCATGGCCAGTTCCAAGTTGTTGGGTTTGTTCGACAAACTCCAGATGGGGATAGTGACGCAAGGCCTCTTGGACGCGATCGCCCTGGTAGCCAATGATGGGAAAGATGCGATCGGGGGCGATGGGGGCTAAACTCCCTAATACACGCTCGATTAAAGAGCGTCCGCCCAGGGGATGCAACACTTTTGGAAGTGAAGATTTCATGCGGGTTCCCCGTCCGGCTGCCAGAATTGCTACCGCTACCATAGTCGTCTCTTGAATCGTTTGTTGAGGTGATCCGTGTCCGTTTGGAGTATATCGCGGTTTCTGTCTGCAATCTAGCCAGAATCAACTTGACATCCAAATTTTTCTCGCCTACAACAGACGAGAGCTTGTCTGACTGACTCGTTTTTTACTTAAATCCTTGCGGTTCATTGTACTGATCGTTTTCTCAATTGGACTCAAACTCAATCCCCACTGACTTCTTGATATTTGCTAGATATTTGCTAGATATTGACTGGATATTTGAAGGATGTTTGAGTTCAATTCAGTGGTTTTTTAGGACTTGCAAGTTATGTTGAAATCTCGACTCCTCTCTACCCCTAAATTCTTCGTCATTTTAGGTGTGATCTTCGCCTCCCTAATCGCCTATGGCTATGATTTTCCTTCAGAAAATTTACTCAATCATTTCCCGTATCTTGATATTCTCAGGAATCCGGACTTATATCCCCATGATTTTTATGTTCAAGAGTTCACGCAATTTTCTCCGCGCTACTATTACCAAATTACTATTAGTGCTTTAATGGGCTTGGGTCTTCCCTTAGAGTGGATTTATTTTGGCATTTACAGCTTGTCTTATATGGGATTCGTCTCAGGCTTGTTTGCACTGACAAAACGGTTTAATGGTTCATGGGGTACAGCCGCAACCGTCACCTTTCTTGCCTTAAGTGCCTCGGTGGGAACGGTTGGATTTGTGGATCTCTTTCGTGCTGAACCAATCCCCGCAATTTGGTCGATGGGATTTGTGACTTGGGGATTTTTTTGTTGTTATTCTAATCGCTGGATCTGCGGCTATCTCTTATTTGGTTTTGCTAGTCTTTTTCAATTTCTGGTTGGCATCTTACCCGGTGTCTTGATGCTGCCGTTATTGTTAGCCTCAGTGTACCGCGATCGCCGTCTCAAGACTCTAATCCTATCCGGTCTTGCCTTGGGTAGTTTAGCGGCTTGTGTTTATGTTCCCATGAAATTGAGCGGCGTCACCAGTAGTGAACTCCTCAGTCACCAGGAATTTATCCATATTTACGGAGAAATTCGCCATCCTCATCATATTATTTTTTCCAGTTTAGGGTATCCCAAGTGGCGTGATTTTATCCTGTTTACGATCGCAGGAATCATCACGATCGCCACTTTGCCATCATTGCACCGTGAACAGAAGCAGAATCTATGGGTTCCCATTGTCTTCGGTGCTTTAATTTTACCTCTTGGCTATCTTTTTGTTGAAGTGTATCCAATCAGCCTAGTTGCCAAACTACAATTAGCTCGACTCACGCCCTTCATGCAGTTATTGTCTTTACTGGGATTTAGTCTTTTAGCTCAAGAGTTTTATCGACAACGAAATGTAGGCTCCGCTCTGCTACTGATCACACTTCTTATCCTCGGATCTAGTCCTTGGTTTGCCCCCATTCTGCTCACATTAGTCTTTACCTTCGTCTTTTCTCAAATTTGGCAACCTTGGACGAGTCGAGTCCACAGCCAAATCCAGAGCCGAATTGCTTTGGCGATCGCCATCGTTTTATTAATCCTAAAAGTTCAAAATAACCCCAGTCAAGCCATTCGCGATCTCGGGTGGCTGGGGATTCTTTGGGGATGTTTAATGCTCCCCGTCGGTCTTGAGATCTTGCAGTCAAATTTTCGGGTACAGCGACGGTTTCCGAAACTGATCTCTCGATTGAGCTATAGCCTTGGTGTTGTTCCCTTACTCATTCTCATCTTGGGATTGCAAAATCGTCTCCCACCGCTTCTACAAAATCCCTTCACCGGTCGTATCTCGCTCACTCGCGACGCCAATTCTCCTCTGTATCGTTTAGGCTATCGTCTTCGAGAGACAACACCAGAGGATGCTCTGATTTTAATTCCTGATTCAAGTCATCAGTTCCGAACCTATTGCCAACGCTCTGTGGTGTTTGCGTTTAAGAGTATCCCCTTTAGCGATCGCGGAATACAAGAGTGGTTTCGGCGATGGCAACAGCTACAGGTTCTGGCCCCAAGTTACAAAGAGCATACCCCAGAACAACTGACGCGATTGGCTCAACAGTTCGCCGCCGACTATGTCCTCACTCGGCAAGACTGGCATGGAGAGATTCCCTATCCGATTCTCGATCGCGAAGACGATTGGGTCATTTACCCGGTTCCTAACTCTGAGTCTGTTCATCCCAATTGAAGCGAAAACCGTTTAAACCGGTATCAGTTGCTCGGCGTTTCTCCCTGAGTTCCCCTTAAGTCCCCATTGCTTTTCCGAGTCCCACGAGAGGAGAATAGCCCAAAACGCAATGGGGATCAGGGGATATGAACATCTAGGCTCAAACCTAAGTGGTTTTACTGATGTTTTCTAAAACATATCAAGACTCCTGAGCAATATGTTACATTTTATGTTTTTTTAAGGAAGTTTCAAATCACGATTGCTAAGCTAAAAACAGCTTAGGAGGTTTGGATATGGTTAGATTCAACGATCGACAAGAGCAAATCTTAGAGCAGTTCACATTACAAGAGTTGGCCTTGCTCATTTCACAAGCGATCGCCCGTGAAAGCGATCGCCAAGGGGGCAACTTTACTCTGGACTGGCTCTCCCGTGAGTTCGGCCATCTAGCCTTTAAGTATGGGGATGTCTTGAACGCCCTGCCCTCCCAGGACAATCAAGAGTCCCAACAGCCTGAACCTTTAAGCGTAAGGGTCTAAGCCAACCCTGATCCATTCCGTTAGCGTGAGAGAGAAACCCGATCGCCGGCCGGCGATCGGGTTTTTTAGGCTGTTTCAGCCCCAAGATGACTTATTGATTTAAAACATCTTTCTTGTGCTGAACATTGCCCACCACAGCGGCCACTTCTGCTAATAAATCATCAGCAACTCCCATCTCTTTTAGGGTAATGAGCAGATCCTCAGCCACGGCGTCAAAATGTTCACCTTGTAGGCCTTGTTCTTCGACTAAGGCTTTGTGAGCCTCCCGCATCGAGCGGCCCGTGTAACCCCCGCCACCTAAAGCGTAGGTGAGAAAGGCTTTCTGATGTTGCCGCTGGCGAGTCATGTTGGTGTCGGCAAAAAAGTGTTTGATGCGATCATCGGCTAACACTCGGTTGTAAAACTTGTCTACCGCTGCATCAATCGCCGCGTCTCCACCGAGTTTCTCAAATAAAGTCGTCATCGTGTCTCCTTAAACTTGTTGAATCAATGAAATCAATGAAATAGATGACTCAGGGCAATAACAGACATCAGTCACCTGAGCCAACTTAATTGCCTAGCCTTGTGAGAAATCAGGCGTTAAGGCTTCTCTCGGTTGGGCTTGCGTCGGTTCTTGGAAAATAGCCACGATCGCCCGTAAGACGCAAATTACCATCACCAACGCTCCTAACGCAAAGACGATATCGCCGGGAATCCGTAGCCAGACCGTCCAGTGCATCCAGGCCGAACTAATCACCTCAGCACTGCGAGCGTACCAAGTCCCATGATTAACCGATTGCACCAGTTGATAGAAACCACTGGGAATCAAGCCAAACACCATCATCATCACCAGTCCGATATTGATACTCCAAAAGGAGCGATTAAACCAGGTTTCATTCCAGGCGCGATCGGGGGTAATCTCGCGCAACGCAAACAGCATCAGAGCCAAAGCCAGAGAGCCATAGACCCCAAATAACGCTGAGTGAGCGTGAATGGGGGTGGTGTTAATGCCCTGGGAGTAATACAGAACAATGGGAGGATTGATTAAGAAGCCAAACACTCCCGCTCCGACGAGGTTCCAAAAACAGGTGGCCAGGAAAAACTTCAGTGGAATCCGATAGAATCCTTGGGCTTCTTGAGAGAGGCGAATGGATTTAACCACCTCAAAGCCAATCAAGGTTAGGGGAACCACCTCTAAGGCAGAGGCCACCGATCCCATGGCTGTGATAAACACTGGCGTTCCCGAAAAGTAGAGATGGTGCAAGGTTCCAATGACACCACTGCCGAGATAGAGAACCGTCGTGAGATACGTCGCTCTTAAGGCCGAGGAGCGTTTGAGGAACCCCAGTTCACTACATAGATAGGCGATCGCCACCGTGGCAAAAACCTCAAAAAAGCCTTCCACCCAAAGGTGAACCACCCACCAACGCCAATACTCAGCAATACTCAAGGGAGTATGGTTGCTGTACATCAACCCCGCAGAGTAGAACAAGGGAATGGTGATGGCACTATAGAGGAAAAAGTGATTCAGTCCAGTTTTGCTGCCTTCGGCTTTGAGAGCGGGTTTGAGGGCGCGGTACATCAGCCAGAGCCAAAACACCATACCGCCAATGAGCAGCAGTTGCCACAATCGTCCGAGTTCGACATATTCGTAGCCTTGATGGCCGAACCAGAAACTTTTGTCCCCGAGGAACCCTTGCACACCGGCCCAAGATCCCACCAAAGACCCCACCACAACTAGGGTGAGCGCCCCTAAGAGACCACTATTGCCCCAGGATTGTCCTTTCGGTTCATTTTGACCAAAGCGGGGTGCAAAATAGAGTCCAGCCGCCAGCCAACAGGTGGCAATCCAGAACACGGCTATTTGTAAATGCCAGGTTCGAGAAGCGGCGTAGGGGAGGTAGTTTTGTAGAGGAATGCCATAAAAGCCATCCCCTTCAACGGCATAGTGAGCCGTCACCATTCCCATTCCCATCTGGACCAGAAATAAGACCATGGCCACGCCAAAAAAGAGGGTGGTGACTTTCTGGCTCGGGGTGGCGATGCGGATACTGGGCCGTTCGGCGACGGTTTGCACCTCTTCAGCATCTTCTTGAGTGAGATAGACAAATAAGAAGAGGGCGATCGCCGCAATCAAGACAATCACCGAGACAATAGACCAAATGAGGAATTGCGGCGGGGCCTGATTACCAATGAGATCGTCGTGGGGAAAGTTGGCCGTATAGGAAAACGGCGCATTGGGACGATTGGCGGCGGCGGCCCAAGCGGTCCAGGTAAAGAAGGCCGTGACATTCTGCAATTGGTCTTCGTCGGTGAACCAACCGCTGGGAATGGAATGGGTCACAGATCCCTGGGATAAGAGGCGGTGATAGTCGTCGAAGACTTGGCTGAGTCCCTGAGTTTGGGCCGCCGTTAGGGTGAGAGTTTCTGTTTCACCGTCATAGCGATTGGTTTTAAAGTCTTCTTCTACCTGAACTTGCAGTTGAGCCTGTTCGATGGCGGAGAGGGACTCCCAATCGCTTTGCGTGAAGTCAGGGGTGTCGGCGTAGAGAACGCCGGCGGTGGCTAGTCCCCAACGGTGCAGGAGATCCGCGGTCCAGTCAGGGGCTAGATAACTACCATGACCCCAAATGCTGCCAATATGCTGTCCACCTCGGGCCAGATAGGTTTCTTGCCCCAGTTGGATGTTCTCTTGGCTGAGAATCGTCTCCTGTTGAGGGGAGACGATGGTAGCGGGGATGGGGGGCGCATTTTTGTAGATGGCGGCCCCGGACCCAATCAGCACCGTGAAGGTGACGACGCAGACCAGCACTAACCAGGCGGGTAGGCTAAATCGCTGAATCGGCGATCGCTCCACCCTCAGGTCGAGAGTTGGATTTGCCATATCGGGAAATTCTCTGAACAACAGGGTCTCGGACAAGCTGGTAGATCGCTACCGGCTGTCCACGGGGCCAGTATAGTCAGGGAATCTTGACAGTGTCTTTGACTTAGATCAAGAATTTAGGGGTTTTCTGCAACGAGGGTCACATGTTTGGAGTAGGAGACCGATGTTATCTAAGGTTTAACGTTCGTTAAGCGTTATCCGGGGATTTTAATACCATAGACAGCGAGTTAAACCACTCGTCGGCGGGCTTCACCCCGAATGCTCACAATAGCTCAAAAAGTCTAACATCACCCCTGCCGCTAAAGGGCGCGAAAAGTAAAATCCCTGACCATAGTTACAATTCAAGTCCTCCAAAATTGTCAACTGATCAATGGTTTCAATCCCTTCAGCAATGACAGATAGTTTCAAACTCTCCGCAAGTTGAATAATTGTTTGGGCAATTTCGGTATTTCCAGGTAAGCCACCACGAGGTGAAATGCGCTCAATAAACGAGCGGTCAATTTTTAAACTATCGACGGAGAACTGATGCAGATAGCTTAACGAGGAGTAGCCCGTGCCAAAGTCATCAATGCTAAATTTGATATTACGATGTTTAAGTTCTTTTAAAATATGATTGACTCGCTGGGGATTACTAACAATACTCTCTTCGGTGATTTCGAGTTCGAGGCAATGACCGGACACACCTGTTTCTACTAAAATGTCAAATATAGTTTCAGTAATATCATCTCGCAAGAAGTTATGAACGGAGAGATTTGTGGACATAAAAATTGAGTCGGGAATGGCGGCGTTTTCTTGCCAATCCCTCAGTTGTAAACAGGCTTCTCGCAAAACCCAAGTATCAATATGACTCATGAGATCGCTATCTTGAGCGATGGGTAAAAACTCTCCAGGCAGTAATAAGCCACGGCTGGGATGTTGCCAACGAATTAAGGCTTCTAAACCTGCAATTTCTCGGGTTGGTAGGGAAATGATCGGCTGATAATATAAAACAAACTCACCACGCTCGATCGCCCGCCGTAAGTCGGTTTCTAATTGTAGGCGAATCATGGCCTGAGTGTACATTCTGGGGTCAAAAATTTGTTGGCTAGCTTTCCCTTTCGCCTTGGCTTGATACATGGCGGAATCGGCGTCGCGCAACAGATGTTCAGGCTGTTCATAATTAGGATGACTCAGCACAATTCCAACGCTGACATTGGTGAAATTTTCCTGAGAACCTAACTGAAACGGGTAACTTAATTCCTCTTGAATGGTGTTGGCTAAGGTGAGGGCGCGATCGCCGTTGGGGGTATCCTCTTCGAGTAAAATGGCGAACTCGTCTCCTCCGAGTCGCGCTAACATCACCCCTGGCGGTAAACAGGTTTGAATGCGACGGGCCACGGAAATCAGGAGGCGATCGCCCACCACATGACCTAAAGAATCATTCACCACCTTAAAATGGTCGCAATCTAACAACATCAAGGAAAAATGATGGTCATGATTTTGTTTGCTCTGCTCTAAAATTCGACCCAGTTGCTTCATAAATAAAACACGATTCGGCAACTCAGTAAGAGAATCATGCAACGCCAAATGTAACAGTTGCTCTTGGGCTTCCTGACGAGCAGAAATTTCTTTTTCCAGTTGATGGGTGCGTTGTCGAACTCGATATTCTAATTCTGTATTCAGCTTGATGATTTCTGTTTTGGCGGCTTCTAAGGCGATATGAGTTTCAATGCGAGCCAAAACCTCTTCTACATGAAAGGGTTTTGTAATGTAATCCACTCCACCAACATCAAACGCTTTGACTTTATCAATCATATCGTCCAAAGCACTAATAAAAATAACAGGAATATTCTTGGTTTTATCATTTTTTTTCAAGCGACAACAGACCTCGTAGCCATCCATTCCCGGCATTTTGACATCCAAGAGAATTAAGTTAATGGGAGCCGCGTTAGCCACCCGCAACGCCATATGTCCTTCCGTGACACTGCGAACTTTATAGCACTGCTTTGAGAGAGTTCTTGAGAGAAATTTCAAGTTTTCAGGAGTATCATCAACAATTAAGATATCTCCTCGATAGGTATCCGAGTTAGGATGCTCCTGAGTCATAACCGGGGGGCCTTTAAATTTAGATGAGTGTAGATTAGCTAGATGAGTCCAGGGAGGGAAACGAGAGTCTATTTAATAATGTACCATATTGAAAATCATCGACCAATTGGCAAAGGGTTTTCCCTAAACCAGCCTGTTCAGGGGGTAACTCATGCAAGAGTTCTAAAATCACCTCTTCGTCAGCTAATTCAACGGCATCTTTGAGAGCCTGTCGCCAAGGGATGCTAAGTTGACTGAGATGTTCGACCATCTCGCTCTCTGACAGTAGGGGCGTTTCGTCTAAGGTGTCTGAGGGAAGGGCGGAGTCGTCATAGCAGTACTCAACGCCTAAATACTGACTAATTTTCTCAAAAATCAGAGATTCCCGGAAGGGTTTGCGTACAAAATCATCACATCCTGCCGATAGAATCACCGATTTTTCGTTTTCCAAAGCGCTGGCGGTTAAGGCAATAATCACCGTGGCTTGGCCTTCTAAATGAGCTTTAATGCGTTCGGTGGCTTCATAGCCATTCATCTCCGGCATTCGCATATCCATCCAGATCAGATGAGGGTGCCACTGTTGCCATTGAGCGATCGCCTCGCGGCCATTTTCCGCTTCACGCACCTGAAACCCCACAGATTTGAGGAGTTCGACGAGAAACTGACGACTTTCCCAGCGATCGTCCACCACGAGAATGCGATAATCCGGTTGATTGGGCGCTAGACTCATGATGCGTTGCTGCATGGCCGAGGAAGACAGCGTCTCACCCGCCGCGAGTGTCACTGGCGTGATGGGAACGGCAAAATAAAAGCAACTCCCCTGGCCGACGGTACTCTCGACTTGTAGCTGGCCGCCCATCATCTGCACAAATTTTTGACTAATGGCCAGGCCTAACCCGGTTCCAGTGTGGTTGTAATGGCTCAAATCCGTTTGTACAAACGCCTCAAAAATGGTTTCTAGGTGTTCGGAGGCGATACCCGGTCCAGTATCTTCTACGGCGATCGCTAAATGAGGTAAACTCGTCTTGTGAGAGGATTGGGAACCGCAAGAATCTAGGGTGGCTGAAGAGAAGGACACCCGAACCGTGATTCCTCCCTGTTCTGTAAATTTAATGGCATTACTCAATAAATTCATTAACACTTGTCGTAGCTTGCCCTCATCGGCTTCGATACATTGAGGAACCGTGTCTTGACGCTCGATGGTTAGGTCCAAAAACTTTTGAGAGGCACGTAGTTGAAACATACCTTGAATGCTGTTAAGTAGATGATGCAGATCGAACTGAGTGGGGTTGAGTTGAATATGACCGGCTTCGATTTTGGACATATCCAAAATCTCGTTAATCAGTTGCAGCAAATGTTCACCACTGTTTTGAATGACCCCTAAATGATGCCGTTGATCGCGATCGAGGTGTCCCTGGCGGCTCATCAGTTGGCTAAAGCCTAAAATAGCATTGAGAGGGGTTCGTAGTTCGTGACTCATGTTAGCCAAAAACTGACTTTTGGAGCGATTGGCCTCTTCTGCGGCACGGCGCGCGGCTTCGAGTTCAACTTGTCGCTGTTTGGCTTGGGCCAAGAGATTAGCTTGGGCGATCGCAATGCCAATTCGAGAGGCGACGGACTCTAATAGTTCGATATCCTCTTCAGTCCAATGGCGGTTGCGATCGCATTGGTACAAACTCAGGATACCATTAGCCTTTTCTTGATAGGAGGTGCGAATACTCAAAACCGACTTGAGATTAAACTCAGTGGAAAATGTCTCTTGCAGTAAAGGATTATCTTGGATAGTATCACTAGCCAAGGCACAATCTTGGGTTAATAGAGTTTGCACATAGGGATTATCTTTGCTCCAAGTTTTCTGATTTGAGCAGGCTGAACTACCACAACGTCGATAGTCTGAACATTCTGGAAAATCCGGAGTTGGATCATCTTGATAGATTTGTAAATGACAGCGATCCACCTGAAAGACTGAGGCAATTTCTTGCACCGCTACATTAAAAATGTCGTGAATATCTAAACTTTGGCGAATTTGGTAGGTAATTTGATTCAGGAGCTTTTCTTGCTTTAGTTTGCGAGCCAGTCCGTCTTCGGCTCGTTTGCGATCGCTAACATCGGTTCCAATCGAGAGTAGTTCTGCTTCAGCCCCCACCTGGGTTAGTTGATTCACCCAGCTAATATAAAATCGCTCGCCATGCCGACTTATATTTTCATTTTCATTGGATAAAAACTGATTTGGATTTTGGCAAATCTGGACGATTAAATCCTGTAAATCTTGTCCCTGTGAATCCTGCTTGGGGACAATTGTCCCTAAAACGGGTTGTCCTATCAGTTCAGCAACTTTGAAGCCAAAAAAATCAGCGCCAAATTGATTGACAAACTTAATTTTTCCCTGTAAATCCCAACGCAAAATAATACAATTTGCCGTTTCAACCAAGGTTCGATACTGTCGTTCACTGGTTTTCAAGGCTTTTTCTGCCTGAACTCGCTCTAACTCTGCCCCCGCCCGAGCGGCAAAGATTTTTAGGATTTTCTCATAGTTTTTGTCAACGGGAATAGCTTTGGTATCAATCACCGCTAAATGCCCTAAAATTTCCTGAGTTGAACTATAGAGAGGAATTCCCACATAACTGACGGCATTAATGTTTTGTAAATCGCGATCGCCCGGAAACAATTCAGCGACGTTATCGGGATAGTAACAGATCGTTCCCCGTAACACTTCTGCACAAGGAGTTCCCTGAATATCATATTCAAGTCGCTCATGCCAGGTGTCTCCGACCCAATAAGCTAAAGACCGCAGACGTGTCTTTTTAGGATTAGCCAGCTCACTGACAATGGCATAGCGAACTTGCAAGGCTTCCGCTAAATAGCGAACACAAGCATCAAAAAACGCCTGCCCTGTTTCCGAGGTGGTTCCTTCCACAATCAGTTGTAAAGCATCGGAATAGTATTTGCGATCGCTAATATCCCGCGCCACCCAAATCACACGAGTTTTGGTCAACGGAGAAATCTGAGCCGAGAAGCAAATTTTCTTCCCAGATATTAGAACTTCATAGTCAAAATCACGCCGTTTCTGCTCCGCTAACACCTGCTGAATTTGCTCAAGCCAAACCTCACCGATTTCGGGGTCAAAAAACTGAGAAACCATGTGATTGACCCAGTCACTGCGAGGATCATTGGCATCATACAAAGCACTTAAATGGGTGGGTGCAATATCAATGCCTTGAATTTGTCCGGCGTCGAGTTCAACTTCTAGCACCACATCCATAATGGCCCCAAGCACCCCTCGCAGTTGCCGTTCTGACGTGGCCAGTTGTTGCGTCAATAACTCACGATACTGTCGCTCAACCTCAAGTTTTAACTGAAGTTCCTCAAGCTGAGTCTGTTGTTGCCGAATGGTCTCTTCGGGAGAGGGCTGTTGCATCGGGAAGGACGAGAGTAACCTATGGCTTACTTTAGCAAATCCCACAGCAAGTCCTACTGCCAATCTTACGCAAAACCGACCGATTCTTCTAAGACAAAAGAATAGGTCGGTGAACCCTGGCGAGGGTTTTTTCCGTTCAATTTGGGTTATTTCAGGCGATTGAGGAGGCTTTTGACGCGATCGCGGACCTCATCGCGAACCCGACGAAAGGTGTCGAGAGGCTGGCCATCGGGGTCATCGAGTTGCCAATCCTCGAAGATCTCTTGCGTCACCCACTCTGGCGGTAAGTTCACCCCGCAACCACAGAGGGAAATCACCACATCATAATCCTCGGCGTTGAAGTGGCTGAGGGGGTCTGAAGTTTGGCCCGTGATATCAATCCCCGCTTCCTGCATCACCTCAATGGCGGTGGGATGGACATGGGAGGCTTCTAAGCCGCAACTGTGAACCTCAACGATTCCCTCGCCGAGATGACGAGTGAACCCCTCCGCCATCTGAGAGCGGCAGGAGTTGCGTTTGCAGACGAACATGATGTTTTTCATGGAAATCCTAATTAAACGGCTTGCTTGGCTGGTTCTGATGCCTGTTCGCGGGCTTTTCGCTCGCTATAGCGGTCCGTGAGATAGTCTTGATGGTCTCGCAGCAGAACGGTGAATTTGAATAACTCCTCCATCACATCCACCACGCGATCGCGGTAACTCGACGCTTTCATGGTTCCGTCCTCATGGAACTCCTGATAGGCCTTCGCCACAGATGACTGATTGGGAATGGTGAACATCCGCATCCAACGGCCCAAAATCCGCATCGTATTGAGCGCATTAAAGGACTGAGACCCGCCGCTGACTTGCATCAGGGCCAGAGTCCGCCCCTGAGTCGGACGCACCGCCCCCAAACTCAGGGGAATCCAATCAATCTGATTCTTCAGAATCCCGGTGACGTTCCCGTGCATTTCCGGCGAGGACCAGACTTGTCCCTCCGACCATTGACTCAACTCCCGCAACTCTTGCACTTTGGGGTGAGTCTCGGGGACTTGGCCCCGTAGCGGTAAGTCTTGGGGGTCGAAAAAGCGCACTTGCGCCCCAAAGCCTTCGATAATGCGGGCCGCTTCTTCGGCCAGAAGACGGCTATAAGACCGTTCCCGCAGAGACCCGTAGAGAAAGAGAATTTTAGGTGGACGACCGAAATGTTCCATACTGTGAGTGGTAATTCAATGAGTTAAACTCGACAATCGAACTAGGACAAAAAAGTTGGGGATTTTGGCGATACACGAAGGGTATTATTTATATCAAGTTTTTTTTGTCTTAGTTCATCTGACCAAAAAGCTAGTCTTGCCTTAAGGTTCCAGGGAGTACTGACGGGTACAGCGAGGGTCTCGTAAGGTGGCTTTATCTGGTTCTCGGGGGAACCAGCCGGCGGTTCGTTGACAGATGCGAACTAGCATCAACATCACCGGAACCTCAATAAGAACCCCGACAACCGTCGCTAAGGCTGCACCGGAGTTGAGGCCAAACAGCATCACCGCCGTGGCAATGGCCACCTCAAAGTGGTTGCTGGCCCCAATCAACGCCGCCGGGGCTGCATCTTCGTAGGAAAGATTCAGTTTCAACGCCGCCACATAGGCGATGAGAAAAATGAGGTTCGTTTGAATAAACAGCGGCACTGCAATCAGCAAGATATGCAGGGGATTGTTGACAATCAGTTCCCCTTTGAAGGCAAACAGCAGAATTAAGGTCAGCAGTAGGGCAAGGATGGATACGGGGCCAAGCCGTTTCAGGAACTTGGTTTCAAACCACTCTCGTCCTTTGTGGCGTAAACTCCAGGTGCGAGTGAAATAGCCGGCGATGAGTGGCAATCCCACGTAAATCACAACCGAGAAAACAATGGTTTCCCAGGGAACGGTTAAGTCGTTGGCCGCTAGAAGCCATTTCCCGAGGGGGGCGTAGAGAAACAGCATGGCCAGGGAGTTGACGGCCACCATCACCAAGGTGTGACCCTGGTTGCTGTAGGAGAGATAGCCCCACATCAGTACCATCGCGGTACAGGGTGCGATACCCAGCAAGATAGTTCCGGCGATGTAGGAGTTGGCCAGGGAGACGTCAACGCGGTTAATTAACTCGGTTCCTTGGATGAGGGGGCGAAAGACGATTCCTAGGAAGAATTGGGAAATTGCCACCATGGTGAAGGGTTTGATGAGCCAGTTCACCACGAGAGTCAGTAAGACGGGTTTGGGGGCTTTGGCGGCTTGGGCGGCTTGGGAGAAGTCAATCTTGACCATGATGGGATACATCATGAAGAAGAGACAGATGGCGATGGGAATTGAGACGTTATAGACGCTGAGGTGGTCGAGTTGGCCGGCGACGTTGGGAAATACTTTCCCGAGGGTGATTCCGGCGATGATACAAAGAAACACCCAAAGGGTGAGATATTTCTCGAAGCGGTTGAGGGTTCCCCCCGCTTGAGGGACTTGGGTTTCGCGAGTCATGGGCGCTAAGGCGAGTTCCACTGAGGGGTGTTTGTTTGTATCATATCAAGTTTTTTTGATACATCAAGTTTTTTTGATGGAATAGGGTGAGTGGGGAGGGTGCAGACAGGGGAAACGGAATGAGCGATGATGGGAGGCCGGTTGATGTGGGCTGTTTTGCTATGGCGAATCCAAGGCCGTTATCGTCGGGTTTGGCGAGAGTAGCTGCGTTTTTTGAGTTTTCGGTTTTAAAGACGGGGTTTCGTCGGGAGGCGATCGCCGCTGTGACGACGTTTGTCACCATGGCCTATATTTTGGCGGTGAATCCGGCGATTCTCTCCAATGCTATTTTCCTCGAAACCCCAGGGGACTTATTTGGCGAGTTGGTGGTGGCCACGGCCCTGGCGGCGGCGATCGCCACCCTGGTCATGGGACTCTATGCCAAGTATCCCTTCGCTCTAGCGCCGGGAATGGGACTGAATGCCTATTTTGCCTTTTCAGTGGTTTTAGGCTTAGGGATTCCCTGGCCAGTTGCCTTAGGAGCGGTTTTTGTGGAGGGGGTGGTATTCATGATTTTGACGGCCTTGAACCTGCGGGGGGCGATCGTGCGGGCCATCCCCGACAGTCTGAAATATGCCACCAGTGCCGGGATTGGCTTATTTATTGCCTATATCGGCTTAACCCGCAGTGCCATCATTGTCGCCGACGAGACCACGGTGACAAGCTTAAACGACATCAGCCAGGGAATCCCGGCCGTGACCTTGCTGGGCCTACTGATGACGGCCGTGTTTGTGGTGCAGCGACTGCGGGGGGCGTTACTGTGGGGTATTGTCGCGACAGCCGTGTTGGGCTGGATGTTCGCCCTGGCCCCAGGTCCTGAGGCGGTGGTGAGTGTGCCGCCGCTGCCGGTGCATCTGTTCGGCCAAGCCTGGCTGGGGTTGAGGGAGGCGTTGTCGGTGAATCCAGGCCAGTTCCTGACGGTGATGGTGGTGTTTCTGTTTGTGGATTTCTTCGATACGGTGGGAACCCTGACGGGATTGGGGGTGAAAGCGGGTTATCTGCGCGAGGGTCAGGAGTTTCCCCGTCTTAATCGGGCTTTTATGGCCGATGCGGTGGGGACAACGGTGGGAGCGATACTCGGAACCTCAACCACCACCGCCTATGTGGAGTCGGCGGCGGGGGTGTCGGAAGGGGGACGCAGTGGCTTTACGGCGGTGGTGGTGGCGGGATTGTTTGTGGTCTCGATCTTGTTTACGCCGCTGTTGGCGGGGATTCCTGAGTTTGCGACGGCCCCAGTGCTGATGATTGTTGGGGTCTTGATGATGGGGACGGTGCGGCAAATTGACTGGGATGACCCAGCGGAGTCGATTTCGGCGTTTCTGACGATGGTGATGATGCCGTTGAGTTATTCCATTGCCGATGGTTTGGCCGTGGGGGCGATCGCCTATCCCTTGTTAAAATCTTGTCAGGGCAGGTTTCGCGAGATTCCCGTTGCCATGTGGGGGTTGGCGGGGTTATTTTTAATTAAATTCGTGATCTTAAATTGAGCGCAATTCCTTAGCTGTCCAGAAATTGAGAAAATTGGGCGGTCTGAGGACTCCAATCTGTGTCCAAAGCGTCACATGGTCGTCAAGATGGGGTCATATCTGGATGTCACCTTGATCCATAGCCGTAACTACGCTAGAACTAAAGCGAGTTGCCGGGGTGATGACCCCAATCACAAACTCCCCCGTGGAGAATGACATACAACGAGGATTTTTTATGCTTAAGCAACTACTGGCTGGAAGCACCCTGATGGGACTGTTGCTATTCGGCGGTGCCTCCACCGTAAGCGCTCAGCAAGCACCCGCACCTCAACCTGGGGGAATGCAACAACCCCGTCAAATGGATGTGAGCGAGTCTGACCTAGAACGGTTCGCTGTGGCGATTCAACAAATCCAGGCCATCGAACAACAGGCCCAGGCCCAAATGATTGAGGTGATTGAATCCCAGGGACTCACGATTGAGCGGTTCAACGAAATCGCCCAAAGCCAGCAAGATCCTTCGATGCAAGGACAGGTTGACATCTCGGGCGAGGAAGCTGAAATCTTCGACCAAGCCGTCGAACGCATTTCCGGGATTCGCCGGGACGCGGAAATGGAGATGGAAAGCGCTGTTGAACAAGAAGGCCTCAACGTCGAAGAGTTCAACCTGATTTCCCAAGCGGTCCAGCAAGATCCTTCCCTGCAACAACGGGTGATGGAGATGCTGGGGGAATAAGCTTAACCGTACGCTTCGTTTAATCGGTTAAGGAAGCCTGCAACCCCGCTAACATCTGGCGTAGCCCCTGACGCCAGTGGGGTGCAGGCTTATTCAGTATGGCTTCTAACTTTTTGCCGCAGAGGACGGAATAGGCGGGACGTTGAGCGGGGGTGGGATACTCGGCGGTGGTGATGGGAACGACTCGTTTAATCTGTAGGGGAAACCCTAAGGCGGTGGCTTCTTCAAAGATGGCCACGGCGAAGTCATACCAACTGGCGACGCCACTGTTGGTAAAGTGATAGGTTCCTTCGAGATCTCGGTGTTGGCGGGCAATTTGGGCGATCGCCTCAGCAATATCCCCAGTCCAGGAGGGAGTCCCCACCTGATCCGCCACAACCCGCAGTTCAGGACGCTCTTGGCCGAGTCTTAACATGGTTTTGACGAAATTTCCCGTTCCGCCAACGCCATAGACCCAGGCGGTGCGTAGGATGATATGGGGGAACCCGGTTTGCAGAATCGCCATTTCCCCGGCAAATTTCGTTTTCCCATATTGGCCAATGGGGTTGGTGGTGTCGGTTTCGAGGTAGGGACGGCTTTGAGTGCCGTCAAAGACATAATCCGTGGAAATATGGAGGAGTGTCGCCCCTAAGTTGGCGGCGGTTTTAGCCAGGGTTCCCGGTGCGATCGCATTCACGGTCTGGGCCAAGTCGGCCTCAGTTTCCGCCTTATCGACGGCGGTATAGGCGGCACAGTTAATGATTAAATCCGGTTGGATGGCCTCAACCACGGCGGGAATTTGGTCGGGTTGTGACAAGTCTAGGCGATCGCGGCCCACTGCAATCACCTCTCCCACGGGGGCCAGGGTTCCTTGCAATTCTGACCCCAATTGTCCGTTAACTCCAGTTAACAAAATACGCATTACTCAAACACCTCCGCATCTTTCAACAACACCCCGGCTTCATCTTTAGCCGACAGTCGAGGTTTGATGTCTCCTAACTGCCAATCAATCCCCAAATCCGGGTCATTCCAAAGAATACTACGTTCGTAGTCTTTAGCATAGTAATCGGTGGTTTTGTAGAGAACTTCCGCCACCTCAGACAGAACCGCAAACCCATGGGCAAACCCAGCCGGAATCCAGAGTTGTCGTTTATTTTCTGCACTCAACCGATACCCCACCCATTGACCAAATGTTGAGGAACTCTTGCGAACATCCACTGCCACGTCAAAGATTTCGCCCACAGTTGCTCGCAATAATTTACCTTGAGTCTGTTGAATTTGGTAATGTAAACCGCGCAACACTCCTTGACTGGATCGGGAGTGATTATCCTGCACGAATTGGGGACTAACTCCGGTTTTTTCTTCAAAACGTTTTTGATTAAAACTCTCAAAAAAGAAGCCTCGATGGTCACCAAAAATTTGAGGTTCAATCAATAATACATCTGGGATTTTGGTCTGAATGACGTTCATAGATTCGATTTTTTGATTCTCTTTGATAACAGTTTTTTGGGCAAAACAACGGTCAATGAAAAGCAATAAAAATGCGTATTCAAGAGTCTTTAAGGGGTAAAAAATCTTACACCTAGGGAGGAGCTAGAAGCTAAAGATCCAGACGTTTTACGCTTTTCGTGTGTTAGTCCAGTTTTCTGGTACAGTATATCATAGCAAAAACGCTTATTTTCCTGATTTTTTTCGATAAGCAACTACCCCCAAATTAGAGATTGAACCGAGAAACCTAGGATAAATCCATTGCAACGCATAATCAGCCTCCTGTTCTAAAATCACATTCCAAACCAATCGCGCCAAATCCTGTTTAGACAACAAGCGTAAATTTTTCTCCTGCGCCCAAAACGTTAACCCTAACCGCTGTAAAATGCGGCGATGTTGGCGGCGAGGCAACCAATGGAACAGAGGCAACTTCGTATGAAAATCTAACCAATGATAGCGGTTAGGCGTCGTCAAAAACAACCCTGAACCGAGGTTTAACAACTCTCGCAAGTACTGAAGTTGATTGGCTTGGCATCCAACATGTTCAATGACCGCCGAAGAAATGACCATATCAATGTTGGGCAGATGTTCAGTTTTGGCGGGGAACGAAATCACGATTAAACCCGGAAAATGCTTTTCCAAATGAGCGATTGGTTCAGGAGAGGTAGCGTAAACCGTTGCCCCATCTGCCAATAACCAACGAATAAAACAGTTACTATCGATATGGTCAATATCGGGAGTTGTACCATGATCTAGGATGATTTTACCCGAAACTCCTCCGACGATCCGGACAAACTCATCATAGAGTTGGCGGCGAACGGTCAGAGACGCCTTCATTCGCCATTTATCCAGCCAAGAAATCCTCTCGCCAAAATAGTTATAATCTTGTGAATCGTTCATGGTTCGATGAGCGCAAGCAGGGGGGAGATGACCGACAATAGATAGGGAGTTAAACTGAGGGCGAATTTCAGGGACGATTACCCGTAATAGCGATCGCCGACCACCAAACAGGTTACCGTTAAGGAAAAGAGAAGATAGCCAACCAGTAGCCAGGGGGTCAACTTGGGGAGACGACGCCAGCGACGCTGATAGGGGAGTAACCCCAACAACGGCGCAATCGGGATAAAATAGCGTCCCTGTAACCCGCCAATAATGGGATGGCCGACGAAATTCCAGAGATAGGCCAGAGTACACAGAACTAGAATACTGGATAAGGCGGCGATCGCAAGCCAACCCCGGTCTCGCCAGGCCAACCTCCCCTCCACCGTGATGGGAATGAGGGCCAACCAAGCCAACACCCCCCAATAAGACCCAATCAAAAATCCCGGAAGGGGAGTATCCAGCCATCCCAAAACCCCAATAAACTGACGGGCCAACTCTCCCCCCTGTTGCTGAACCGTTCGTCCAAGGGTCGCCACAAACCCGAGAGGATGGCCCAGAATAAAGACCAGTTGGGCCGGCGGAGACAACTGGGGATGTAGGGGAATATAAATCTGGGACACCACCGCCGACCAAAGTCCCACTGCCAACACCGAGGCCAAAATAATCCCGCCAATCGTCAAGATATAGCGTCGCCAAGACCCGAAACGACGACGGGGAATCTCGAATAACAAGAGAGTCAGGGGAAAATAGGCTAGTTTTGCCAACGAGAGGGCGATCGCCAACCCCCCGAACGCTAAACTATCTCTTAAAGTCAGCGGGTCTGATGTCCTCTCAGCTTGTCCCTGACGCAACACCAACGCCACAAACAGAAACGCCACCCCATTGGTCAAAACATCCACCGACAACGACGCGGCTTGAAACAGAGACATCGGCGTTAACGCCAACCCCACCAATAACCAAGGATTCAGCGGTGTCAGACGAATCGACCCCACCAGCAACAGCAGCCAAACCCCCAAATTCGTCAATCGTCCCAGATACATCAACAGCAATGGCGACAGATGCAATACCCGTCCCACTGTAATTCCTATCGCTTGGGGAAAATAGGGAATCGGGGAATGTAACGCAGTGGTTTTGAAATTAAGAAAGAGGCGATTCTCAGGATAGAGGGGAAGCCGAAGCAAATTAACGATATCTTGCGGTCGTTGGCGTTGATTGGAGTCGAAGCGTAAATCCTCTTGGGAGACTTGGCGAACCGTCGTCAGAACACTTTGGGGAAGTTCCCCCCCCAGACAGAGTTCATCCTCAAAATAGCGACTATAACCATAGCAATCTCCCTGTTGTTGGCTGGCCAGCCAATGGCCCTCAGCAATTTGCCAGGCCCGGTAAAAGTGGAGATGTTCATCGGGGGATTGGAAAGGAGGGGTGAGAAGGGTCAATATCACCCCGAAGGGGATGGCCAGTCTCAGAAACACCACAGCGGGACGCAGCATAGCTATCGTGGGAAGGAATCAGTCCAAAATTAGAAGTCAAAAATTAAGGAGTTGGTTTTAAGCGAGTCACAAAATGCAAATTCCCGTCGAAGAGATAGCTAAAGGGAGGGGGATAGAGATTCAGTTGGGTTCGTTTGACGTCGGGATACCAGCCTAACTCGTCAAACAGACGAGTCCATTGGCGAGAGGAGAGGTAGTTATAGGGAAGGGAAACGCCATAACTACGATTTCCCACCCAGTCCATCAATCGTAACCGGACTTCGTCGAAGGGATTGTTACAGGTATGGTCTTTGATGAGGATGGCCTGTTTGGCGACGCGACAACATTCACTCAGAAGTTGCTGGGGGTGGTTGGTGTGGTGAAGGACATCGACGAGTAACACCACATCGACATGGTTATCGGGATAGGGAAGGGTTTGTCCGTCAAAGGCTTCGACGGGAATCACGGTTTGGCGACGGACGAGGACATCAACGCCTTTGAGTTGACTGTAGGGCCGTAGTTGTTGGATGGCCCGGGCAATTTCGCCACTCCCGCAGCCGACGTCAAGTCCTTTCAGGGGTTGGGTTTTGGGGATGAGGTTGGCCAGATGGCGGGCCAAGACTTCAACCCGGCGATTCATGATGAGAGATTGGTGGAGGGTTTGCATGGAAGACGGGAACATAGGGGGTTCGCTGGGGGCCGAGTCGCTGGGGGCCGAGAAACCGGGTGTCTTGGAGACACTCGGTTTCTGGAGTTGGGGTTAGGGGTTCGCTGGGGGCTG
>LSZA01000070.1 GCA_001637315.1 Phormidium willei BDU 130791 | reverse complement strand
CCCCTAACCCCTCCCAGGAGGGGAGAACCCACCCCTAACCCCTCCCAGGAGGGGAGAACCCACCTCTTGCCTCTTCCCCCTTGCCCTAAAAACGTTCTCGGATAATAAAGATAAGAAACGATTTGAGGAAAAAGAACGCGGATAAGCCGGAAATGCCGAAGGCAATAAAAGCTGCAATAGGATAGGTTCCTGAGAGAAAAACAGCCCCTGATAGGATAGAGAACCCGGTGATGCAGGCATAGACTAACACCGTTAACATGAGTTGAATCTGCTGCATTTGCCGTTCCATTTCTGGTGAGTTGGTGCGGAATTGAAACTCACCTCGTTCGAGTCGCCCTTCCAGTTCTCGTAGTAGCACTTCTGCCCGACTGGGGCGATTAAAGCGTTGATTGATAAAGCCTTTAGCTTGACGGGTAATCTCACCAAATACCTGTCCTCGCCCACTTTGATTTTCAACTACTAAGGTCTTAACAAAGGGTTTGGCGCAACCAATTAAACTATATTGACTGTCTAACGTTCGGGCAATTCCATCGAGGGTTCCTAGGGCTTTTAAGACAAACGTCATTTGGGCGGGGAGTCGAAACGGCTGCTGTTCAAACATGGTGTAGAGTTCCCGTTTGAGTTCCCCAAATTCTTGAAATTCAATGGGGCGATCGCGAAATCGATCTAGGGCAAACTGGACTAGATTTCGCACGGGAGTCATATCAGAAAGTTCTTCAACTAACCCCATCGAAATCAACGTTTCGAGGACTTCATCGGTGTCTTTACGCAAGACAGCAAAGAAACTTCGCGTCATTTCAGCTTGATTGAGAGAGTTGATTTCTGACATCATACCGAAATCATAGAAAATAATCTGTCCTTCTGGGGTAACTGCCATATTTCCCGGATGCGGATCGGTATGAAAAAATCCGTCAATTAACAGTTGTTTGAGATAGCAGCCAATTCCCATAACGTTGAGTTCCCGGAGATTGATGCCAATGGATTCCAAGGTTTCTTTGTCGTTGATTTTAATCCCCGGTAAATATTCGAGGGTCAGAACCTTAGAGGTGGTATAGCGCCAATAGACTTTTGGCACTAAAATAGTGGTCGACTCTTCAAAATTTTTTCGGAAACGCTCGGCATTTTTGCCTTCATGAATATAGTCGATTTCTTCGTAAATATAAGTTCGAAATTCGTTATAAATGGATTCGAGGTCATATTTTCGCGTCCAACGAAATAAGCGCTCGGCTAAAACAACCTGTTGATAAAGGACTTGAAAGTCTAAATTAAAGAGTTTCTCTAAACCCGGTCGTTGGACTTTTACGACTACATCTTCCCCAGTATGCAGACGGGCTTTGTGAACTTGTCCTAAACTAGCGGCCGCAATAGGATGATAATCAAAGTCTCGATAGAGGCTATGGAGGGAATTTTTGAGTTCTTTTTCAATTAGAGCGATCGCCTCATCGGAGGAAAAAGGCGGAACTTTATCTTGCAGTTGGGAGAGGGCGCGGATATATTCGAGGGGTAATAAGTCCCCTCGGGTCGAGAGGGCTTGACCAATTTTGATAAAGGTTGGCCCCAAATCGAGAAGAGTGTTGACTAACCACTGGGCGCGACGTTGCCGATGTTTAGAATCACGTTTTCCCCGGAGGCGATCGCAGCCTAGAAACCACAATAACTTGGCCGTAGCCGCAAAAATTTCTACCTGGCGGGCGAACAGAGAGGTTCGGGTGCGTTGCCAACGCAAGGGTTTCGGAGATGCTTTGACTAACATAGACGGGGATTGAGCGAGGGGATAGAGGGATGGAAACGGCTCAGACCGCTGAGGGGTCTATCTCTCGCCAACGGTTCTTTAAAAACAGGTTGCACTATAGGAAGTGTAGGTGAAAATTGCCCTCAAGAGGAGGTCACAGGGATTTCATAGACAACGAATCGACCATGAGACAACTCAACAGACGAGTGTTGGCAACGTTCCTCGTCGAGTCAATGGGATGAACACATCCTGATAGGATGAAAGGCGTTGTTGATGTCAAATTGCCCCCAACTGCTGTGAAGGTTTATTGTTATCACACTCCCGAACTGACCCCGGTTGAGCCAATCCCCGCCTGTGCGGTGGCCATTGATGTTCTCCGGGCTACCACCACCATCGCCACGGTTCTCGCGGCTGGGGCTGAAGCGGTGCAAGCCTTTAGCGATATCGATAAACTCATGGCGGCCAGCGACGACTGGGACCCCTCAAAACGCCTGCGAGCGGGGGAACGAGGCGGTGCCAAGGTTGAGGGCTGCGATTTTGGCAATTCGCCCCTAGAATATCACCGCGATCGCGTCTTAGGATGTCGTCTGTTCCTGAGTACCACCAACGGAACCCGCGCCCTACACCGAGTCGAAGCCGCGCCAATTCTCCTGACGGCGGCGTTGGTGAATCGCCGGGCTGTGGCGGAGTTTTTAGCCCAAAACCAGCCGGAAACTGTCTATTTGGTGGGGTCAGGCTGGCAAGGAAGTTACTCCTTAGAGGATACCGTCTGCGCCGGGGCCATCATCGCCAGTTTGCTGGAGTCGGGGTCTGGTAGCTTGGCGGAACTGGCCGGAAATGATGAAACGGTGGCCGCCTTGGCGTTATATGAACAATGGCGCGATCACCTGGTGGACCTCATGGCGATCGCCAGTCACGGCCAACGTCTCTTACGGCTCAACTGTAACGCCGATTTAGAGTATTGCGCTCAGGAAGATATCCTCGATGTCTTACCCCGACAGCAAGAACCCGGCGTTTTGACCGCTCACGCCTAGCCCCAAGCCCTAGGCTGCGATAAAATGCAAGATTCAGCGCAAAATTCAGCGAGAGTATTGATTGAGAGTATTGAATCATAATGGCAACGATTAACGAGAATTACCTAAAACTGAAAGCGGGCTATTTATTCCCAGAAATTGCCCGTCGTGTGGCCGCGTTTACGGAGGCCAATCCCGAGGCCCCGATTATTAAATTGGGCATTGGTGATGTCACGGAACCTCTGCCCAAAGCCTGTTTAGAGGCCATGTCGAAGGCCGTTTCTGAAATGGGCGATCGCGCCACCTTCAAAGGCTATGGCCCCGAACAAGGCTATGGTTGGCTGCGAGAAAAAATCGCCGCCCAGGACTTCCAATCCCGCCATTGTGACATCGACGCCTCGGAGATTTTTGTCTCTGATGGCGCCAAATGTGACACTGGGAATATCCTAGACATCTTTGGTAAAGATAACCGCATTGCGGTGACGGATCCCGTGTATCCCGTCTATGTCGATACCAACGTCATGGCGGGACATACTGGCCCCGCCAACGACGACGGTAAATATGAGGGGTTAGTTTATATGCCCATTTCAGCGGATAACAATTTCACCGCTGAAATTCCCTCAGAAAAGGTCGATTTAGTCTATCTCTGTTTCCCCAATAACCCCACTGGGGCAACGGCGACGAAAGAGCATTTAAAAGCCTGGGTTGATTATGCTCGAGACCATCAAGCGATTATCCTGTTTGATGCAGCGTATGAAGCCTTTATTACTGACCCCAGTCTACCCCACTCTATCTATGAAATTGAAGGGGCGAAAGACTGTGCGATCGAATTCCGTTCCTTCTCTAAAAATGCTGGCTTCACTGGAACTCGTTGCGCCTACACCGTGGTTCCCAAAACCCTAACCGCCACCACCGCCAATGGCGAAACAGTCCAACTCCATCAACTCTGGAATCGTCGCCAATCCACCAAGTTCAACGGCGTATCCTATATTGTGCAACGGGGGGCAGAAGCGGTCTATTCCGAGGCAGGACAGGCGCAAATCAAGGCGTTAGTGGGCTTCTACTTGGAAAATGCTAAAATCATCTGCGATCGCCTCAGCAACGCCGGTTTAACGGTCTATGGGGGCGTGAATGCGCCCTATGTTTGGGTGAAAACCCCCAATGGTTTATCCAGTTGGGAGTTCTTCGATAAACTCCTGCAAACGGCCAACGTCGTCGGAACACCGGGGTCTGGCTTTGGGGCCGCCGGTGAAGGCTATTTCCGCATTTCGGCCTTTAACAGCCGCGCCAATGTCGAAGAAGCCATGACTCGTGTGACGCAAAACTTTAAGGTTTAACGAGTTAAGGTTTAATGCGTTAGACACCAAGCCGGGTTTCTACATGATTCACCTGTGGGAACCCGGCTTTTGGCTGGGTGGCGGCCAGGGATCTGACGTAAACTTTTGTAACAAAAAGCGGCAATTTACGTAAAACTCGCCTGGTTAAACCGACAGAATAAAGACAGGGTTTCAAGCGAGTGATCCATGGTTCCCATCTCTCCTGCATCTAATCGAGTGTCTACCACCCCAGCCATTGCCGACGAGTGGATTTGTCCTGACATTCGTCCTTACTGGCAACTGGCCAAGGTTAAACAGGATAGCCGCGTCGTCTTGCGATGTCCCCAATCGGGCGATCGCCATCTCTTCTCAGACGTCGAAGGCTATGCCCTGCGCTACTTCACGGGCAAATATAGCATCCAAAACATCCAAGACCGCTGTCAGGCCGAGTTCACCCTCGTAGACAGCCAATTGGTGGTGCAGCTGATTCAAAAACTCATCCGTAAAGGGATTCTCGCCCTCGACACCCTGCCAACCGAGAATCGTCCTCAACTCAAACCGGAGGTGCAATGGGTCAAAAATGCTGATGGTTACTGGATTTTGCGTAACCGAGGCGATCGCACCTACCTGCAAGTGGCCCCCAAAGACCAAGCGGCGATCGTTGCCTACCTTAACGGAGAACCAACCAACGTCTCCCCCGCCAAACTCCAGCAACTCCTACAACTGCTCTCCAGAACAGGAATGTTGGAGGGAACGACCCCCCCAAAACGGCCTAAGGGTAAGTTCAACCCCATGCAACTGCTCTTTTTCAAAGTTCCCCTGTTCAACCCCGATCCTTGGCTGAACCGACATATCAACGCACTACGCTGGATCTGGACGAAAGGAGCGGCCTGGCTTCTGATGGCGTTTCTGGCGGCCTCGCTCGTCGTTGGTCTCTCTCAATCGCCCGATATCGCCCATTGGGGAATGCAACTGTGGAGTCAGCAGGGAGGACAGTTAATGATTCCCTTTGTTCTGTTGATTATGTCCGTCGTCTCCATCCACGAACTCGGCCATAGCTTCACCCTCAAACATTACGGCGGCATGGTTCCAGAAATTGGTCTGTTGTTCATGTGCCTCTTTCCCGCCGCCTATACCGACACCAGCGACTCCTATTGTCTATCTCGTTGGCAACGGATTCAGGTGGTCGGGGCCGGGGTTCTCACCCAATTCATTATTGCGGCGATCGCCCTCTGGGTATGGCAATTCGCTGTCGAAGGCAGTTGGCTCTCCATCAGCAGCTATCTCTTGATGATGGCGGCCCTGTTAACGGTGGCCCTGAACCTCAATCCCCTGGCGAAATTCGATGGTTATCACCTGGCTGTGGCGGTGACGGGAATTAACAATCTACGCAGCCGCTCTTTCACCTTCTATAAACGACTGTTTAGCGGCAAACCTCGGCGAGAACGAGCCAGTGATGCCCGAGTGTTGGCTCTCTATGCTCCTCTGAGTCTGCTTTATATTTCGATGGTGTTTGGCCTGTTGTTCTTGCGACTCGGGGATTGGACGCTGACCAACATTCCGGCGATCGCGCTAACGCTAATTACCCTCTGGGCGATCTATTTTTTCCTAATGCCTGATCCGGCTTAACGCCTTCATCTCCTAAGCCGATCGCAGTCTTGTTGCAACGAGGTAAGCCGTCAAATTTTCAGCACTAGAAAGACTGGCCCCCCTCCGGAGCCAGTCTTTCCAACGCCTTAAGACTCCGTTAACGCACCCCCACAACTCGAACCACATCCCGCCGTGCAGCCATAACAATAATCTCGAGTTTGGATTTGTTCAATGACATCCAAACTCCCCGCCTGCAATAGCGTTCGTACCGTTAACCGTTCTCCCGTCGCCGCGAGAGCGTCAACCCCCTCCATCTGGTTGAAATCACAATCATAGATATTGCCCAGATAATCCACCGAAAGCTGATTACGACACATCACCCCCGCCACCGTCGCAGAATTAAAATTCGCCTCCAAAAAAGCTGTGTAAGATTCATGCAGATGCTGACGTTGCAAAAACTGTTTAGTCCGTCCAATAGGAAGATTGGTAATCGTCAAAAGATTGTTAAACTCAATGCCAAATTGCTCCCCTAAATGAGATTTATAGGCAGCTTCTAAGTTCTTCTGATCTGGAGGGAGTCGAAAGTCATCCTGAGACCAAGGCATCGGCGGATTATAGACTAAATCTAAGATCAGTTCTGGGTTGCGTCCATATCCCAATTTGTTAAGCCATTGCAGGGCGCGAATTGACTCATCAAACACGCCATTTCCGCGCATTTTATCAACATTGTCTGCCAGATAACAGGGCAGCGAGGCAACCACTCGAAGCTGATTTTGAGCGAAGTACTCTGGCATATCGTCATAGCCAGGGACAAAGTAAATGGTTAAGTTGGAGCGGACAATCACCTCTTTTCCATTGGCTCTGGCGGCTTCAACTAAGGGCTTAAACCCCTCGTGCATTTCCGGCGCTCCACCGGTTAAATCGAGGGTTTTAATCTGAGAAAACTGCTCAATCAAGGTGACTAAATCCTGCCAAGTTTCTCGCGAAATCTCTTCGGTTCGCTTGGGGCCAGCTTCGACATGACAATGGCTACAGGCGAGATTGCAGCGTTTCCCGAGGTTCACCTGCAACACTGAGATTTGTTGTTTGGTTAGGGGCGCGTCCAGTTTGTGATGAAATGGGGTAATGATTTGAGAGCGAGTGGGAGTTTGTACCATGAAGGACAAGAAATCTTAGGTTTTTACATTAGATGTTCAAAAGATGTTCAAAAGATATTTGAAAAATCTTCAAACGGGGAAATAAGGGTGAGTTCTGGGAGTTCTCACCCTAATCTTAACATCTAAACTAGGAACAGCAGGATTGTTTCGGGGTGGATGAGGGTTGAGAAGATTGCGATCGCGCAGGTTCAGGAGTTGCTTTGACGGCTCCTTTATAGGCGCGAACCGTCAGCGATCGAAACTCAATTCCATCAATGACTTGCCAAGGTTCTTCTTGACGACTAAGGACGTCAACATCACGAAATCCCACCTGCTCAAACTTTTTAGGAAACTCCGCTTCTTGGAACGCCCCAGCAATACAACCACTCCATAAGTCGGGGTCATTGAGAATCGTCTCTGTGGGGAATTGGTCACTTACAATATCGGAAATGACCGCCCGTCCACCGGGTTTAAGAACTCGGAAAATCTCTTGGAAAAGCTGCTGTTTGTCCCGAGGACGCACTAGGTTAAGGACACAGTTAGAGACCACCACATCAATGCTATTGTCAGCGATGAGGGGCGTTTCTCGGCGGATGCGATCGCAGGCTTGTTCAAAGTCAGACAAGTCCTCTAACCTGTGAATCGGATGTTCACTCAGCCAGTGTTGAACTTGCTGCATATCTAGGGCTAAATCTTGGATTTTACCCTTGACAAATGACAGGTTTTGATAGCCGATTTTCTCGGACATCTCATC
Source organism: Phormidium willei BDU 130791 (assembly GCA_001637315.1). Classification (GTDB taxonomy): domain Bacteria; phylum Cyanobacteriota; class Cyanobacteriia; order Cyanobacteriales; family Geitlerinemataceae; genus Sodalinema; species Sodalinema willei. The sequence goes on along the minus strand of LSZA01000070.1, from coordinate 16,816 downwards.
TTGATACTTGCGAGCTAAGGCTAACATCTTGTCATTGAAGTCAACCCCAATCACGGAGCCATTAGCCCCAACCTTTTGAGACAGGATATAACAGATTTTTCCAGCCCCCGATCCCAAGTCTAAGACGGTTTCGCCAGCCTCAACATAACGAGAGGGGTCGCCGCAGCCATAGTCTTTCTCCAAAATTTCTTGGGGAATCAGCTTCAAATAGGTGTTGTCGTACTCAGTGGGACAACACAAACTCGGCTGTACTTGGTCGGCTCCGGCTTGATAGCGCTCCAACACCACCTGTTCGACATCATAAGTCTGGGATGAGATCTCGGATGAGGTCTGGGATGGGGTCTGGGAACGCTCTGAACCGAGAGTTGAGGGTGTGTTTGGGGTTTGAGTCATAATTGAGCCATGAGAATCGAACAATGAGAATCGAACAATGTGGTCTGTTGTGATATCAGTCGTTGTATCAGTCTTTGTACTGTATCGCGATCGCCCCCAGATGTGATGACCTGTGATGACCTGTGATGACCCACAGGGTCTATCTTGGGGGCTAGGGTTGCATCTATTGGCAATACGTCCATCGACTCGCATCGGATTGTTGACGCTTCCCAAAACCCATCAACCCTGAGCCGGGAGACATCCCCCCAAGCCGTAAAATAGACGCAGCCTCACCGCTCACTCCCAAGTCCCTCGCCATGCGTATTCTCCTCGTTGATGACGAAATTGAACTAACCACTCCTCTCTCGCAAGCCTTGAAACGGGAAGGGTATGAGATTGACGTGGCGTTAACCGGACGAGACGGACTCACCCTAGCGGCCCAAAATCAGTATGATTTATTGGTTTTAGACTGGATGCTTCCCGAATCCTCAGGGTTAGAGGTTTGTCGGGAGCGGCGATCGCATGGAGACACCACCCCAGTTCTGTTCCTCACCGCCAAAGATACCCTCGATGACCGCGTTTTAGGACTCGATGCGGGCGCCGATGACTATCTCGTCAAACCCTTTGAACTGCGAGAACTCCTGGCTCGCGTGCGGGCCTTACTGCGGCGATCGCCCCATTGGGACGGCGATCGCCACCCACGTCCCGACGGAACGTCAACCGCCCCAACCTCGGGCCAACAGCGATTACAAGTCGGCGATCTCGAACTCGACCTCGACAACCAACTGGCACATCGTCAGGGACGCACCATTGAGCTGTCGGGCAAAGAACTGCGGCTACTGGCCTATTTCATGAGCCATCCCGGACAACTCCTAACCCACCAACAAATCCATGACTATCTCTGGGATGGCGATCGTCCCCCCAGCAGCAATGTCCTGGCGGCCTCAATTCGTCTGTTACGCCGCAAACTCTCTATCTCCGGCGAACCTCCCCTAATTCACACGGTTTACGGCAAAGGCTATCGCTTCGGCGATTAGTCCCCAAAGAGAGCAACCATCAAGGTACGCCCCTAAGTTTTTCCGCTCTCTAAAACTTACTCAAACTTAATCATTTGATGTTTAGTTCCTAGCTTGGATCTTCCGAGACCTTTCCATCACTAGGCTTACACGGTTGAACTCTCCGCGTTTTCCAAATTAATTGCCGCATTTAAATCACGATCTATGGAGACGTGACAGTTCGGACAGTCATACTGTCTTTTGTCCAGGGGCATTTTTTGTCGGTGTCCGCAGTGGGAACAGATCTGCGAACTGGGATACCACGGGTCAATTAGCGTTAATTGGCTTCCATACCACTGGCATTTATACGCAAGCTGACGACGGAACTCATAAAACCCACCATCAGCAATAGCACCAGCCAGCTTATGATTTTTGAGCATCCCTGACACATTTAAGTCTTCGATTTTTACTTCGCCGTGGTTCTTGGCTAAGTAAGTTGTTAACTTGTGTAGATGGTCGGCTCTAATATTCGCGATACGTCTGTGGGCTTTAGCTAACTTGAGTTTAGTTTTTTCTCGGTTTTTACCTCCTTTTTGACGGCGGCAAAGCTCTTTCTGGAGTTGGGCTAGTTTTTTCTGAGCTTGACGATAAGCTTTCGGATTGGGATAGGTTTTACCATCGCTCAGGGTGGCCAGAGTTTTAATTCCTACATCTACCCCAATCCGCTCCCTTATTTTGGGGGTGACTTGAGGTTCAAAATCAATTTTGAAGGCAATATACCAGTCCCCTGCTTGCTGACTGACCGTGACGTTTTTGGGATGAGCTGGCGGTAACTGTTCGTGGCTTTTTACCCAGCCAATCCGAGGTAGCTTCACCCAATAACCGGAAATTTTAATACTTCCTTCCAGGTAAAAACTATCTTTGACATTCTTTTTCTTAAACTTGGGGAAACCTGTTCCTTTGACTTGCCAAACTCGCTTAAACGCTTGACTGAGGTGACGCAACGCTTCTTGAGGGCTACATTTGGAAACCTCATAGTACCAAGGATTTTGACTTTTTACCTCGGCGACTAATCTCTTGTGTAAGTCTATAGCACTCGGGAGTTTACCTCCGGCTTCTAATGTTTCTTTACAGGTCGCGAGTCCCCAATTCCAAGCGTGCCGAGCTACTCCGGCATGTTTCGCCATCAGCGTTCTTTGTCGGTTATTTAAGTCTAGCTTGGTCTTAAAGCTTTTCACTGATTTTTTTGAACTCCTCGACCATATTTTTGTTCTTACCACTTCGGCTACCATAAAGACGAGCCGAAAACACGGTAATGATTTCTAACACATCGTTGGCTAAGTCTTCCTCAAAACTGGCATCCTCAGTCCGATTGATAATCACAATCTCTACACCAAACTGCTCGCAGATGCTGAACACCAGTTCCGACCCGAATCTAAGTAACCTATCCTTGTGGGTCAGAACCAGTCTGTCGATTTCACCCGATGTGATTAACCTCAGAAGACGCTTTAACCCACGCTTACTGTAATTCATCCCAGAGCCTAAGTCTTGGATAATCTCATGTTCCCAACCATTTTGAGCGCAGAACAATTCAATAATTTCCTTTTGACGTTCTAGGTCTTGTTTTTGGTCGTGGCTACTGACTCGTGCATAACCGATTGTGTACGCTCTGTGAGATTCAACACCGAGCAATTGAGACATAGAGTATCTCCGGTGTCCCGACGCTGTGCGCTCGGGGATTAATTTCCCTTCTGATTCCCAACGTCTTAACGTCGATGGTGAGACTCCTTTGATTTTTGCGGCTTCGGAAATGCTAAACTTACTCATGATTTGATTATAGCTTAAAGCTTGAGTAACTTTAAACAATTTTAGTGAGAAATTTAAACTCTGTCTCCAGCCCCCTCTTGCCTCTTGCCTCTTGCCTCTTGCCTCTTGCCTTCTGTTCCCTGTTCCCTTCTTTTGCCCCTACAAGTCCAATTCCGGCTGACGTAGAGGAATCTGCATCAAGAACTCGGTCCCCGTACCTTCTTCTGACTCACACCAAATGCGGCCCTGATGTTTCTCAACAATGATTTGATAGCCAATCGAGAGGCCTAATCCCGTTCCTTTGCCAACAGACTTGGTGGTAAAGAAGGGATCAAACAGTTTCTCTAGCATTTCTGACTTAATCCCCGGTCCATTGTCACGAATCCGAATCGTGACGCTGTCGGGAGTCGTACAAGCCTTGGCAGCGGGAGTTGACCCACTACAGGTCGTCTCGGTACAAATTGTGATGGTGGGAGTCTCGGAAGATTGCGGATGACGCAAACCATGATCCTCAACGGCATCGATCGCATTGGCGATGATGTTCATAAACACCTGATTGAGCAATCCAGGGAAACAATCGACTTTCGGCAAGTCACCATAATACTTAATCACGCGAATCGGGGCCAGTTCTCCTTTGCCTTTCAAGCGGTTATGGAGAATCAACAGGGTGCTTTCAATCCCCTCATGGATATCGACCGCTTTGACATCGGCCTCATCGAGGCGCGAGAAGTTGCGCAACGAGACGACAATCTGACGGATCCGTTCAGCCCCCATTTTCATCGAATCGATTAACTTGGGTAAGTCTTCTTCGAGAAATTCCAGGTCAATATCCTCGATTTCGTCCTCAATCTCCTCAGGCGGATCGGGAATATGGCGTTGATAGAGGTCAATCAACCCCAGTAAGTCTTCAACATAGGTGCTAGCGTGGCTGATGTTGCCGGTAATGAAGTTGACGGGATTGTTGATTTCATGGGCAATCCCGGCCACCATCTGCCCCAAACTGGACATCTTCTCATGTTGAATCAACTGGGCCTCAGTTTGTTTGAGATGTTCCATGGCCTCTTGCAGTTGACGGGCCTGCGTTTGGGCGGCCAGGGCCGCGGCGCAGGTTTTGGCGTAGAGTTCGGCTTGATCGATGGCGATCGCTAACTGATCGACCACCGCCTGCAACAGTTCGACCTCATTATCATTCCAAATGCGGCCATTGCCATGACTACAGGCGATCGCCCCAAACTGTCCAGAGCGAGTCCCCAACGGTAGAATCAACTGGGCTTTAACATCCAACGGTTCTAAAAAGGCTCGTGTCTCGTCATCAGCTTGACTGAGATCATTCAACTGCACCGTTTCCAATTGCCAAATTTTAGGAACCAGCCGTTCAGCCTGAGACATAAAGCTTTCGCCTAAAAAGCTGGGAATATCTTTCGCACAGGCTTCATGAGTCACGGCCAACGTCAGGGGAGACTCACCTTGTCCTGAACACCAGAGATAATAACAGCGGTCAATTTGCAGCAGACTACGGATTTCATGAACGGCCGTATCTAGGATCGTATCGAGATCTAGGGAATTGCGGATCTGTCCCGCGAGGCGAAATAGTAGGGATTTGCGGCGATTAACCAGGGCCTCACGCGCCCAGGAGCGATCAACCGATAAGCCGATGGTACTCGACAACCAATCTAAAACGCTGACGGCATCTTCAGTCCAGGGATGACAGCCACACATCAACAGCACTCCTAAGAGGCGTTCTTCGACAATGAGCGGATAGAGGACTAATCCCTGAATGTTCTGATCTCTGGCCCAGGCTGTTAGCTTGGGTACATCGAGAATCGAGGGATCAAATCGTGAGTCGGGTAAGGCGGTAGTCGCTTCTAAGGGGAAATCTTGGCCAATGCGATCGAGGCGATTATTGATATAGGGTTCGCGAATGTCGGCCACCCAACCCAAGAGGGATTCCTCTAATACCGTCGTTTTGGGAAACAGATCCCTGGGGAGGGAGTCTCCGGTGCAGTTGTGTTGCACCAATGTCAAGGGTTGTGCGGTGCAGTCAAAGGTGGTTGTGTCGGGGTCATCAGCCTGAACGAGCCAAATTCCTACGGTTTTTGCCTGTAGATGGATTAATAGGGCTTGAATGCTGCGATCGAGGCTTTCATCGAGGGTCTGACTTTGGGCCAGAGCGCTACTGACGGAACTGACCAGACTCGAGAGGTGGCTTTGTTCGAGCAAAACCGTCTCATTTTTTTTGTATTGGGTGACATCGCGAAAATAAATCGATAGCCGTTGGGGTTCCGGGTGCAGCCGCACTTCGAGCCAGATTCCTAGGGGATCGTAGTATTCCTCGAAATGGCGGCAAGTTTGGGTGTTAAAGGCGGCGTGACATTCTTGCGCGAAGACCGATTCAATCAAATCGGGGAAGGTTTCCCAGAGATTGGTATCTACAACCTCATTGCGGCGGATGTTCCAGAGTTTTTCGGCGCGGCGGTTGACGTAGAGGAGTTGCCACTGGCGATCGACCGCGAAAAAGGCCTCGGTAATTGTCTCTAGGATGCTAAAGCGATTGGGGGTTTCATCCTGGCGAAAGCGAGAAATTTCATCGGGGGGTGATTTGGCCGCTGTCTTGGCGGGGAGGGGCAAATGATAGGGATTTTTGGCTAGGGGAACTGCACCGAGATAATGCTGCTGGCTGCGGCTCTCTTGCCAGGGAGAGCGTTGAAAATAGGTGCCAAAGTCTCGTAAGGCTCGCAGCGATCGCGTCGCTTGGCGACTGAGGGTGGCCAGGGCTTTGCGCTGGGTTAAATCGAGCTGACGCGGTTCATTGTCGAGGACACAGAGGGTTCCCACGGTTGTCCCTTTGGGACTCACGAGGGGGATTCCACAATAGAAGCGATAGTGGGGATAACTGTCAATGAAGGGGCGATCGCTCCACTGAGGCTGTTGACTTAAGTCTTCGATCACCGTCAGGCGATCGCGATCGAGGGTGACTTCACATAAATCAATGCAGAGGCCAAACTGCTCAGGCGACATCCCCAACGCCGCTTTAATCCAACAGCGATATTGGCCAGGGGCGGTTTCCCCTAACCCTTGGCCAGCACTCGATCGCATCCCGTTGCTAAAGACAATAGCCGCAACCGGAGCTTGGCAGATATAAGTGGCAAGTCGTGCGAGATCTTTGAACGCCTCATTGGGGTGTTCGTCAAACGCACAGGACGCTTCGGGCATGGCAACCTCTAACAATGCGCGAGATGGATGGGCGCGAGATGGATGGGCGCGCGATGGATGGGTGTGAGCTAACATAACAGTTGCCTCGACTGACAAGTAGAGCCATCAGGGGGTTAATCACGCTGTCTAGCTGAACGTCCAGCTGAACCTGAGACCATCGTTGCAACTAAATCTCGTGAATGATTGTCTCGAAAGCTCATGATCAGTAGAGTGCGATCCCGCACCAGTTCAAGAGACGATGACGGGTTTGGCCCGGGGACACCCCTCAAACTTACCAATTGATCTACCTGTATCGCATCGAGGAACCCGGCCTTGGTCGCCCTACCTCTCTAGCTTACCTGATTATCTTTAGATTTCCTAAAGATTTAATGAAATGCAAGGGTTGCTTTTTCAGTTGGATTCTTAGGGGTCATCCCAGATAAATTACCGTAGGATTACTTACTCTAAGCTCAACATCTAATCCCGACCTCTAATCTCAAATTATTAAAAAAAATTAAAAGTGAGAACGTTAGCTCAGGCCCCGCCGAGACGAAAAGAGATCTCAAGTTTTAAAAAGCTTTTAACTGAGGCGGCTCAAAAATTGTTACCATGGTCACATAAACCGTTAGACCCTAGCCGATCGCACCTCCATCCCGACTCCGATTGAGGAGATTAGGTGTCCTTCATCGCATCCTTGAATCCGCTGCAATCAGGACTTGCGATCGCCGCAACGGGGACGTCCCTCTTGAGAGAACGCCATGCCTGTCAACTCCTTCAACTCCCCCACCATCCTCGCGGTCGATGACAGTCCAGTGATGCAAAAAACCATCCAACGGACGTTAGAAAAGCACTACCGCGTCATCCTCGCCGACAACGCCTTAGATGCCCTCAGCACCATTTATCATGAGCGCATCGCCGTAGTCCTACTCGATGTGTCCATGCCCGACATTGATGGGTTAGAAATGTGTCGAACCGTCAGAAGCTTACCCCAGTTTGCCGACTTACCCATCATTATGCTGACCGCCCGTGATAAAGCCTTCGACAAAGTCAAAGGTCACCTCGCCGGCGCCACCGAATATCTCACCAAACCCTTTGATGGAGAACAACTCCTAGACCTCGTCGGTAAATATAGCCATCAGCATCAGCCCCAACCCTCATCATCAGGTAACTAACGCCAATGTCTTAGAATACCCTATAAGCCATGGCTTAAGTCCCCAACCCGACAACTGTGATGAGCAACCTCTTCCCTGACCCCTTCAATGGTGGTCCCAATCCCTTCAACGACACCCCAGGACTTTCCAACGACCCCGTCTACGAAAACTCCGAACCTCCCGAGGGAGAATTTCCTGAAAACGCCATCCAGCGTAGCGACAAGACCGCCTCAATCCTACGCCGCTACTTCAGCATTCTTGTTCTCGGGGGACTCGTGCTGGGTTTAATTTTCTCCATCGGTGTGATCCGAGTCATTCAACATTTTGGTCTCGACGACGTTCCCGTACAAGTCGATTAAGCCAAGTTTGGTTAAACTAGACCTAACAGACAGTTGCGGCCGCCAGGGCTAACTCAGCCTAGCCGGGTCGAAGTTGTCATCGTCCTTTTCCTAACCGACTTACACCTTGATCGACATACCATCATGAAACTACTCCTGTTTGCCCTCATCGTTGTCTACGCCGGCGGCGTCTGGAAATTCTGGCAAGGCTTCCACCGCACCAGCTTCGAGAGAGGAATTGGCAATCAGATTGCCCTCTCACTCATGTGGCCGGTTCTCTACATTGGCAACAAGTCCTATCGTCAAAACTTTACCAAAGCCCTCAAAGGGCGCTAATCCCAGACTTTTGAGTTCGTGAAGTCTTGAGTCGTTACCGTCAATCCCCGTGAGCCAAATTCCCCTCAGCGATCGCCTAGCCCAACTCTCCGAGCGGTACAATCGAGACTATCGTGGCGACCCCTTCGAGGTTCCCGCCGAAGTCGAAACCCTCGATCTATTTCCCGATTGGGCCGCCGGAAAACTTCAACAGCGGATTGCTTCCCCCTTTTGGGACCTAGCCAAACCCAAAAAAAATCAACACTGTCTCGATCTCGGCTGCGGGGTCAGTTTCCTCATTTACCCCTGGATTACCTGGGATGCCCTCTTTTACGGGCGCGATATTAGCCGCGTCGCCTGTGATGCCCTCAAATCCCGCGCCCCACAACTCAACTCCAAACTCTTCAAAGGCGTCACCGTCGGTGGCGCCCATTTCCTAGAAGACTACGAGGCCAACTTTTTCGACCTCGTCATCGCCACCGGAGTCAGTTGTTACTTTCCCCTCGACTATTGGCAGCGGGTGATCGACGCGGTGCAAACCGTTCTCAAACCCGGTGGCCAGTTTGTCTTTGATGTCCTCAACCCCGAAGCACCTCTGGCTGAAGATTGGGCTATCTTAGAAACCTATCTCGGCAGCGAGGTGTTCCTCGACCCCCTCAGTGACTGGGAACGTCTCTTTAAAGCCAACAGCCAGAAGGTCAGCCGCCGGCCTGGGGAACTCTTTATGCTCTACAAACTCTCGTTTTAAGGCCGACTGATGGCTCTCAAGACTCACCACCCGAGCGATGAAGCCTTCAAGACAAGGTGGCATCATCGAGAGCGTGCAACGTCTGCACCAAGGACTCAATTTCTTGAGCCTGGTGATGGTTCACCTGGGCAATGCGGTTCGTGGTCTGGGCTACAGCCTGAATTGATGTCTGAACCGTCGCGAAGACCTCAGCGGTTTCCCCCGCAACTCGTACCCCAGAATCTGCCGTTTCCGTGCCTAACTGGGTCGCCGTAGATGTTGAGCGAATCGCCGTTTGGATCTCGGTACTCAGATGGCGAATCCGTTCAGCCGACTGATGACTCTGATCCGCCAGTTTACGGATTTCGGCCGCCACCACCGCAAAGCCTTTACCCTTCTCTCCAGCCCGGACGGCTTCAACCGCTGCATTCAAGGCCAACATATTGGTCTGCGAGGCCACATCCCCCACCAGCCGAGCGATGACACCAATGCGATCGGTACTCTCATTGAGCCGCTGCATCTCCTCTAAAATATCCCGGATCTGTTCGCGCAACGCCTGAGTTCCTGACAGAGCATTGGCCACATCTTCTGCCCCTTGATGGACTAACGTTAAGGCTTCCTTAGAGGTCGATTCGGCCTGTTCGGATTCATGATAGACCTCACGGGCTGACGCTCTCAGCCGTTCAATTTGCTCCATGGCAGCTTGGAGATATTGCTCTTTCTGACGTTGCTGGTCTAGGGCGGAATTTTTCAGGGCCAGCAGTTCTTGAGTTTCGTTGAGTTGCTGTTCCAAGTCTTCTGTTTGCACGATCGCCTGTCCCGCCAAGGGCCGCAACAATAGCACCATCACCCCACTCCCCACGACAGTCAGGATAATGATCACTCCAGCCAGGTTACGGATATCCTCCATAATGCCCTGATAGAGTTCCTGGCTGTCGAGTTTGACGGCCACGGCCCAATCGTGATTGGCTAGGCGTAAGCTGGCGATCGCAATCTCCTCCTGCCTCGTTTCCACTAAACGCAGCTGAACCTCCCCAGCCACGGCCTCAGCTAACGCCTCCTCCAACGGCTGCCGATATTCGAGGTCATCATCATCAAACAACAGCTCACTACCACCGTTGCCTTGCCGACCTAGAACAATCACGCCGCTGGTCCCGAGCTGTTGTCCCTGACGGGTTAGACTCTCCAAATTAGAAATGTCAAACAACACCAAATCCGTTCCCACCCGTTGTCCTTGACCGTTGAGAATTGGAGCGGCCACGAGCAGCGCATACTGACCCTCCTCCAACCTGAAGGGAGACCCCAATTGAGCATTTTGAGCGGATTGGCTCGGAACAATCCAGTCTCTTGTAGGAATTGTTTGCCCGACCTGTACCGCTAAATTATTATTGACATCGAGACGAGTAATCCCAAGAATTTCAGGGGACTGGTCGAGAGCATCCCCTAAAATCTGTTGATTACTCGTCACAAATGGCTCTCGCTCCAGTTCCCCGCGATTATAGGCTTCGAGTTCTTGACGAGCGCGAGTCCGGCTGGTCACCTGCATGGCAATGTCCGTCAGGCGAGAGAGAATTTCCTGCACCGTTCGACCATGAGTGGTCGCCGCAAATTCTAAGTTACGCTGTTCCCCCTCTTTGAGTCGTTCGGACAGGGGAAGGATGGCCACCACAGCGACTAAGGCTGCGATCATGAAAATCCCCACGGCTGATGTGCTGACTAAATAGCGTTGAAACGGCTTGGTATTCATGGCGCTTGCCATTTGGCGATTCTCCACGGGGCATCTCGATGGGCATGGGATGAGCTTGACGGTAACAAGGCCGCCCATATCAAGGATTGTCTCACGTCGATTCTGGAGAGTACAACCACTCAGGTCGAGATGATTTTAATTGACCATGGTTCCGAGACCATGATTCCGAGTTGCAGAAATCTCATCGGCCCAAAACCCGGCCAGCACCCAGGAGGCCACTGCAAGTCCACGTAGCCCCCTCTTGCCTCTTGCCTCTTGCCTCTTGCCTCTTGCCTTCTCCCCCCTGTTCCCTGTTCCCTGTTCCCTGTTCCCTCTAACTAAACTGAATCCTCAAATAATCTTCATCCATTTTTGCCCCCGAAGGTTGTAGAGCCGCCAGAGCTTGAGGCAGGACCAAATTGCGGCGGTGATTACCGATGCAAATGTTTAACTCATCGCCGGTTTTCGAGAGTTGGATTTTGTCCTTGGTGATGCCAGGCAAATATAACTCCAGACGATAAATTCCCTCTTCTTGAACAACACGAATTGTATTTTCCTCGTAATAAACTTGGCTGGGGTCTTCGTCGCCATAGAGCGTCTCGCGCAAGCGTTGCAACGCTTCCATACCGCACATTTCCTCGGAGTATAACGGAACTTCTTTGACGGGCAAAGGATGGAAGTTTTCATGAATCTCTTGCTTATACACTTGCTGTTGTTCTTTCCAGCGCACGAAAAAGGGATCAGTGACATTGTCCGGGAGAATGCGGTTGGCAATCACTAAATCTGTGGCCACATTGTAGAGACTTAAATAGGCATGAGCGCGTAGAGATTCTTTAATCACCATCCGCTCTGGATTCATCACCAGACGCACTGTGGTTTGGCTGTTGTCGGTGAGGACTTTTTCCAGGGCTTCAATTTGCTCATAAAACTCATAGGGGGCATCCATGACGGCGCGATCGGGCAGGGAGAACCCCGCCAGGGGCTTAAACAACGGCTCGACTAAGGGACGTAGCGCCACTGAAATGCCCTGTAACGGCTTGTAAAATCGTCTCATATACCAGCCCCCCACTTCCGGCAAACTCAACAGCCTCAGAGCCGTTCCAGTGGGGGCTGAGTCAACGATCAGCACATCATATTCGCCCTCATCATAGTGGCGTTTCATTCGGACCAAGCCGAAAATCTCATCCATTCCCGGTAGGATGGCCAGTTCTTCGGCTTGCACGCCTTCTAAGCCTCGGGCTTGCAGAACTTCAGTAATGTATTTCTGAACCGAACCCCAGTTCTCTGCTAATTCCACCAAAGCGTCTAACTCCGCTCCCCAGAGGTTTTCTTGAATCAGACGCGGTTCGTGGCTGAGTTCTTGATCAAAACTATCGGCTAGGGAGTGAGCCGGATCGGTGCTGAGAACTAGGGTTCGATAGCCCTTTTGGGCGCATTGCAGCCCGGTGGCGGCGGCGACTGAGGTTTTACCTACGCCGCCTTTGCCTGTCATGAGGATAATTCGCATGGTTGGGGTGAGTCCTTAATTCTGAGAAGTGCTACACATTTGTTTACTTTAACGTTTTTTGGCAGTCGCTGCGTCTATCACTCGTTAGAGATGGTTGAAATTTGGGTGGAGAGGTGAAGGGGATATGTTGTCGTAACACCTGCCAGGGGGAGCAATGCCAGTCGTCGAGGTGACGGCTGATTTTCCCCTCGCTGTTTACGGTTAACTCGCTCCAGCCGGGGATGGAGATGCGGGGGAACCAGGGTAGGGGGGTGTTCCAGCTTAACGTCCAATCACTGCGGATGCGATCGCCTTCCTGGGAGAGATCATGCAACTCCAGATGAACCGCTTTAAACCAGGTGGCGATGAAGTGGATATTCTGACGGTAGCGATCGCAGCCACGAAATTCATTGAGAGGATCTTTAAAATAGACATCCTCAGCATAGATCTCGTAGGTCTGATTCTCAGGGAAGCGTTGGTAATCCTGGCGGAGAATATCAAGAAGTGTCATCAGGGGGCCTCAGGCGAGAATGAAAAAGAAATTTGACGGCTTGTCACTGCGATCGTACATTTTCCTTTACAATGATGACTATGACGCTCCGTCATAGATGATTGAGATTGGCAAATAAAATAATGTCGAAACGTTTAATTCAAGCTTTCTTTGCAGTCGTGCTGGTTATCGGTAGCTTCGCGATGTCCGTGGCTCCCGCTGCTGCCGCAGATGTCACCATTAAAATGGGTGCCGACAACGGGATGTTAGCCTTCGAGCCGGCAACCGTAGAAGTCAGCCCTGGAGACACCGTGCATTGGGTCATTAACAAACTTCCTCCCCATAACGTTGTCTTTGATGAAGCCAACGCCCCCGATGCTGGTGTTGCCAAACAACTGTCTAACACGAAGTTAGCCTATTCCGCTGGCGATGGCTACGATGTGACCATTCCCGACGATGCGACTCCCGGAACCTACAACTACTTCTGCACCCCCCACCGTGGTGCAGGGATGATGGCGAAACTCATCATCAAATAGAGTTTGCGACATCGTGGTTCGGTCAATCGATTCCGTCGCCGCTCCCTAAAAAACTGAGACTTGGGCAATGTCCCAAGTCTCAGTTTTGTTTAACCCTCAATCTCGCCATTGGGGGGTTGGGCTTGGGCCAGGCTATCACGGCGTTCTCGCAGTCGTAGGATCACAGTTTCCTGAAGTTCGCGAGTAATCGGATAGTGGTACATCAGCAGCAAACCCATCATCAATAACAGGGCCGGAAGCGGGCCAACCACTAGACGAATGGCAAATAATGCGGACTCCGGTTGAGGCGGAATCGGCTCTCCAGGAGGAGGTTCAACAAACCCCGATAGTTCCAAAATAATGCCAGCCAACCAGATCCCTAATGCTAAGCCTGTTTTTTGCAAAAAGACCATTAAGGCGTAAAACGTCCCCTGACGTTGCTCGCCGGTATTGAGTTCATCCAAGTCCGTGACATCGGTTAACATCGACCAAGGAATCAGATAGGCCGTCGAGACTCCCAAACCAGCCAATGCACAGAGGAGATAGAGCCAGTCAACGCGATCGCTCGGCAGGAAAAACAGTAGTATCTGGGCGACAATCCAGCCACTCATGCCCGCAAAATAGGTGCGTTTGCGTCCATACTTATAGCTGATCCAATTCCAGAACACTAAAGCCAGCATGGCTGTCCCTTGAACCACCAGGGCGACGCTAAAGTAAGAACTCATCCCCATATAACTGACGGCATAGTAGGGGATAATGGCCGCCGTTAGCTGAAACGAGAGCCAAGAACATAGATAGATGCCGATTACATACCAAAATGGACGACTTTGCAGCACATCCTTAAACTGAATCCAAATCGATCCCGAGGGCCGCAGATCCAACTCTGAACTGGTCAACGTCTCTCTCTGACGGGGATTAAAAGCCGTAGGATCAGTGGTTCCCAAAACACACCAGTAGATGGGTAACACCGAAAGAATGGCACAAACCCCTCCCAAACTCAGATATTGAGCAATACTGTCATCAGGAAATTGCAGGGCAAAAAATTGCCCTAACGCCAAGGCTAAAATACTGCCACCAATGGAAAACAAGAACCGGTAACTGGTGAGGCTAGTGCGTTCATCGTAGTCTCGGCTCAACTCTGGGGTGAGAGCCGTATAGGGCAATGTGACCGCCGAGGAAACGGCGTTAAAGATAATGCTGATAACGGTGTAATAGATAAAACGCGCCCATTGGTTCAATCCAGGGTCTTCGCTGAAGGTGGGGACAATCCAATAGAGGAAGAAAAAGACGCCAAAGGGAATCGAGGCGACCAACATCCAGGAATGGCGGCGACCCCACCGCGAGCGGGTACGATCGCTGAGATAGCCAATAATTGGATCATTGACCGCATCCCAGATTTTACCAATCAGCAAGACCGTTGCGGCCAACGCCGGACGCAGGTTGGCCACATTGGTGAGGAAGATCAAGAACGAGAACGCCAGCAACGTGGCCGTAATCCCGGCCCCGGCATCTCCGGCCCCGTAGGCTAGTTTCGTTTTAAAGCTGAGAGATTTATGATTAGGCTGGGTTGGCGGCTCGGTCGACTCATCGTGCATTGGCTCATCGTGCATTGATAGAGAAGGGGCATCGTATATGGCACTGACTATTCTAGGCGATCGCTTCCCCAGGGCGGCTCAATGCGGGGTCGCTCTAGCCAATTGTCCCTAGCTGACCCACTCATCAAGCTGAGAATACCATTGAGGTCAAAGGATGCCACCATTGCGATTCAAAAACTCCCAGACTCGTCGCACTGTCCGTTGGTCTTGGGTCCGGTCTTGGGTCCGTTGGTCTTGGGTGATGATGCTGATACTGGCGATCGCACTCTGTTGGCGTCCTGGGACGGCAGGTTCGGTCACCCTACCCTTAACGGAAGGTCCCCCTTTGCGAGTAGTCACGCGACCGCTTGCGCCCCTCGTGATCGAAGACAATGGCCAATATCAAGGATTTGTCATTGATCTCTGGCAAGAAATCAGTCGTCGCCTTAATGTCCCCTACGCGATCGAAGCCGTTGAGAGTGTTGACAGGTTGCTCGAGGCGATCGAGTCCAACCAGGCCGACATCGGCATTGGGGCCATCAGCATCACCGCCGACCGGGAAAAACGGCTCAATTTCTCGCAACCCATTCTGGAGTCAGGCTTACAGATTCTCGTCTATCAGCAGAATCGAGGATTATTGGGGCAACTTCAGCGAACCACCCTGGGGATTGTCTCCTCGCCCACCTTCTACGGGGCCATCGGTGTCTTTATCCTGATTTTGTTACTGGTGGCTCATCTGATCTGGTTACTCGAACATCGGCATAATCCCGATTTTCCGCGACCCTATCCTCTGGGGATTTGGGACGCGTTCTGGTGGGCTGCTGTCACGGTGACCACCGTCGGCTATGGCGATAAAACCCCAAAACGCCCTCTTGGTAAACTGGTCGCTTTGTTATGGATGTGTGCCGGCTATTTTGTCTTTGGCTATTTCATCGCCAGCATGACCACCATTTTCACCGTGGATGGTTTGCAAGGAGCGATTCAGTCCGTCGATGACCTGGCTGGGCGACGGGTGGCGACGGTTGAAGCGAGTACCGCCGCCGATTTTCTGGCCAACAGTCCCACGATTCCCGTAGCATATACCGATCTCGGACAGATGTATCAGGCCTTGCAACGAGGGGAGGTCGAGGCGATCGTCTATGATGCCCCCGTATTGCAGCATTATGCGAGCCATGAGGGCAATCCAGGGCAACTCGTTGGCGGGATCTTTGAGCGTCAGTTCTATGGTTTTGCACTCCCGATCAATAGTCCCTACCTGAAACCGATTAATGTTGCCCTCTTGCAAACGATTGAGGATGGAACCTATGAACGATTGCGAGAGTTTTGGTTTGGGGAGAGTTGAGAGGGGTCACGACAGGTTTGGCGAGACTCGTTGGTATTCTAGGCAAAGTGTGGGCCGCTTCGTTCCGCTAGGGCGGTGACGCTGAACCTCTTGCAGACCTTGTTGAGAAATCTGTTGCAGTTCTGTGTCTGACAGGGGCCAAGGGGGTCCATCGGGTTCAGCCTCATCCTCGCGAACATTGGTAATCAGGACTAGGGTTCCCTCGGGGGCCAGGAGTTGGCAAATGGCACTGATGGTTGGCTGGCGAACCGTTAGGGGGAGGGCTTGAATGGTGCGACATTCAAAGACGAGATCAAAGGCTTGTGAGTGAGTTTGAGCGAACTCGAATAAGTCGGCCACTTGATACTCCACTGAGGAGTTGGGGAATCGTTCCTGACACCAGGCGATCGCCGTCGAGGAAATATCAAAGGCTGTGACCTGATAGCCCCGTTCTGCCAAGGCTTCAGCATCATCGCCTAAGCCACAGCCGACGACTAAGGCTCGTTGCGAGGAACTGGGGCGATCGCACTTATCTAACCAGGCTAACAGATGGGGATTTGGCTGCATCTGCGCCCAAGGAATTGCCGCTGATTCTCCCTCAGCCGTGGTATACACCTGCTCAAACCAACGGGATGGATGGTCATCCTTCGTCGCCTTGGCGGCGATGTCGCGAATATACTCCCGGCGGGATTGAGGATCAGACATGGTAGGTTTTCTTGAATAATCAACTTATTGAGTTTGACATCCTCTCCACGCCAATCAAAGATTATGCGTGGAGATTCCTATTCGGTTCCCGAACGCTTCGCGA